>NZ_JACNDU010000036.1:0-48042 GCF_017351735.1 Pseudomonas sp. FW300-N2A2 | reverse complement strand
CCGAAAACTGCGCAACTCTTTGTTTACCAAGGAGTTTTCCGTTTCGACTGCGCCGGAAGTGGGGCGAATTATAGACTTCCAGAATCTGCCGTCAACACCTAATTATGCTTTTCTTTCAGAAGGTGTCTTTTTAGCTATTAAACGCGGAATTCGACGAGCGACAGGCGGTAACCGCAACACCAATAGCAGTGCGCCTATAGAGGCATAGACCGCCCACTCCTTCAGATCGGCACGCACGATCCACAACATATGCAGCAAGCCAAGACCGAGAACACCATAAGCCAGTCGATGCAGCTTCTTCCAGCCAGCCCCCAGCCGACGTTGACTGTAGCGGTTGGAGGTTATCGCCAACGCCAGCAAACAAAGGAACCCCAGCACACCGACAATAATGTATGGCCGCTTGCGTAACTCGCCCCCCAGCTGCGACCAATCAAAGCCAAGAATGAACGCTATATAGCCACTCAGATGGAGAACTACATAAGCGAAGCACCACAAACCCAGCTGCCGTCGGACAGCAATCCACCCCGCCCAACCGGTGAGCTTCAGCAACGGCGTGAAACTCAATGTAATAAGCAGCAGTACAAGCGTCCCCAACCCCAACCGATCAACCAGCACCTTGCCCGGATCCGGCCCCAGCACATCCGCCCAAGCCTGATAGAGCCAAAGCAGCGGCCACACCGCAGCAGCGATGAAGACACTCACTCGCCAGAACGGATATCGCATCAGTAGTTCTTCCGCAGATCGAGCCCTGTATATAGAGAAGCAACTTCGTCCGAATAGCCGTTGAACATCTGCGTGTCACGCACATTGGGCTTGAACAGACCGCTCGGTAAACGACGCTCCCGAGCCTGCGTCCAGCGCGGATGATCGACTGTCGGATTTACGTTGGCATAGAAGCCGTACTCGTCCGCAGCAATGCTTTGCCAGGTGGTTTTCGGTTGCTCGCTGACCAGACTGATCCGCACGATGGATTTGACGCTCTTGAAGCCGTACTTCCACGGCACCACCAGGCGCAGAGGCGCGCCGTTCTGGTTAGGCAACTCACGCCCGTACATGCCCACTGCAAGAATCGCCAACGGATTCATCGCCTCGTCCAGACGCAGCCCTTCTACATAGGGCCAGTCGATCAGGGCAAAACCAGAGCGCTGCCCTGGCATGGTCTTAGGGTCCTGCAGCGTTTCGAAGCGAATGAATTTTGCCTTGGAGGTTGGCTCAACAACATTGAGCAACGCAGAGATGGGAAATCCGATCCATGGAATGACCATCGACCAGGCCTCTACACAGCGAAGACGATAGATACGCTCCTCCAGCTGATAAGGCTTCATGAAGTCCTCCAGCGCATATCGCCCCGGCTTACCCACCTCCCCGTCCACCACCACGCTCCACGGTTCGGTTTTCAGAGAACCGGCGTTGGCGGCCGGATCACCCTTGTCGGTACCGAACTCATAGAAGTTGTTGTAGTGGGTCGCGTCCTTGAACGGCGTGATCGCCTCATCCTTGACGGTGACCGCGCCCCACTTGGTAGAAGGGAGTTTTTCGGCAAACCAGGATGGCGCGTTGCCCGCCTCGACATCCGCGTATCGCGCGGCATCGTCAGCACTGGCCCAACGCGGCAAGCTGCTCACAGCCAAGCCGGCAACGGCGGCGCCCAATACATTACGACGAGATAGATAGAGGGATTCAGGCGTGACATCCGACTCATGGCAGTCGGACGACTTGGGGACTTTGATCAGCATGGCAACTCCGCAGCATTGGAGGACAGATGCACCAATAGACTGCGGAGTATGAGGGAAATTACACGCTTTTGTGCCGACGAAGACGTAACAGGTATTGAACCGGGCCAGACGCTGCATAGGCGAGGAAAACCAGCAGCAGGATGCGCGGCGGATCACTGAACACGACGGCAAACACCAGCACCACGGCCAGGATCGCCACGAAAGGTACGCGCCCTTTCAGGTCCAGCTCCTTGAAGCTGTTGTACTTGATGTTGCTGACCATCAGCATGCCGGCGGCCGCAACCATCAGCGCTACCAGGAAAGACATCTTGGAACCCTGAATGCCGTAATCGCTGAACGCCCAGACAATACCCGCAACCACACCCGCCGCAGCCGGACTGGCCAGGCCGATGAAGTAGCGCTTGTCGGCGGTGCCCACCTGGGTGTTGAAACGTGCCAGGCGCAACGCAGCGCCGGCGACATAAATAAAGGCGACCATCCAGCCGACCTTGCCCATATCGCCCAAGGCCCAGCCAAATGCCAGCAGTGCCGGCGCGACACCGAAGGCGACCATATCGGACAGCGAGTCGTACTCGGCACCGAAGGCACTCTGGGTGTTGGTCATACGGGCAACGCGACCGTCGAGACCGTCGAGCACCATGGCGACAAAAATGGCGATCGCGGCAAACGCAAAATACTTGCTCGCGCCAATCGCATCACCTGCACTCAAGGCACTCTGGGCACTCATTGAATTGATGATGGAATAGAACCCTGCGAACAGGTTCGCAGTGGTGAACAGATTCGGCAGAAGATAGATACCACGATGCCGGACTTTACGGCCTTCAGCGTCATGCCCTTCTTCGACGTGTTCATCGATGGGCAGCAGGCTTTCGGCGTCAGAAGCCTGGTTTGGCTCTTCGGGACGTTCGCTCATGGACATTACCTTGCAACGGGGTGGAAAGTTTCGACAGGTGTCTGGGACGACGGTTCGGCCACAAACGATGCAGCTTTATACCAGAACCGGCCTCCTAAACGAAAAAACGCGGCCTAGGCCGCGTTTTCCGTACAAGTGTGCGACTTAGTTTTTGGCTTTGTCGACGATCTTGTTGGCACCGATCCACGGCATCATGGAGCGCAGTTGCTCGCCGATGATTTCGATACCGTGAGCGGCGTTGTTACGACGCTTGGCGGTCATCGAAGGATAGCCGGTTGCGCCTTCGCTGATGAACATCTTGGCGTATTCGCCGTCCTGAATACGTTTCAGGGCGTTGCGCATGGCCTGACGGGATTCGGCGTTGATCACTTCCGGACCAGTCACGTACTCGCCGTATTCAGCGTTGTTGGAGATCGAGTAGTTCATGTTGGCGATACCGCCTTCGTACATGAGGTCAACGATCAGTTTCAGTTCGTGCAGGCATTCGAAGTAGGCCATTTCTGGCGCGTAGCCAGCTTCAACCAGGGTTTCGAAACCGGCTTTGACCAGTTCAACGGTACCACCGCACAGAACGGCTTGTTCGCCGAACAGGTCGGTTTCGGTCTCGTCCTTGAAAGTGGTTTCGATGATACCGGTACGACCGCCACCAACGCCGGCAGCGTAGGACAGTGCAACGTTTTTGGCGTTGCCGGAAGCATCCTGATAGATAGCGATCAGGTCAGGGATACCGCCGCCTTTGACGAACTCGGAACGCACGGTGTGGCCCGGTGCTTTCGGCGCGATCATGATCACGTCGAGGTCAGCGCGCGGAACAACCTGGTTGTAGTGGATCGCGAAGCCGTGGGAGAAGGCCAGGGTGGCGCCTTTCTTGATGTTCGGCTCGATTTCGTTTTTGTACAGGGAGGACTGGAACTCGTCCGGGGTCAGGATCATGACCAGGTCGGCAGCCGCAACAGCGGAAGCAACGTCGGTCACTTTCAGGCCGTGAGCTTCGGCTTTGGCAACGGTCGCCGAACCTTTACGCAGGCCAACAGTGACGTCAACGCCGGAGTCTTTCAGGTTGCACGCTTGAGCGTGGCCTTGGGAACCGTAACCGATGATGGCAACTTTCTTGCCCTGGATGATCGACAGGTCGCAGTCTTTATCGTAGAAAACTTTCATGAATTTCCCCTATATATCCAGGCCGTTCAGGCCATTCGCTAATTTGGTTTAGATGCTGAGTACTTTGTCGCCGCGAGCAATACCGGTTACGCCGCTGCGGACGGTTTCCAGGATCGACGCGGTGCCGATGGACTGAATGAAGCTGTCGAGCTTGTCGCTGGTACCGGTCAATTGAACGGTATACACGCTAGCGCTGACATCAACGATCTGCCCACGGTAAATATCGGTGGTGCGCTTGATCTCGGCGCGCTGGGCGCCGGTAGCCTTGACCTTGACCAGCATCAGTTCGCGCTCGATGTGAGCACTTTCCGACAGGTCGACCAGTTTGACCACTTCGATCAGCTTGTTCAGGTTCTTGGTGATCTGCTCGATGATCTCATCGTGACCCACGGTGGTCAGCGTCAGACGCGACAAAGTCGGGTCTTCGGTTGGCGCCACGGTCAGGCTTTCGATGTTGTAGTTGCGCTGCGAGAACAGGCCGACTACACGCGACAGAGCACCGGGTTCGTTTTCCAGAAGCAAGGAAATAATGTGCCGCATGATTAAGTACGCTCCGTCTTGCTCAGCCACATATCGCGCATGGAGCCGTCTTTGATCTGCATTGGATAGACGTGCTCGCTGGTGTCGACTGCAATATCGATGACCACCAGGCGATCCTTCATGGCGAATGCTTCTTCCATCTTCGACTTCAAGTCTTTCGAGTCGGTGATGCGCACGCCGACATGGCCATAGGCCTCTGCCAGCTTGACGAAGTCAGGCAACGATTCCATGTAGGAGTGCGAGTGACGGCTACCGTAGCTCATGTCCTGCCACTGACGAACCATACCCAGAACGCCGTTGTTCAGGATGACGATTTTGACCGGCAAACCATATTGCAGACAGGTGGACAGTTCCTGAATGTTCATCTGGATACTGCCCTCGCCCGTTACGCAGGCGACGTCGGCATCCGGAAAGCTCAACTTGATACCCATGGCCGCCGGGAAACCGAAGCCCATGGTGCCCAGGCCACCGGAGTTGATCCAGCGGTTCGGCTTGTTGAACTTGTAGTACTGCGCCGCGAACATTTGGTGCTGACCCACGTCGGAGGCAACAAAGGCATCGCCCTTGGTCACTTCGCACAGGGTTTCGATCACGGTCTGCGGCTTGATGACACTGCCGTCGCCCTTGTCGTAAGGGAACAGGCCGCGATCACCGCGCCACTCATCAACTTGCTTCCACCAACTGGCAACGGACTCCTTGTTCGGGGTCTCGCCGATTTCCTTGAGGATCGCGACCATTTCGGTCAGGACGCTTTCCACCGGACCAACGATCGGCACGTCGGCCTTGATGGTCTTGGAGATCGAAGCCGGGTCGATGTCGATGTGAATGATCTTGGCATTCGGGCAGAACTTCGACGCGCCGTTGATGACACGATCGTCGAAGCGTGCGCCGACTGCGAGGATCACGTCAGCATGGTGCATCGCCAGGTTGGCGGTGTAGCTGCCGTGCATGCCGAGCATGCCGATGAACTGACGGTCGGTGCCAGGGTAGGCACCCAGACCCATCAGGGTATTGGTCACTGGCAGGTTGAGCATCTTCGCCAACTCGGTCAGCGGCGCGGAGCCGCCACCGAGAATCACACCGCCGCCTGCGTACATCACAGGGCGCTTGGCCGCCAGGAGCATTTCGGCTGCCTTGCGGATTTGTCCGGAGTGACCGCGAACGGCCGGGCTGTAGGAACGCAGCTTGGCTTTTTTCGGGAAGATGTATTCGAACTTCTCGGCCGGGTTGGTCATGTCTTTCGGGATATCGACAACGACCGGACCAGGACGACCGGATTGCGCCAGGTAGAACGCTTTCTTCATGACTTCCGGGATTTCCGACGCGTGCTTGATCATGAAGCTGTGCTTCACGATCGGCCGGGAGATACCGATCATGTCGGTTTCCTGGAACGCATCGGTGCCAACCATGTTGCTAGGCACCTGGCCGGAAATGACCACCATCGGAATGGAGTCCATGTAGGCCGTGGCAATACCGGTAATGGCGTTGGTTGCGCCCGGGCCGGAGGTCACCAGTACCACACCGGCTTTACCGGTGGCACGAGCGTAGCCGTCAGCCATATGGGTCGCAGCCTGCTCGTGACGAACCAGGATGTGGGTCACTTCCGGTTCTTTGAACAGGGCATCGTAAACATGAAGAAGAGCACCACCCGGGTACCCGTAGATGTACTTGACGCCTTCGTCACGCAAAAAGCGGACGAGCATCTCACCGCCAGATAAAAGCTCCACGTTGTTCACCTCTAAAACGCCAGAATACCGCCCACATACAAGAGGACGGGTCTTAATAGGTTTACTTCTCGGCAGAGCATGAGCGACGGTGGTCGCCGACTACGTCAGCACTGACTGAGCAAGTATTGGGATCGTCCCAAGTGTTGCGGGGCTTTCCCACCCAGCGCGAGGTAACGCGTTGCGGGTGTAACAGGTCGGCGCGGATGTGCGCCTCATGATCTGCCGAGTGGGTCTGCTTCTGGCAGTCCCTCTACAGCGGACTTTGGATTCTTCTGTTTCGTCCCCTGCAAGTCAAGTCGTCAATGTGCTTTATTGAAGTAAGCACATGAGAAAGCAAGAAAAAACCGCTAAACAGCAACTGTGTTAGCTTCAATTGCGCAACCCAATACAAGGAAATGGCATGCGAACGTTTTTCCTGACCGCCAGCCTGCTGATCGCCATCAGCCCTTTGTGCATGGCCGCTCAGATTTACACGTGGGTCGATGAACAAGGCGTTACCCACTTCGATGCGCAACCGCCCCAGGGCCGGCAAGCCACGACCGTTGTCACGCCCTCCTCTGCGAACAAGCCGGCTACGCTGCCCCGCAGTAACGCCATTGGCGATCAACAGGCCATCGATAAGACCGTTAAAAAACAGGTCGCCGAGCAGCAAGCGCAGCTAAAGGTATTCTGCGAGCAGGCGCGGACGAACCTGGCTCAACTGCAGAACAATCCGCGGATACGGGAGGATGTCGAGGGTGAGATGCGCCGCCTGACCGACGAGCAACGTCAGGATCGAACTGCTGAAGCACAAAGACAGATCGCTGAAAACTGCCAGTAGATACCTGTAGGAGCAGAGCTTGCTCCGGGCGGCGTTCCGACGAAGGCGGCGTAACATTCAACATATCTTTTGAATGTTACGCCGCCTTCGCGAGCAAGCTCTGCTCCTACAAGAAATCGGGGTCAGCGGGAGGCGGTGATCAGTTGGTCGAACTCTTTGAGCAGAACCTGCAACTGCCGATCCTTGCCCTGGACATTGCGGCTGGCGAAGACCATTTCCGCCATCTCCTGAATGCCCGAGGCATTGGGCAACGGCAAATCCTGCTCGAGGATCGCTTTCATGCGCGGCAGGAAAATCCATTGCAGCCACTGCTCGAAATCCAGCGTATCGACCGAGAACGGCTCGACACTGGACAGCGCTTCAACCGATGGCGAGACATCGTCCCACCACCCCTGAACCCGCAACTCGCGCTCGATCAACAGCAGCTGCTCGGCAATTTTCGGAAAGCGTGCGTCCATCACAGCGAAACCTTGGCCTTCTGACGGGCCAGTGCAGCGCCAGCGGAATCACCCTGCTTATCACGTGCCTGACCGATCAATTCCCACAGACTGGCCTGAAGTGCCGGACGCCCATTGGCGAGGGTCAGACCACGACGAGCGAACTGCTCGGCTTGTGCCGCATCACCTTGGGCCATGCGAACCTGCGCCAGACGATAAAGCACTTGCGGCTCGCGCGGCGCAACACGCTGGGCGCGCTCCAGACTGGAAGAAGCACCGTTGAGGTCACCGCCAGCCTGTTGCTGCTGAGCAGTGGTCAGCAGCGCCAATACCGGACCGTCCAGTTGTTCATCGGCTGACAAGCCACCGGCGCTCGACGAAGGAATCCCGCTCGGTGTCGATGGCATGCTGTAGCTGCCCTGATTGATCGGGGCCGACTGGACTGGCGAAGTGTCGATCGGACCCGAAGTGATCGGGCCTGGCGTAATCGGCGAAGTGCTGATCGGTGCCGATGCAACTGCACCGCCACCCGGCACCATTACCACGACGCCGGTGTCACCTTGCGGAATCGCCTGGGTCTGGGATTGCACAGGACGTTTAACCGTCGTTTGACGAAAACCGCCATTGGCCGAAACACGTTCACTGTTGGAAACGGCGCTGCCGGAATCCACAACCGGAATCGAACCACGCTGTACGCTGGAGCAACCGCTGAGCAAAGCCACGGCGGCAACCGCTGGAATCAACCATTTGTTCACTTGAAACCCTCTTTGCTTAATTCATCCAGCCCTTGACCCAATCCATCACCGTTTCACCGTTAACAGGGCTTTCGCCACCGCAAGCAGCGCCGGGAGGCGGTTCGCTGCCGCGAATATACGGCATCTGCACGGCGCCTGGGCAGTTGGCATCAGAGCCTTGTCCGGTATGTGAATCGACCCAGGCCTGAACCACATTATCCGGCTGCGGCATGTCCAGCGGCAACGGATCAGCCTTGCGCATGAAACTGGTCCAGACCTGCAACGCGCCAGTGGCACCGGTAAACGGGGTCTTGCCGTTGTCATCACGTCCCAGCCACACCACCGCCAGCAAATCCTGACTGAAGCCGGCGAACCAGCTGTCTCGCGAATCGTTACTCGTACCGGTCTTGCCCGCCAGCGTCAGGGTTTTCGGTAACACGTTGTAAACCGAACTGCCGGTGCCTTCGCGCATGACCCGCTGCATGGCACTCTGGATCAGGTAAATGGACGCCGGATCGAAACGCTGCTGAATCTGGAACGGATACCGCTTGAGCGGCTCGCCTTCCGCCGTCAGCACGCTACGAATCCCGCGCATCGGCGTATTGAAGCCACCGTTGGCGAGGGTCTGGTACATGGTCGCCACTTCGATCGGGGTCATGCCGCCAGCACCCAGCAGCATCGACGGGAATGCCGGAAACTCGCGACTCACCCCCAGGCGCGCCAGCGTCTTCAAGACATTCGGCACGCCCACCGCCAACCCGAGACGCGCGGTCGACAGGTTGTAGGAGTGCGCCAGGCCCTGATAAAGGAAAACAGTGCCATGGGAGCGGCGATCATAGTTTTGCGGTTTCCAGACCTGCCCGTCCGCGCCTTTTACCGAGAAGGATTCGTCCGACAGCCAACTGGTCAACGTGTACTGGCTAGGTTTCTCAAGGGCTGTCAGATAAACCGCCGGCTTGATCAACGAACCGATCGGTCGCACAGCATCCAGCGCCCGGTTGAAACCGGCGAAGCTCGCCTGGCGACTGCCGATCATGGCCTGGACCTCACCGGTTTCCGGGTTGGTCACGACCATCGCGGCTTCAACGTCATCGGAACCTTTACGGCCGGACAAGCGCTTGAACGTATCGTTGACCGACGCTTCCGCTTTCATCTGCAAAATTGGATCGAAACTGGTGAAGATCCGCAGGCCTTCTTCGGTCAAGTCTTCGTCGCGATAGTCTTCGCGCAGTTGACGTTTAACCAGGTCGAGAAACCCAGGGAACGAACTGTCGGCCAGTTTGCCGCGCGTCGTCACACCCAAAGGCATTTTCTTCGCCGCAGCGACCTGCTCGGCGGTGGCGACGCCTTGCTGCTCAAGCACATCGAGCACCAGGTTGCGCCGCTCGAGCGCCCGCTCCGGATTGCGACGCGGGTTGTAATAGGACGGTCCCTTGACCATGCCCACCAGCATCGCGACTTGATGCAGTTTCAGTTCGGACAACGGCTGCCCGAAGAAGAACTGGCTGGCGAGGCCGAAACCGTGCACCGCGCGCTGGCCATCCTGACCGACGAACACTTCGTTGAGGTAGGCCTCAAGAATCTCCCGTTTGTCGTAATGCAGCTCAAGCAGCATCGCCATCATGGCTTCGGTGAGTTTGCGGCTCAGGCTGCGTTCGCTGGTCAGGTAGAAGTTCTTGACCAACTGTTGCGTCAGGGTACTACCGCCCTGGGTCATCTTGCCGCCAGAGGTGTTGACCCAGATGGCGCGGACAATCGACTTCGGCGACACGCCCCAGTGGCTATAGAAGTCCCGGTCTTCTACAGCGACCAGGGTTTCCAGCAGATACGGCGGCACCTGATCGATGTTGATCAGAATGCGGTCTTCGAGATTCTTCGGATAAATCCCGCCGATCAGCAGCGGTTCCAGCCGCACCACAGAAAGCTTCGAACCATTGGTCGCTGAAAGTTCGGCCACGTAGTCGCCGGAGAATCGCACGCGCACGGGCTGGGCGTTCTCCATGCCTTCATAGAACTGGAAACCACGGGTATTCAAGTCAACGGTGTTGCCGTTGACCGCTGCTGCGCCGGGGCCGTTGCTCACGCTTTCGCGGCGATAGCCCAGGGCGTCGAGTTCGGTGAGGAAGTCTTCCTTGCTCAGCTTCTGGCCGGTGAACAGCTCGAGCGGGCGCGCATACACCTTGGCCGGGATAGTCCAGCGCTTGCCGGAGAACTTCTCCTGGACAATAGCGTCGAGGTAAACCGCGAACCCGGCGAGCACCACAAGGCCGACCAGACTGAGTTTAAGGGCCCAGCCCAGCCAAGGGCGCAGGCCCCTGGAAGGTGGTTTTTTGGGGGTACGGGGGGATCGAGTACGAGTCATGGCGCCGGATTATACGCACTTTATTCATACTCAACAGGAGCCCGCCGAGGTTTGCGTCGGGCGGACTTGCGGCCATAATGGCGGCCGTGAATTTTCCCAGACTCTGAAGGAACGCCTGTGAGCCAGTCCCTGATCGCCGCCCTGCAAAACCCGGCCCTCTACCCGCACCCGGTAGACGGGTTTCAGCTCATCGAAACCCACATCTCCTGGGTCATTCTCACAGGCGCTTTCGCTTATAAAGTGAAGAAACCCGTCAATTTCGGCTTCCTCGACTTCACCAGCCTCGATGCCCGCGAGCATTTCTGTGGTGAAGAACTGCGCCTGAACCAGCGCCTGACCAATGATTTGTATCTCGAAGTATTGCCGATTACCGGCAGCGCCGAAGCGCCACAACTGGGCGGCGACGGTCCGGTCATCGAATACGCGCTGAAAATGCGTCAGTTCCCACAAAGCCAACTGCTCAGCACGCTGCAAGCCAACGGCGAATTGACCACCGCGCACATCGACGAGATGGCCGCACAGATCGCGCAATTCCACCTCACCGCACCAAAGGTGCCTGCGGAACACGAAGCCGGCACGCCGGAAAGCGTCATGGCGCCAGTGCGGCAGAACTTCGAGCAGATCCGCCCGTTCCTGAGTGACAAGGCGGACCTGCTGCAACTTGATGCCTTGCAAGCCTGGGCCGAAAGCAGCTTCGAACGCCTCAAGCCACTGTTTGCCCAGCGTAAGGCCAAGGGTTTCATTCGCGAGTGCCACGGTGATATCCACCTGGGCAACGCCACCGTGATCGATGGCAAGGTCGTGATCTTCGACTGCATCGAATTCAACGAGCCGTTCCGCTTCACCGACGTCTATGCCGACACCGGCTTCCTGGCGATGGACCTTGAAGACCGCGGCCTGAAGAGCCTGGCCCGTCGCTTTATCAGCCAGTACCTGGAGTTGACCGGCGATTATCAGGGCCTGGAACTGCTGAACTTCTATAAAGCCTACCGTGCGCTGGTTCGCGCCAAGGTCAGCCTGTTCAGCATGCCGGCCGAGGCCGACCCGGTGCAGCGCGCCACGACCCTGCGCCAGTACCGCAACTATGCAAACCTGGCGGAAAGCTACAGCACCATTCCTTCGCGCTTCATGGCCATCACCCACGGCGTTTCCGCTGTTGGCAAAAGCCACGTGGCCATGCGCCTGGTGGAAGCGCTGGGCGCAATTCGCCTGCGTTCCGATGTCGAACGCAAACGCCTGTTCGGCGAACAAACTGTCGCCAACGATCCGCAAGCCGGCATTTATAGCGCCGACGCCAGCGCCGCAACCTACGCTCGCCTGCATGAAATCGCCGCGGTCATCCTGCGCGCCGGTTTCCCAGTGGTGGTCGATGCCACTTACCTCAAGCGCGACCAGCGTGACGGCGCGGCGAAAATTGCCGAAGCCACCGGCGCGCCGTTCCTGATCCTTGATTGCAACGCGCCACAAGCGGTGATCGAAAGCTGGCTGGCCCTGCGCCAGGCAGACAAAAAGGATCCATCCGACGCCAATCTGGCCGTTATCGAAGCGCAGCAAGCCAATCGTGAAGCCCTGACGCCAGAAGAGATTCTGTGCAGCAAACGCGTGCAGACCAATGAAAGCGGGACCCTCGACACCGTCGTTGCGCAAATTCGCCAACGCCTGCCGGGCCTGTAAAAAAGTATTTCAGCCGTGGAGCCTTCGCTGGCTTCACGGCTGTCAAATAGTGGCACTATACTGGCGTCATAAAACCAACAGGTGATGTGACATGAGCCAGCCGAAACTTCTCGACACCCCGCTTTATGCCTTACTGCACAAAGACGACATCACAGGTTTCAACAACGAACGTCCAAAAGACGGACCTATCGACATGGTCGGTGGTGACTTCCGAGGCCTGGACCTGCGCGAACTGAATGCCGACGGCATCGACTTTACCGATGCTTACTTCCGCTCTGCCGACTTGCGCGGCATCGATTTCAGCAACTCAAACCTGGAAGGCGCAAGCCTGGCCCACGCGCAGATCTCCGGCGCCTACTTTCCACGAGAGCTGAGTGCCGATGAAATTCTGATGTCGATGAATTTTGGTACACGCCTGCGTTATCGAACCCGTTAAAAACGACCGATAACTGACATGTCCAGTGCTCAGCCTTGGCGCCCCCCGCCTTGCGCTGGACTGTGGGTGTTTTCAGCTTGAAAACTTGACGCCCTTCCGCCTTTTCCTACCTTGCTCGCGTATTTTTACGCTGCACATCGGAGTCGCTTCTTAGAAGCATTTGCTCCGAAACCGACCAAACAATCACGCTTTTCCTACTGATGGCTACACTCCTCAGAAGCTTGCCCACGCACCGTTCGGCCGTCGCAAGGAGGCTTGATGAATGATGAACTGCAGCACCTGAAGAATCTTGGCAAGACATCGGCGCAGTGGCTGCATGCCGTGGGCATCCACAGCGCCTCGGACTTGCGTCGCCTGGGGGCGGTGGATGCCTATCGGGCTGTGCGCACGCGCGGGTTCCGGGCATCCAAGGTGTTGTTATATGCGATCGAAGGCGCGCTGATGGATGTGCATTGGAACGACATCCCCGCCGAGCGCAAGGAAGCCCTGAATAAACAGCTGGAAGCAATCTCGTCACGCCACAAGAATTGAACGGAGCGAAGGAGAGTTTCTCAGCCTCACTCAAAGCAATCCGAAGATCGCCCACAGCCTGATCGAGAGCATGGCCCGACGCATTGACCTGCTGAACAAACAGATCACGCAGTTGAGCTCATCAGGAACATAGTCTGAAGCCCAATGATTACGGGGCTTCTCGCCAGGCAACTGACAATTTCCGAGGAAATGAAAAATCAGCGGTTGACTTGGTAATGAGAATCGCTATGATTATCACAACTGGTCGCGAGACTGGTCGATATTTGAAAAGCCCTTGGTTCGGACTCTCAGATATCTCCTCATCAGGCTAATCACGGTTATTTGACCCGGCTCTTGCCGGGTCTTTTTTTGCCTGTGCAAAAGTCCCCTGGCAAAACAGAGCCCCTGTAGGAGCCGGCTTGCCGGCGATAGCGGTGGGTCAGTCACTAAATGCGTTGACTGATACATCGCCATCGCCGGCAAGCCGGCTCCTACAAGGGATCGGTTTTGCCGTTGCTTAGGGTTTTGATTCTGGCTGGCCCTTGCGCATCTCTGCACAGTAATCCGGCGTCGGCATGGCAGGCGTGTACCAGACGTAATCGGCCATCGCCGCCGTGACTTCACCACCCTGCTGCGCCAGCATTAAAACCACGGGCGCTTCGGGCGTTCCCAGATCAAGCGCATGGATCGGCACGCCGACATCCTTTCGCGCGTGGTAAGCGCCGGCGAACAGCAATGCAGGAGTGGGTGCAGCCAACAGCCGCTCGGCCATGCGCCGGTCACGTTGCTGCTGGACGGCGAGCATCGCCGGCATTTGCGATTCGGGCAGCAGGCCGCAATGGGAACCGCTGATCTGTGCCAGTAACTCATCCTTGACCGACGTGGCATTGGAGCGAACGCCGCTTAATGTCGGCGGCCGGGCGTAAAAAGCACGCACCTCGACAGTGTCCAGGTTGGCGGCCAGCAGCGGATAAGGTTGGGCCAGGGTGAAACGAATGATCGGCCCATACAGATTCCAGTCCCAGCCAGGTTGCCAGGCTAATGCACCAGGCAAGTCCGAGGGCAGCGTCGAGGCGTGGCGAACGTCATCGACGCGCAGCTGTTGATCCGGCGTGAGCATTTCCAGCAGCAGGCTGCCTTGCGGGCGCCGCTCTCCCAGCGCCTGCAATAACCAGCGTTGCAGTTCATGGTGATCGCGATTGTCATGCTGCTCCCCCACGATCAATCGCGACGGCTTGGCCAGACGCGCCAGCAGTTCCTGCGCCGTCAGCGTCTGACCACTGCGCAAGTCGCGAATCTCGCCGGTGACCGGCGGCGTCGAAACATGCTGACAAGCACTCAGCATCAGCACCGCCAGAATCACCATCACACGCATACCCACACCCTCTATCAATGACTCAGCGGGCGATGATCAGCGGATGCCCACGCTCCGGGTGCTGCTGCACCAAGACGTCCAGCCCGAATACCGCCTTGAGCGGTTCCGGACGCAACACTTGCTCCGGGGTATCGAGCGCGACCGGCCGCCCGCCTTCGAGCAGTAACAGGCGATCACAATAGCGCGCCGCCAGGTTCAGATCATGCAGGATCACCAACACGGACGCGCCGCGATCGGCGAACTCGCGCACCGCTTGCAAGGTGGTGTGTTGATGCAGCGGATCAAGCATCGAAGTCGGCTCGTCGAGCAACAGCGTTTGCCCCACCTCGCCCGGCCAGAGTTGCGCCAGCACCCGCGCCAGATGCACGCGCTGACGTTCGCCGCCGGACAACGCCAGATAGCTGCGACCACTCAAATGCCCGGCATCGGCGGCCTGCAATGCGGCGGCGACGATTTCGTCATCGCGGACCCGGCCGGTCTGGTGCGGCAAGCGCCCCATGCCGACGACTTCCTCGACGCGAAAGGCGAAGTTCAAGGTCGAGACTTGTGGCAACACCGCCAGGCGTTGCGCTCGTTGCGCGCCGGTCCAGTCACGCAACTCGCGCTCATCGAGCCACACGCTGGCGTGATCAGCCTGCAACTCGCCGCACAAGGCACCCAGCAACGTACTTTTGCCCGCACCGTTAGGCCCCAGCACGCCGAGGACCTCTCCCGGTTTGAGCTCAAGCGTAATATCCATCAGGACAATCTTGCGGCCTCGGCGGATGTGCAGATTTTGCGTTCGCAACATCAGGCACGCCCTCGCAGCAATAGATAAAGAAAGACCGGCGCACCGATCATCGCGGTGACGATTCCGATCGGCAACTCCGCCGGCGCCAAGGCCAGTCGCGCCACCAGATCCGCGAACAACAGGAGACTGGCGCCTGCCAGCACCGAGGCCGGCAGCAACACCCGATGATCGGGACCGGCCAGCAGACGCACCAGATGCGGCACCACCAGCCCGACAAAGCCGATCATCCCCGCCGCTGCCACCGCCGCGCCGACACCCAACGCCGTGCAAAACACCAACTCACGCTTGAGCTTTTCGACGTCGATGCCCAGGTGCCCGGCCTCCGACTCTCCCAGCAACAACGCATTCAACGCCTTGGCGCGACGCGGCAACCACAGCGCCACGCCGGCACTGATCAACAGTAACGGCCAGAGTCGCGAATAACTGGCACCGTTCAGACTGCCCAGATTCCAGAAGGTCAGCGTTCGCAAAGTCGTGTCGTCTGCCAGGTAGGTAAACAGCCCCACGATCGAGCCGGCCAGCGCCGTCAAAGCGAGACCCGCCAACAGCATGGTTGCGACATCGGTTTGGCCGTTGCGCCGACCCAGTCGATACACCATCGCTGTCACGCCGAGCCCGCCGAGAAACGCGCACAGCGATAAAAGGTACGGTCCGAGGAATTCCGGCAATCCACCAAACGCCGAGCCGCCGACAATTGCAATGGCCGCGCCTAATGCCGCGCCACCGGAAACGCCCACTAACCCCGGATCGGCCAATGGGTTGCGAAACAAGCCCTGCATCGCCACGCCCGACAACGCCAGCACACCACCCACCGCCAATCCCAACAAGGTACGCGGCAGGCGAATCTGCCCGAGGATCAGCTCGGCCTGCTCCAGTCCGTCAGGCGCAAAGGGCAGGCCGATCATGCGTAACGCTGCGCGCAAGGTATCGAGCAACGGCAGGCTCACCGGCCCGAGCGCCAACGACAGCCAGATCGCCAGCAAACACAGCAGGCTCAGGCCGATGAACAACGCCCGGGGTTTTACCAGGACGGTCATTGAGCAACAGTGCCGGGATAGAAACCGTCACTGATCTTTTTCAACGCCTCGGGCAATCGCGGGCCAAGCCCACCCACCAGCAGCGTTGGATCGAGTTCCATGACTCGTCCGTCCTTGGCGGCGCGGGTGGAAGACAGAATCGGGTTCTCCTTGAACAGCGCTGCGCGCGCCGCTTCACCGGTCAATGCGCGGTCGGCGAACACCAGCACTTCGGGGTCCAGGCTGATCAAGGATTCATTGGAAAAAGGTTTGTAACCGGTGTGCGTCGCCAGGTTGTGCCCACCGGCCTTCTGGATCAGCCAATCAGCAGCGGTGTCCTTGCCTGCGATAAGAGGCTTGCCGCCCGCATGACCGAGCAGCACCAGCACACCCGGTGAGGGTTGCGTCAGCTGCGCATTGGTGACCCGAACCTTTTGCTGATCGAGCTGCTGTTGATAGCCCTGGAACAGTTGCGCAGCCTTGTCCTCGGCGCCGAGCAATTTGCCCAACTGCTGCAAGTTAGCCTGCAACGTCGGCAGATCAGGCTGAGCCGAGAACAGCTCGACTTGCACCCCCGCCGTGCGAATCTGCGAAATCACCGGCGGCGGCCCCATTTCTTCGGTGCCGACCAGGATCTGCGGGCGTAAGCTCAAGATGCCCTCCGCCGACAGCTGCCGCTGATAACCGATGCTCGGCAACGCCTTGAGCGATTCCGGGTGCTGGCTGGTGGTGTCGACACCGACCAGTTTCGATTCACCGCCGAGCGCGCTGACCCACTCCGACAAGGCCCCACCGGCACTGACCCAGCGTTGTGGCAACTCGGCCGCTGCGACGTGGTGGCTGACGAGAAGTCCGGCACAGAGCGCAGCAACGCGGGTACTCAGGCGCATAAACAGCTTCCTTTAATGGTTTTCCCAGGCATTGAAGTGACAGGCCAAGTATCCTCGGCATCCGGCACCTGCACCCGACGGGCGAAGCGGCCATTTGATAATTGTTTGCATTTGAACGTCAAGCTCGGACATATCCAGTCACGAGCCGCCGCACTTGAGGATAGACATGAAGTTTCTTTGCGCAGGCGCTGAGTTGGCCGAGTCCAGCAGCCGCGGTTTCGAGATCGACGGCGAGAAGCTTTTCGCCGTACGCCGGAACGGTCAGGTCTACGTCTATAACAACCGTTGCCCGCACCGTGGCGTCGGGCTGGAATGGACACCCGACCGGTTTCTCGACCCCAGCAACAGCCTGATCCAGTGCGCCACCCACGGCGCACTGTTCCTGATCGAAGATGGCGAGTGCGTCGCCGGCCCGTGCGCCGGACAATCCCTGACCACTGTTGAAAGTCGCGAAGATGCTCAAGGAATCTGGGTCAGCCTCTAACCGTTGAGCAACACCTCAAGACGCCGCTCGACCCGCATTTCCTCGTGGGTCAACCGCACGCCGTAAGCCAGGACTTCAACACCGCACGCCACCGCTTCTCGCAAAGCGGCCGCGTAGGCCGAATCGATTTCCTCAGCAGGACGCACGGCATCGATGCCGGTGAGGTTCACGCAATACAACTGCACCGCACGAATCCCGTCCCGCGCCAGATGCGCCAGTTCCCGCAAATGCTTGGCACCACGCTGGGTGACCGCATCGGGAAACGCCGCCACCGATGAGCCATCGAAGCCCAACGTCACACTTTTGACTTCCACATACGCCGGCCCGCGTGGGTAATCGAGGCGAAAGTCGATGCGACTGTTCTCCTGCCCGTAGGCCACTTCGCGTTTCAGTTCAGTGAAGCCGTTGAGCTCAGTAATGACGCCGCCCCGCAGTGCTTCCTCAATCAAACCGTTGGCGCGCCCGGTGTTCACGCAGAACAAGCGACCTTGAGGGGTCTCGCCGATTTCCCAAGTGCCGGGTAATTTGCGCTTGGGATCATTGGAGCGACTGAACCAGACCTGCCCGCCCTCCACCTGACAATTGAGCATCGAGCCGGTGTTCGGGCAGTGAATTGTCAGCAACTCGCCATGAACGGTTTCGATATCGGCGAGAAAACGCTTGTAACGTCGGATCAGTCGACCTTCTTCGAGGGGAGGATTGAACCGCATCAGCCTTGCCAGCTCTTCAAGCCGCGAGCGATGCGTTCGACCGCTTCCTGCAAACGCGGAAGGCTTTGGGTGTAGGCAAACCGCACGTGGTGGCCGGCCTGAAAACGCCCGAAGTCGAGGCCCGGCGTAATCGCCACGTGCTCGGTTTCAAGGAAATGCCGGCAGAACGCGAAGGCATCGCCGCCGAACTTGCTGATATCGGCATACAAATAGAACGCACCCTCGGGTTCAACAGCGATGCCGAAACCCAACTCCCGCAGTGCGGGCAGCAGATAATCCCGGCGCCGACCAAACTCGGCGCGACGCTCTTCAAGAATGGCGATGGTCGCAGGCTCGAAACAGGCCAGTGCGGCATGCTGCGCCATGCTCGGGGCGCTGATGTAGAGGTTCTGTGCGAGTTTTTCCAGCTCGCCGACCGCCGCTTCCGGCGCCACCAGCCAACCGAGTCGCCAGCCGGTCATGCCGAAATACTTTGAAAAACTATTCAGTACGAAGGCGCTGTCATCGACTTCCAGCACGCTGGTGGCATCAGTGCCGTAAGTCAGGCCGTGATAGATCTCGTCCACCACCAGATGGCCATGCCGCGCCTTGATCGCGGTCGACAGGCCCGCCAGCTCATCGCGGGTCAGGAGGGTCCCGGTCGGGTTGGCCGGCGACGCCACCAGCGCGCCGACGCTGTCGTGATCCCAATGACGGTCGATCAAGTCCGGTGTCAGTTGGTAACGCACCTCCGGACCGACAGGAACAAGCTGCGCCGCGCCTTCCACCAACCGCAGGAAATGCCGGTTGCAGGGGTAACCCGGGTCCGCCAGCAGCCAGTGTTTGCCCGGATCCACCAGCAACGCACTGGCCAGCAGCAACGCGCCGGAACCGCCGGGGGTGATGAGGATTCGCCGCGGATCGATGTTCAAACCGTAACGCTGCTGATAGAAGCTGGAAATGGCCTCACGCAACTCGGGAATGCCACGGGCGGCGGTGTAGCGGGTTTTCCCCGCCGTCAGCGCGGCCTGGCCGGCCTGGATGATCGGCTCGGCGGTGGTGAAATCCGGTTCGCCGATTTCCAGGTGGATCACATCGTGGCCGGCAGCTTGCAGTTCATTGGCCCGCGCCAGCAGCGCCATGACATGGAACGGTTCGATCGCGCGACTGCGGGCACTGTAGGACTGAGCCATGAGCCTTCCTTCAACAGGGTAAAAAAAACCGATTCTACCCAAGCGCAGGAACGAGCGAGAACCTAAAGCGGTCAGACGCGTTAAGACCTTGGCCACAAACGACCCATGCGAGTGCGCAAGGTTTGACTAAAATCATTAATTGATCAGGTCTTCAGCACCACCGGTCAAGGCTTTGCAATCATTTGCAAGCCCTTCGGGCCACTACCTCGACATCCGGGAGTAGCGCGGCCCGATTTGATCTGGTAAGTTCGCCCGCTTGCAGCCGCAGGGCCGGCAGGTGTCGGTGATGGAGCAATCCTGCGCAGATGGATTACAAGAGTAGAGGCGGTCCATTTCATGCCCACCCAAGCAAAGCAGCAAAATCAGTCGATCAGCGGCTTCGAACCCTACAAAGAAGTTAAGGGCGAGGAGTACATGGGCAAACCCATGCGCGCTCACTTCACCAAGATCCTGAACAAGTGGAAACAGGACTTGATGCAGGAAGTCGACCGCACGGTTGATCACATGAAAGACGAGGCGGCCAACTTCCCTGACCCGGCAGACCGTGCCAGCCAGGAAGAAGAATTCAGCCTTGAATTGCGCGCCCGTGACCGCGAGCGCAAGTTGATCAAGAAGATCGACAAGACGCTGCAATTGATCGAAGACGAAGAATATGGCTGGTGCGAGTCCTGCGGCGTCGAGATCGGCGTCAAGCGACTGGAAGCACGCCCTACCGCCGACATGTGCGTTGACTGCAAGACCCTGGCGGAAATCAAGGAAAAGCAAGTCGGCAAGTAATTGCGACTTGAACGAAGAACGGAGCGTGCGAACGCTCCGTTTTTGTTTCTGATATTTGCTGATGTTTATTGCGTCTTCGGAATCGCCTTCGCGAGCAAGCTTCGCTCCTACAAAGGCCGGCGCAATCTCCTGTAGGAGCGAAGCTTGCTCGCGAAGACGGCTTCAAGCCATGCTCGAAACGATTGGACAGCCTGAAATCGCCTTATGACCGCCATCGCCCCCGCCTATATCGGACGCTTCGCCCCTACGCCAAGCGGCCATCTGCATTTCGGTTCGCTGGTCGCAGCGCTGGCCTCGTACCTCGACGCGCGCTCGGTGGGCGGGCGCTGGTTGATGCGCATGGAAGACCTCGATCCGCCACGGGAAGAACCCGGTGCCCAAGCGGCCATTCTCAAGGCACTGGAAAGCTACGGTTTCGAATGGGACGGCGAAATGGTCCGACAGAGCGACCGTCACGATGCCTACGCCGAAGTGCTCAATCGCCTGTTCAATCACGGCCTGGCCTACGCCTGCACGTGCTCGCGCAAACAACTGGAGCCGTATCACGGCATTTATCCGGGTTTGTGTCGCAATGCAGGCCATGGCACTGAAGATGCCGCCATTCGCTTGCGCGTGCCTGAGCTGGAATACCACTTCATCGACCGCGTGCAGGGCGAGTACCGCCAACACTTGGGCCGGGACGTCGGCGATTTCGTGATCCGCCGCCGCGACGGGCTCTATGCCTATCAACTGGCGGTAGTGCTCGATGATGCCTGGCAAGGCATCACCGACATCGTCCGTGGCGCCGACCTGCTGGACTCCACGCCACGCCAGCTCTATCTGCAAGAACTGCTGGGCTTTTCGCAACCGCGCTATCTGCACATCCCGTTGATTACCCAGCCTGACGGCAACAAGCTCGGCAAGTCCTACCGTTCGCCGCCGCTGACCGAAGACCAGGCAACACCGTTGTTGCTGCGCGCATTGCGCGCACTTGGGCAAAATCCCGGCACAGAGCTGGCGTACGCCACACCACGGGAAGTGCTGAACTGGGGCATTACCCACTGGGACGCGCTGAAGATCCCGCGCACACTCAACCTGCCCGAAGCGCAACTACAGTGATCAGACTTGCTGTGGCGCGCCCATCCGTTACCATCGCCGCACGTTTTCGGGCACGCGCATAAAAAAGAGAGGCCGGGATGTACATCTATCGCTTGGTCCTGCTCCTGGTAGTGGGGATTTACCTGTTTTCCCCGGCCATCATGGATTGGTGGATCGACGCCACTGGCGCCTGGTATCGCCCGTATCTGCTCTGGCTGATTCTGATCGTCGTGACCTTCATCCTGCAGAGCCAAAAAGATGCCGATGAGCTTTAGCCTGACCCAGATGATCCTGATCAGCGCCGCGTACCTGGCGGTGCTGTTCGGCGTCGCCTGGATCAGCGAACGGGGCATGATCCCCCGGGCGATCATTCGCCACCCCCTGACTTACACCCTGTCGCTGGGCGTTTACGCCAGTGCCTGGGCGTTTTACGGCACGGTGGGCCTGGCCTATCAGTACGGCTACGGCTTTCTCTCCAGCTACCTTGGGGTTTCCGGGGCATTTCTGCTCGCGCCGGTGTTGCTGTATCCGATCCTGAAGATCACTCGCACCTATCAACTGTCGTCGCTGGCCGACCTGTTCGCGTTTCGCTTTCGCAGTACCTGGGCCGGCGCACTGACCACGATCTTCATGCTGATCGGCGTGCTGCCGTTGCTGGCCCTGCAGATTCAGGCCGTGGCGGACTCCATCGGCATCCTCACCCGCGAACCGGTGCAGCATCGCGTGGCCCTGAGCTTTTGCGCGCTGATTACGCTGTTCACGATTTTCTTCGGCTCGCGCCACATCGCCACCCGCGAGAAACACGAAGGCCTGGTGTTTGCCATTGCCTTCGAGTCGGTGATCAAGCTGATCGCCATTGGCGGCGTTGGTTTGTATGCGCTGTACGGCGTATTCGACGGCCCGCAACAGCTGGAACTGTGGCTGCTGCAAAACCAGACCGCCCTCGCCGCGCTGCACACGCCTTTGCAGGAAGGCCCGTGGCGCACGCTGTTGCTGGTGTTCTTCGCCTCGGCGATTGTGATGCCGCACATGTACCACATGACCTTTACCGAAAACCTCAACCCGCGCTCGCTGGTCAGCGCGAGTTGGGGCTTGCCGTTGTTCCTGCTGCTGATGAGCCTGGCGGTGCCGCTGATTCTCTGGGCGGGCCTGAAACTGGGGGCCACGACCAATCCTGAGTACTTCACGCTGGGCATCGGTATCGCCGCCAACAGCAAAGCCTTGGCGCTGCTGGCGTATGTCGGCGGGCTATCGGCCGCCAGCGGGCTGATCATCGTCACCACCCTGGCCCTGTCCGGGATGGCGCTGAACCACCTGGTGCTGCCGCTCTATCAGCCACCGGCCGAAGGCAACATCTACCGCTGGTTGAAATGGACACGTCGGGCGCTGATCGTCGCGATCATCATGGCCGGTTACGGTTTCTATCTGCTGCTGGGCGCAGAGCAGGACCTGGCCAACCTCGGCATCGTCGCGTTTGTGGCGACGTTGCAGTTCCTGCCGGGCGTGCTGTCCGTCCTGTACTGGCCGACCGCCAACCGCCGTGGCTTCATCGCCGGTTTGCTGGCAGGGATTCTGGTGTGGCTGGTGACCATGCTGTTGCCACTGGTCGGCAACCTGCAAGGCTTCTACATTCCGCTGCTGAACATGATCTACGTGCTGGACGACACCAGTTGGCACATGGCCGCAATCGCCTCACTGGCCGCCAACGTACTGATGTTCACCCTGATTTCGCTGTTCACCAACGCCAGCCCCGAAGAAGCCAGCGCCGCCGAAGCTTGCGCCGTGGACAACGTGCGTCGCCCGCAACGTCGGGAGTTGCACGCCGCCTCTCCCCAGGAATTCGCCACGCAACTGGCCAAACCCTTGGGCGCCAAGGCAGCGCAGAAAGAAGTTGAACAAGCGCTGCGCGATCTCTACCTGCCGTTCGACGAGCGCCGGCCTTACGCCTTGCGCCGCTTGCGCGACCGGATCGAAGCCAACCTCTCCGGCCTGATGGGCCCGAGCGTGGCGCAGGACATGGTCGAGACCTTCCTGCCTTATAAGGCCGGCGGCGAAAACTACGTCACCGAAGACATTCACTTCATCGAAAGCCGCCTCGAGGATTACCACTCGCGCCTGACCGGCCTGGCTGCCGAACTCGATGCCCTGCGCCGCTACCACCGCCAGACCCTGCAGGAATTGCCGATGGGCGTTTGCTCGCTGGCCAAGGATCAGGAAATCCTCATGTGGAACAAAGCCATGGAGGAGCTGACCGGAATCGCCGCGCAGCGTGTGGTCGGTTCGCGCCTGAGCACCATCGCCGATCCGTGGAAAGAGCTGCTGCAAGGCTTCATCAATCTGCCGGACGAGCATTTGCACAAGCAACATCTGGCCCTTGATGGCCAGACCCGCTGGCTGAACCTGCACAAAGCGGCAATCGACGAACCGCTCGCGCCGGGTAACAGTGGTTTGGTATTGCTGGTGGAAGACCTCACCGAAACGCAGATGCTCGAAGACAAACTGGTGCACTCCGAACGCCTGGCCAGTATCGGCCGCCTCGCTGCGGGCGTGGCCCATGAAATCGGCAACCCGATCACCGGCATCGCTTGCCTGGCGCAGAACCTGCGCGAAGAACGCGAAGACGATGGCGAGCTGAAGGAAATCAGCGGGCAGATTCTGGAACAGACCAAACGCGTATCGCGCATCGTCCAGTCGCTGATGAGTTTCGCCCACGCGGGCAGTCATCAGCACAACGACGAGCCCGTCTGTCTGGCCGAAGTGGCCCAGGACGCCATTGGTTTGCTGGCCCTGAACCGACGCAATTTCGAAGTGCAGTTCTACAACCTGTGCGACCCCGATCACTGGGTCGAAGGCGATCCGCAGCGACTCGCCCAAGTACTGATCAACCTGCTCTCAAACGCCCGTGACGCCTCGCCTCCCGGCAGTGCGGTGCGGGTAAAAAGCGAAGCCGGCGAACACACGGTCGACCTGATCGTGGAAGACGAAGGCAGCGGTATTCCATCGAGCATCATGGATAGGTTGTTCGAACCTTTCTTCACCACCAAGGATCCTGGCGAAGGCACCGGTCTGGGCCTTGCACTGGTCTATTCCATCGTTGAAGAGCATTATGGACAAATCACCATCGACAGCCCGGCTGATGTTCAAAGCCAACGCGGCACCCGTATCCGGGTGACCTTGCCGCGTCATGTCGAAGCGACGTCCGCTGTGAACTGAGACCGTCGAGAGTATCGAATCAATGCCGCACATTTTGATCGTCGAAGACGAAACAATTATCCGCTCCGCCTTGCGCCGCCTGCTGGAACGTAACCAGTACCAGGTCAGCGAAGCCGGTTCAGTGCAGGAAGCACAAGAACGCTTCACCATTCCCACGTTCGACCTGATCGTCAGCGACCTGCGTTTGCCTGGCGCGCCGGGCACCGAGTTGATCAAACTCGGCCAGGGCACGCCGGTGCTGATCATGACCAGCTACGCCAGCCTGCGCTCGGCGGTCGACTCCATGAAGATGGGCGCGGTGGATTACATCGCCAAGCCTTTCGACCACGACGAAATGCTCCAGGCCGTCGCACGCATCCTGCGTGACCGGCAATCGGTACAGGCCAGCGGTGAACCTGCCGTCGGCAAAGCCGGCAATGGCGCGGCGAAACCGGGTGTCGACAACAGCAACGGCGAAATCGGCATCATCGGTTCGTGCCCGCCGATGCAGGATCTGTACAGCAAGATCCGCAAAGTCGCGCCGACCGATTCCAATGTCCTGATCCAGGGCGAGTCCGGTACCGGTAAAGAACTGGTGGCCCGCGCCCTGCACAACCTGTCCAGGCGCGCCAAGGCACCGATGATTTCGGTGAACTGCGCGGCGATTCCGGAAAGCCTGATCGAGTCCGAACTGTTCGGCCACGAAAAAGGCGCGTTCACCGGTGCCAGCGCCGGGCGTGCAGGCCTGGTGGAAGCGGCTGATGGCGGCACCTTGTTCCTCGACGAAATCGGCGAACTGCCACTGGAAGCCCAGGCCCGCTTGCTGCGCGTGTTGCAGGAAGGCGAAATTCGCCGGGTCGGTTCGGTCCAGTCGCAGAAAGTCGATGTGCGCTTGATCGCCGCGACTCACCGGGACCTCAAGAGCCTCGCGAAGATCGGCCAGTTCCGTGAAGACTTGTATTACCGCCTCCACGTGATCGCCCTGAAACTGCCGGCCCTGCGTGAGCGCGGTGCCGACGTCAACGAAATCGCCAATGCCTTCCTGGCGCGGCAGAGCGCGCGGGTCAACCGCACCGATCTGAAGTTCGCCGCAGACGCCGAACAGGCGATTCGTCATTACTCCTGGCCGGGCAACGTGCGCGAACTGGAAAACGCGGTCGAGCGCGCGGTCATCCTGTGCGAGAGCCCGGAAATTTCCGCCGAGCTGCTGGGCATCGACATCGAGCTGAGCGACCTGGAAGACGACGAGTTCATCGGCCTGCCTCCGCAACAGGGCAACGGCGCCGGCAACAACAATCATGAGCCGACCGAAGACCTGTCACTGGAAGACTACTTCCAGCACTTCGTCCTCGAACATCAGGACCACATGACCGAAACCGAGCTGGCACGCAAACTGGGCGTCAGCCGTAAATGCCTGTGGGAACGCCGCCAACGCCTGGGCATTCCGCGGCGCAAGACCGGGGTGGCCAGCGAGAGCTGAGCGGGTAACACATGATTGTGTGAAGAAACTGTTACCCCAGTTTTTTCACGTAACAGAAACCGGGGCTTACGGTAACGAAGCCCCGGTTTTTTTTGGCCTCAAAAAAGCCCATCAAGTGACGTAACCCCTTGTTTTGCTAGGCTTCGCAAAAGTTGGCACGCACCCTGCTATATGTTTGGTACAAGAACAATAACAAGCAATGTACAAGACAATAAAAATAAGACGTATCGACTCACGCACAATAAAAACAAGACGGCATGAGGCGTAGCTAACTGATTCTTTTGGAGAGGCGTTGTATTTGGGGCTTGCCCCACGACCAGGCCGAGAACAACAAAAAACTGTCTTGAGACAGAGCCTGAACTGGTTGGATCGCAAGATCACTGCAGCACAGCGACCAAAGCAATCCGTTTGCTCTTGGCTCCCGATTGGGAGGGTCATGAAGGAAAACTTCATGACGCGGGCACTCAACAAAAACAAGAAGCCCGAAACCAATAACAAAAATAGAACATGCAACTACTTCTTGGGGAGCTTCGGCTCCCCTTGTAGTTTCTGGCGTTTACGCCCGTGCCAGACACGCCCTTCAAGCGCTTGCGCAGCTTCCTACACCATCCCCCGACTAAATGCTAGAATCCCCGCCCATCATGCGGTCATTCTTCGTTTTGGCCGAACATTCCTTCAAACAGTGCATCCCATGCTGAAGAAGCTGTTCCAGTCATTCCGTTCTCCCAAGCGTCATACGCAACACATCCGCAGCACGCCTGAAGTGCTTAACAGCGGCCAACACTCGCTGCAAAAGGCACAATTCAGCCGTTACGCGGTGAATATCGTCGAACGCCTGCAGAACGCCGGTTACCAGGCTTACCTGGTCGGCGGTTGTGTGCGTGACATGATGCTCGGCATCACACCGAAAGACTTTGACGTCGCCACCAGTGCCACCCCTGAACAGGTGCGCGCCGAATTCCGCAATGCGCGGATCATCGGCCGCCGCTTCAAACTGGTGCATATCCACTTTGGCCGCGAAATCATTGAAGTCGCGACCTTCCGCGCCAATCACCCGCAAAACGATGAAGAGGAAGACAGCAACCAGTCTTCCCGCAACGAGAGCGGGCGCATTCTGCGCGATAACGTCTACGGCACGCTGGAAGAAGACGCGCAACGCCGCGACTTCACCATCAACGCCCTGTATTACGATCCGGTCAGCGAGCGCATCCTCGACTACGCCAACGGCGTACACGACATCCGCAACCATCTGATCCGCCTGATCGGCGATCCGAAACAACGCTACCAGGAAGACCCGGTGCGGATGCTGCGCGCCGTGCGTTTTGCCGCCAAGCTGAATTTCGGCATCGAAAAACACAGCGCCCTGCCGATCCGCGACCTGGCACCGATGCTGCGCGAGATCCCGTCGGCCCGTCTGTTCGAAGAAGTGCTCAAGCTGTTCCTCTCCGGCCACGCCGCGGACACCTTCGAGATGCTGGTCGACCTGCAGCTGTTCGATCCGCTGTTCCCGGCCAGTGCCGAGGCGCTGGAATACAACCCGACGTACACCCACACCCTGATCAGCGAAGCGCTGATCAACACCGACCTGCGCATCAAGCAGAACAAACCGGTGACCCCGGCGTTCCTGTTTGCGGCCCTGCTCTGGCCTGCCCTGCCCGCCCGCGTGCTGCGCTTGCAGGAACGTGGCATGCCGCCGATTCCGGCGATGCAGGAAGCGGCGCACGAGCTGATTGCCGAACAGTGCCAGCGGATCGCGATCCCAAAACGCTTCACCATGCCGATCCGCGAGATCTGGGACATGCAGGAACGCCTGCCGCGCCGCAGCGGCAAACGCGCCGACCTGCTGCTGGACAACCCGCGTTTCCGCGCCGGTTACGACTTCCTGCTGCTGCGCGAAAGCGCTGGCGAACAGACCGATGGCCTGGGCGAATGGTGGACGGATTATCAGGACGCCAACGACAGCGAACGTCGTGACATGATCCGCGACCTCAGTGGCAAGGAAGACGGCACTGGCGCACCACGCAAACGTCGCCGCAGCGGCGGTGCCAAGCGCAAACGTGCAGCCGGCGCACCGAGCACCACGGGCGAGTAAGCATGGAACGCATCTACATCGGCATGGGCAGCAACCTGGCTGACCCCGCCGAACAATTGCGCAGCGCCGTCGAAGCGCTGGCGCGGTTGCCGCAGACTGAACTGGTCGGGGTTTCCGGGTTTTATCAGAGCGATTCGCTGCTGCCTGGCCAACCGCGTTACACCAACGCAGTGGCCGCCCTCGACAGCACGCTTGCCCCGCTGGAATTGCTCGATGCGCTGCAAGCCATCGAGAACGGACAGGGCCGCGAGCGTCTTGAGCGCTGGGGGCCACGCACGCTCGACCTCGACATCGTGCTGTTCGGTGATCGGCTGATCGACGAGCCACGCCTCAAAGTGCCCCACTACCATATGCAGGAACGCGCGTTCGTTCTGTATCCGCTGGCCGAGTTGGCGCCAGTGGATTTGCGGTTGGCCGATGGCCGCAGTCTGAAAGAACTACTCGCAGCCTGCCCGTTCGTCGGGTTGGAACGCCTCCCCCCGAATTAACGCACATCCCCTGTGGGAGCGAGCCTGCTCGCGATAGCGGTGGATCAGTCGGCATCAATGCTGAATGACACACCGCTATCGCGAGCAGGCTCGCTCCCACAGGGGATTTGTGTTGTGCATAAGATCTGCAGGTGCTGAATCGCATCAGTTACTTCGGTAACACCCCACGCGTAACAATGCGGTAACACACGCAATTGACTTCCCGAGTTCTCCTCACGACTATAGGCGTCCCGCTGCCGCCAACACGGCGTTAAAGGGCGCAATCCAGGCCTTAAAAGCACGACAACAGACCGTGCGCCTGTATTTAACGAAGAATCACGCGCGTTACTCGCAGTAGTTTCCACAGCGCCTGAATGAGGAACTTTTCATGCCAGCCATCACCCTGACCACTCTGCAAGGTCTCAAGCAAAAAGGTGAAAAAATCACCATGCTGACCTGCTATGACGCGACCTTCGCCCACGCCTGCAATGAAGCCGGCGTCGAAGTGCTGCTGGTGGGCGACTCCCTCGGCATGGTTCTGCAAGGTCACGACAGCACCCTGCCGGTGACCACCGCCGAGATGGCTTACCACGTCGCCGCCGTCAAACGCGGTAACACCGACGCGTTTATCCTCGCCGACCTGCCCTTCATGGCCTACGCCACTATCGAACAAACCATGACCAACAGCGCCCAGTTAATGCAGGCCGGTGCACACATGGTCAAGGTCGAAGGTGCGCTGTGGCTGGCGGACTCGATCCGTCTGCTGGCCGAGCGCGGCATCCCGGTGTGCGCGCACATGGGCCTGACGCCGCAATCGGTGAACATTCTGGGCGGTTACAAAGTCCAGGGCCGTAGCGAGAACCAGGCACGGCAGATGCGCGCCGACGCCATCGCCTTGGAACAGGCCGGTGCCGCCATGCTGCTGCTCGAATGCGTGCCGAGTGAACTGGCTCAGGAAATCACCCAGGCAGTGGGGATTCCGGTGATCGGCATCGGCGCCGGCAGCGGTACCGACGGCCAGGTCCTGGTGCTGCACGACATGCTTGGCCTGTCGATCACTGGCCGAGTGCCAAAGTTCGTGAAGAACTTCATGAACGGCCAAACCAGCATTCACGCGGCCCTGAGCGCTTATGTCACTGAAGTCAAAGCGGCGACTTTCCCTGGTATCGAACACGGATTCTCTGCATGAACACCGTAAAAACCGTACGCGAATTGCGGGCCGCCGTGGCCCGCGCCCGCAGTGAAGGCAAGCGTATCGCCTTCGTACCGACCATGGGCAACCTGCACAGCGGTCATATTGCGCTGATTACCAAGGCCTCCCAACGGGCGGACTTCGTGGTCGCGAGTATTTTCGTCAACCCGCTGCAATTCGGCGCCGGCGAAGACCTCGACAAGTACCCGCGCACCCTGGCAGCGGATCAGGAACAACTGCTCGAAGCCGGTTGCCACTTGTTGTTCGCGCCCGCCGTAGAAGAAATGTACCCCGACGGCATGACCGGCCAGACCCGCGTCAGCGTTCCACAACTGTCCGAAGGCCTGTGCGGCGCCAGCCGTCCGGGGCATTTCGAAGGCGTGGCGACGGTGGTCAGCAAACTGTTCAACATGGTTCAGCCGGACCTGGCGATCTTTGGCCAGAAAGATTTCCAGCAACTGGCCGTGATTCGCGCGCTGGTGCATGACCTGAACATGCCGATCCAGATCATCGGCGAGCCGACGGTCCGTGCGGCCGATGGGCTGGCATTGTCATCGCGCAACGGCTTTCTCAGTGAAGAACAGCGGGCCGTGGCGCCGGTTGTATATCGCACGCTGACCTCGATTGCTGATGCCATTAAACAGGGTGAGCGCGATTATCCGGCGTTGATCGCCGCACAGACCAAACAGCTTGAAGCTGCGGGTTTGCGTACCGACTACCTGGAAATCCGCCATGCGCTGAGCTTGCGCCCGGCGACGGAGGAAGATCGGGACCTGGTGATTCTGGTGGCGGCGTTCCTCGGCACCACGCGGTTGATCGACAACCTGCACCTGAACCTCGACGCACCCGTCTGAACACCACAACCCCTCTGTAGGAGCGAAGCTTGCTCGCGAAGGCATCGCGTCATTCGACATCTGCATCGACTGACACGGCGCCTTCGCGAGCAAGCTTCGCTCCTACAGGGAGTTGCGTTGCCTCGCCCCTGTATTGCTGCCCACAATCGCTTCGGGCAAACTGCCCGCCGTTCGATTCCGACCTGGGAAACACTCATGCACGCCATCATGCTCAAGGCCAAGCTGCATCGCGCCGAAGTCACCCACGCAGTACTCGATTACGAAGGTTCTTGCGCCATTGACGGCGAATGGCTGGACTTGTCCGGCATCCGTGAATACGAACAGATCCAGATCTACAACGTCGACAACGGCGAACGCTTCACCACCTACGCCATTCGTGGCGAAGAAGGCTCGCGCATGATCTCGGTCAATGGCGCCGCCGCCCACAAGGCCAAGGTCGGTGACCGTGTGATCATCTGTGCTTACGCTCACTACAGCGAAGCCGAGCTGCTCAACTTCAAGCCGCGCATGCTCTACATGGCACCGGGTAACGAGCTGAGCCACACCAGCAATGCCATTCCGGTTCAGGTCGCCTGACCGAACCTTCTCTTCCGTTTGTCGGACCGTTCCCTGCTTCATGTACAAAAAAGTACCGGGAACGGGTCAGACAAAGTCAAGACAGATCGCAGCGCGAGGTTTACTGTATTCGCCCTGTGCCATGAAATCGTGTCGACGCAGTTGACCGGACGCCCACCCACGGCGCTCCGGGATTTTTAGTGTTCAAAAGGCCGTTCAAGTAAAAAGGAAACCCGCAGCGATGGCGTACTACCGCACTCCTCAAGACGTGACCGCTCTGCCCGCCTGGCAGGCGCTGAATGACCACCGCCAAGCCATGCAGGATTTCAGCATGCGCGAAGCCTTCAATGCCGATCCGCAGCGCTTTACCCAATTCACCCTCAGCAGCTGCGGCCTGTTTCTCGACTACTCGAAGAACCTGATCAACGCCGAGACCCGCAATCTGCTGGTGGGCCTGGCCAATGAAGTTGACCTCAAGGGCGCGATCAAGGCGCTGTTCGAAGGCGAAATCGTCAACTCTTCCGAAGGACGCCCGGCCCTGCACACCGCGCTGCGCCGCCCAGTGGGCGAGAAGCTGTCGGTCAACGGCGTCAACGTGATGCCCGAAGTACACAAGGTCTTGAACAAGATCACCGACCTCGTGGGCCGTATCCACGACGGTCTGTGGCGCGGTTACACCGAGAAGCCGATCACCGACGTGGTGAACATCGGCATCGGTGGCTCGTTCCTCGGCCCAGAGCTGGTTTCCGAAGCCCTGCTGTCCTACGCCCAGAAAGGCGTGCGCTGCCATTACCTGGCGAACATCGACGGCACCGAGCTTCATGAACTGACCATGAAGCTGCGCGCCGAGACCACGCTGTTTATCGTTTCGTCGAAGTCCTTCAACACCCTCGAAACCCTGAAAAACGCCCAGGCCGCTCGCGCCTGGTACCTGGCTCAGGGTGGTTCGGAAGCCGAGCTGTATCGTCACTTCATCGCGGTCTCGAGCAACAATGCCGCCGCCGTGGCGTTCGGTATCCGCGAAGAAAACATCTTCCCGATGTGGGATTGGGTTGGCGGCCGTTATTCGCTGTGGTCGGCCATCGGTTTGCCGATTGCCCTGGCCATCGGCATGTCGAACTTCAAGGAACTGCTGTCCGGTGCCTACACCATGGACCAGCATTTCCAGAGCGCGCCATTCGAACAGAACATGCCGGTGCTGCTGGCGTTGCTCGGTGTCTGGTACGGCAACTTCTGGGGCGCGCAGAGCCACGCGATCCTGCCGTACGACCACTACCTGCGCAACATCACCAAACACTTGCAACAGCTGGACATGGAATCCAACGGCAAGAGCGTGCGCCAGGACGGCACGCCGGTGTCCACTGATACCGGTCCGGTGATCTGGGGTGGCGTGGGCTGCAACGGTCAGCACGCATATCACCAGTTGCTGCACCAAGGGACCCAACTGATTCCGGCCGACTTCATTGTGCCGATCGTCAGCTTCAACCCGGTGTCCGATCACCACCAGTGGCTGTACGCCAACTGCCTGTCGCAAAGCCAGGCACTGATGCTCGGCAAGACCCGCGCCGAGGCCGAATCCGAGCTGCGTGACAAAGGCATGGCCGAAGCCGACGTGCAGAAGCTCGCGCCGCACAAGGTGATCCCGGGCAACCGTCCGAGCAACACCCTGGTGGTCGAACGCATCAGCCCGCGTCGTCTCGGCGCACTGGTGGCGATGTACGAACACAAAGTCTTCGTGCAAAGCGTGATCTGGGGCATCAACGCCTTCGACCAGTGGGGCGTGGAGCTGGGCAAAGAGCTGGGCAAAGGCGTCTACAACCGCCTGGTCGGCAGCGAAGAAACCCCGGCTGACGATGCTTCTACCCAAGGGCTGATCAACTACTTCCGCGGTCGTCACCGCGGTTAATCTGACGCCACTCCTACAGACGGTACTAACCTTGTAGGAGCCGGCTTGCTGGCGATAGCGGTGTGTCATTCAACATTTTTGTCGACTGATACGCCGCTATCGCCAGCAAGCCGGCTCCTACGAGGGTCGCGTAGCTCCCCTCTTGTCGCAAAAACAAGAAGAAGGAACCGTCATGTTCGATATCAGCACGTTCCCCAAAGCCGATGCCGTCCGCCGGGCCGCACACCTCAGTCAAGACGACTACAAGCGCCTGTACCGTCAATCCATCGAGCACCCCAGTGAATTCTGGGCTGAACAGGCCACACGCTTCCTCGACTGGAGCACACCGTGGAAAACCGTCCAGCGCTATGACCTGAAAACCGGCGAAGCCAGCTGGTTTGCCGGCGGAAAATTAAACGTCAGCTACAACTGCATCGACCGCCACCTGGAAAAACGCGGCGATCAGATCGCAATCCTCTGGGAAGGCGATGACCCCGCCGAATCGGCCCAGATCACTTACAAAAAACTGCATCACAACGTCTGCCGCCTGGCCAATGTGCTCAAAAGCCGTGGCGTGAAGAAAGGCGACCGTGTGTGCATTTACATGCCGATGATCCCCGAAGCCGCCTACGCCATGCTCGCCTGCACGCGAATCGGTGCGGTGCATTCGGTGGTGTTTGGCGGTTTCTCCCCGGACTCGGTGCGCGACCGCATTCTCGATGCCGACTGCCGCACCGTGATCACCGCCGATGAAGGCGTGCGCGGCGGCAAATTCGTACAGCTCAAGCAGAAAGTCGACCAGGCGCTGAAAAGTTGCCCGAACGTCAGCACCGTGATCGTGGTCGAGCGCACCCAGGGCGATGTCGACTGGGTCGAAGGCCGCGACCTCTGGTATCACCAGGCCCTGCGCGACGTCGACGACAATTGCCCGCCGGAACCCATGGACGCCGAAGACCCGCTGTTCATCCTCTACACCTCCGGCAGCACCGGCAAACCCAAAGGCGTGTTGCACACCACCGGCGGTTACCTGCTGCAAGCGGCGATGACCTTCAAATACGTGCTCGACTACCGCGACAACGAAGTCTTCTGGTGCACCGCCGATGTCGGCTGGGTCACCGGCCACAGTTACATCGTCTACGGCCCGCTGGCCAACGGCGCGACCACGCTGATCTTCGAAGGCGTGCCGAGCTACCCGAGCAGTTCGCGCTTCTGGCAGGTGATCGACAAGCACCACGTGAACATCTTCTACACCGCCCCCACCGCCCTGCGCTCGCTGATGCGCGAAGGCCCCGAACCGCTGAAGGAAACGTCCCGCGCGAGCCTCAGATTACTCGGCAGCGTCGGTGAGCCGATCAACCCGGAAGCGTGGGATTGGTATTTCAACGTCGTCGGCGAACAGCGTTGCCCGATCGTTGACACCTGGTGGCAGACCGAAACCGGCGGCATCATGCTCAGCCCGCTGGTGAGCGCGCAGCGGATCAAACCCGGCTGCGCCACGCAACCGATGTTCGGTGTGCAGCCGGTGTTGCTCGACGAAGTGGGCAAGGAAATCAAAGGCGCCGGCAGCGGCGTGCTGGCGATCAAATCCAGCTGGCCGGCACAGATCCGCAGCGTCTACGGCGATCCGCAACGGATGGTCGACACCTATTTCAAACCCTACCCTGGCTACTATTTCACCGGCGACGGCGCGCGGCGCGATGAGGACGGCGACTACTGGATCACCGGGCGCATTGACGACGTGATCAACGTTTCCGGCCACCGCATCGGCACCGCCGAAGTGGAAAGCGCGCTGGTGCTGCACGACAGCATCGCCGAAGCGGCGGTGGTCGGTTACCCTCACGACGTCAAAGGCCAGGGCATCTATGCCTTTGTCACGCCCATGAACGGTACCGACCCCACCGATGAACTGAAGAAGGAATTGCTGGCCCACGTCAGCAAGGAAATCGGCAGCTTTGCCAAACCGGACCTGATCCAGTGGGCACCGGCCTTGCCGAAAACCCGTTCGGGCAAGATCATGCGACGGATTCTGCGCAAGATCGCCTGCAATGAGCTGGACAGCCTGGGCGACACCTCGACGTTGGCCGACCCTAGCGTGGTTCAGGATCTGGTGGATAAACGCCTGAACCAATAACGTGTGCACGCCTTGCCCTTGTAGGAGCCGGCTTGCCGGCGATAGCAGTGTGTCATTCAACATTTTTGTCGATTGATAGGCCGCTATCGCCGGCAAGCCGGCTCCTACAGGGGTAATGTGTGATGCCAGATCTTTTTTTTCAGCAATGAGTCGCCATGGAATTCATCCGCAGCCGCATCGAAACCCAGGTCATGAGCCTCACCGGCCTGTCCCTCGGCAAGCTCGACCTGGAAAACCCCAAGGGTGATCCCGGCCTGTTCGGCCCTGATTCGGTCAGTTGGCAAGTCCACGGAGACTTCAGCAGCATGCTCATCGGCGGCATCAGCGCGTTGATGCTGCAAGCCCTGCACCCCTTGGCGCTGGCCGGGGTCTGGGACCATTCGAATTTTCGCGAGGACATGCTCGGTCGCCTTCGCCGCACCGGGCAGTTCATTTCCGGCACCACCTTCGGCTCGCGTAAAGATGCTGACTGGCTGATCGAGAAAGTCCGCACCATCCACCTGCAAGTGACCGGCACCGCGCCGGATGGCCGGCCTTACGCCGCCAGTGATCCAGATCTGCTCACCTGGGTGCACGTGGCCGAAGTCAGCAACTTCCTCGCGGCGCATTTGCGTTATCGCAACCCACACCTTTCGCTGGCCGATCAGGACCGTTACTACGATGAAATCGCCTTGGTCGCCGAACGCCTGGGCGCGCGGGACGTACCGCGTTCGCGACAGGAAACGGCCGAATACCTTGAGCGCATTCGTCCGCAATTGCTGTGCGACGAGCGCAGTCGCGAGGTGTTGCGACTGTTGTTGAACGCACCCTCCCCGAGCCGTCTGGCCAAGCCGTTCGGTGGGTTGATGATGCAGGCAGGCATTGACCTGCTGCCGGATTGGGCCAGCGACATGCTCGGCGTGCGCCAAAGTGCCCTGCAACGCAAACTGATCCGCGCCAGCGTCAACCGCAGCGCACCGATGCTGCGCTGGGCCGTGCGTAACGGCTCGGTGCATCGGGCGAAGCGACGGATGGGACTTCCAACCTGATCCGTATTTGTAGGAGCGAGGCTTGCCCGCGAAGAAGACACTGCGGTTAGTCTGACGCACCGCGTTATCGTTCTTCGCGGGCAAGCCTCGCTCCTACAGGTTCTTCATCGCGCAAGCTGTTAAACTCCCGCGCAAAATTCCCTCCCCTGCAAGGCGCCCAGCATGTCTTCCTTGAATCAGGCGCTGTGCGCCGCCCTCGAACATCGCCAGGACCTGCTCGCCGAACTGCATCAGCAAGGCACCGATTGCTATCGCCTGTTCCACGGCAGCCAGGAAGGCGCCGGCGGCCTGACCATCGACCGCTACGGCCCGCAGCTGTTGGTGCAGAGCTTTCATCAGGCGCTGGAGCGCGACGCCCTGCTGCAAGTACATGAAACGATCAACCAACATCTGGGCCTCGATACCCTGCTGGTCTACAACGACCGCTCCCGGGGCAACTCGCGCATCGACCGTGAAGACACGGTCTACCGCGCCGACGAAGCCGCCCTGCAAGACTTGGTCGGTCACGAATGGGGCCTGAATTACCGGGTTCGCGGCCGCCACGCCGGCCAGGATCCGCTGCTGTTTCTCGACCTGCGCAACACCCGCGGCTGGGTCAAGGATCACAGCAAGAACAAAAGCGTGCTGAACCTGTTTGCCTACACCTGCGGCGTCGGCCTGAGCGCTGCGGCCGGTGGCGCGAGCGAGGTGTGCAACCTGGACTTCGCCGAGGGCAACCTGGCGGTCGGTCGCGAAAACGGTCTGCTCAATCCTCAATTGCCGACCATGCAATTCATCCAGTCCGATTATTTCCCGGCCATTCGCCAACTCGCCGGCCTGCCCATCAGCCAGCGTCGCGGGCAGAAACTGCCGAGCTATCAACGCCTGGAACAACGTCAATACGATCTGGTTTTGCTGGACCCTCCGGCCTGGGCCAAGAGCGCTTTCGGCACCGTCGACCTGCTGCGCGACTACCAGAGCCTGCTCAAGCCCGCGCTGCTGACCACCGCCGACAATGGCGTGCTGATCTGCTGCAACAACCTGGCAAAAGTCAGCATGGACGACTGGCGCGAACAGGTTTTGCGCTGCGCCGAGAAGGCCGGCCGCCCGGTGCGCGAATGGACGGTGATGAAACCGGGCGCCGATTTCCCGTCCATGGATCAACAGCCGCCGCTGAAAACACTGATCCTGCAGCTCTGAATCACGTGAGATAAATCTGAAAAATCCTGGGCTGAGCGATTACTTCGGAACCGGATTGGCGTGCCATACTCCAAGGCACTCCGATTCAGACAGATGAAGCCGCACATGCCCAAAGGATTGATCCGCGCTATCGGCGCCTTGTTGACTGCTCTGGCCCTCTACAGCCTGCTGGGGTTTCTGATTTTACCGGGCATCGCATTGCGGGTGGCCAACCAGCAACTGGCCAACTACGCGACGACGCCCGCCACTATTCAGCGAATCGAACTCAACCCGTTCAGCCTGGAAGTCACCCTGTGGGGCCTGATCATCGGCGAACCGGGCAAGGAACAGGTCGGTTTCGAACGGCTTTACGCCAACCTGCAGATCGACAGCCTCTGGACCAAGGCGCTGCACCTGTCCGATATCGAACTGGACAAGCCGAAGACCGAAATCCTTTTCGGCAAGGACGGCAAACTTAATTTGCTTGGTCTGTTCAAACTGCCGGCGAGCGAGCCGACGCCGGCCGACCCGGACGCCAAACCGTTTCCGTTGCGCGTAGAGCGGATCAAACTGGCCGGTGGTGCCGTGCATTTCAAGGATGACCGTCCCAGCGAAGCCATCGAGTTCCTCTACGACAAACTCGATTTCGAGCTGAACAACCTCAGCACCCTGCCCGATGACAATGCCGACATGACCCTTGTGGCCATCGGCCCGAACGGTGGGCAGATCGACTGGACCGGTAACTTCAGCCTCATCCCGATCGCCTCCGAAGGTAAGCTGAAAATCACCGACGGACAGATGAAAACCTTTTGGCCCTATGTGCGTGACGCGCTGCCGCTGGTGCTGGAAAACGGCGTGTTGAACCTGAGCACCGACTACAAACTCAACCTGTCCAAGGAAACCGAGCTGCTGCTGAACAACGTCGCAGTGAGCGTGGCGCCCTTCGCCATCAAGGCTCCGGACGGGCGGCCACTGGCGAAACTCGAACGCCTGGACGTGACTGAAACCACGGTCGACCTGGCCAAGCAGCAAGTTGTCGTCGGCAAGATCCGCAGCAACAAACTGGAAACCTGGGCGGCACTGGAAGCCGACGGGCAACTCGACTGGCAGAAGCTGTTCGCCAGCCAACCGTCCAAGGCCGCCGCCAAGGCCAAAGCCGAGCCGGCCAGCACGCCAGCGGCCGCCGACTCGCCAAAGCCAGAACCGACGCCGCCGAGCAAACCTTGGCAAGTGCTGTTGAAAGATGTGCAGTTGCGCAATTACCAGGTGCACCTGGCTGACCGCAAAACGCAACCCGCCGTGACACTGGATTTGACCCCGCTGAACCTGGACCTGCAGAATTTCGACAGCCTCAATGGCTCGCCTTTTACCCTCAAGCTCGACACCGGCGTGGGCAAACAAGGCAAGATCACCGCCGAGGGCGAGGTCAATCTCGCTCCCGTCAGCGCCAAATTGAACGTGCAGACCAAGGACATCGACCTGCGGGTCGCCCAGTCCTACATCACCCCGTTCATTCGCCTTGAACTGCGCAGCGGCATGCTTGGCAGCGATCTGGCGGTCAACCTGAAAAGCACCGAGCCGTTGGCGTTCAGCGTCACAGGACGGGCGCAGATCGATCAGCTGCACACCCTCGACACCCTGAAAACCCGCGACTTTCTCAAGTGGCAACAGGTGGTGGTCGAAGGCCTGAATTATCAGCACGGCGACAGCCTGTCCATCGACAAGGTCAACCTGTTCCAGCCCTACGTGCGTTTCATGATCAACGATGACCGCACCACCAACATCGATGACCTGCTGATCCCGCAACCGCCCGATTCCGGCGCAAAAACCGCTGCGGCCAAACCCGTCAGCAAGGACAAACCGCTGGGCATTCACATCGGTGGCATTGCCATCAATGACGGTTCGGCCAACTTCGCCGACTTCAGCCTGACCCCGAACTTCGCCACCGCCGTGCAACAGCTCAACGGCCAGATCGGCACCATCGACAGCCGTCAGGCGAAACCGGCGACCGTCGACATCAAGGGCAAGGTCGATCGCTACGCGCCAGTGACCATCAAAGGTTCGGTCAACCCGTTCGACCCGATGGCCAGCCTCGACATCGCCACCAGTTTCAAACGGGTGGAACTGACCACGCTGACGCCCTACTCCGGCAAGTTCGCCGGCTACCGTATCCGCAAGGGCCGACTCAACCTCGACCTGCATTACCTGATTACCAAAGGCCAGCTCAAGGCTGAAAACAAAGTGGTGGTCGAGCAATTGCAACTGGGTGAAAAGGTCGACAGCCCCGACGCTGTCAGCCTGCCGCTGAAACTGGCGATTGCCCTGCTCAAGGACGTCGACGGCAAGATTTCCATCGAGCTGCCAGTGAGCGGCGACCTCAACAATCCGCAGTTCAGCGTCATGCCGATTGTCTGGCAGACCCTGCGTAACCTGATCGTCAAAGCCGCCGCCGCACCGTTCAAAATGATTGGCGGGCTGGTCAGTGGTGGTTCGGAAGACCTGGGTACGGTGTCGTTCGCGCCGGGCTCGAGCGATCTGAGCAAGGACGCCGAGGGTTCGCTGGTCAAACTGTCCAATGCACTCAAGGAACGTCCGGCCCTGCGCCTGGAGATCGAAGGCACCGCTGCCGCCAGCAGCGATGGCCCGCTGATCGCCGAGCAACGCCTGGAACGGGAATACCAGTACAACTACTACAAAATGCTCCAGCGTCGCGGCGACAAGGTGCCGGCGCAGGCCTCATTGCTGCAAGTACCGGACGGCGAGAAAGGCCCGCTGCTGGAAGGCATCTACCGCACCCGCCTGAAAACCCAGCCACCCGCCGAATGGAAGGACCTGGGCAAGGAAGAACGCACCGCAAAAATGCGCGCAGACGTGATCAAGTTCTGGAGCACCAGCGACGTGCTCTTGCGCCAGCTGGGCCAGGATCGCGCCAGCAGCATCAAGGACTATCTGGTCGACAAGGGGCAGTTGGCCGATGACCGCGTGTACTTCATCGATGCCAGCCTCGGCGAAGCAGAAAGTGACGGTCGGGTGGTAACGCCGTTGCACCTGGATGCCGAGTGATGATCAGGCGATTGCTGATCAGCCTGACACTGGCAATGGCTGCCAGTCAGGCCTCGGCCGCCGATACCCTGCGCTGCGGCAGCCAGTTGGTCAGCGTCGGCGACCGGTCCAGCGAGGTCCTGCAGAAGTGTGGAGAGCCGGTCAGTCGAGACCTGTTGGGCTACAAGCGCAGCGCCAACCGTCGGGAAGAATTCCAGGTCGAGGAATGGACCTACGGGCCCAACGGCGGGATGTATCAATACCTGCGGTTTGAAGGCAATCGCTTGAAGCAGATCACCAGCAAGCGCGGTAACTGAATACACCCTATAACCCATGTGGGAGCGAGCCTGCTCGCGATAGCGGTGTAACAGTCAGCAAAGATGTTGAATGTTATGGCCTCATCGCGAGCAGGCTCGCTCCCACATGGGTTTTGTGGTGGCCCGGAATAGAACAGGCCCCGGACACGAATGTCAGGGGCCTGTAATGGCCACTTCCTTGTAGCCGTCGCATGAACTCTCAAGTTGCGGCAGACGCATGACTCGGCTCGTCTACCGCGTCTTCTCCCGTTCAGGCGAGAAGTCTTGCCTTACTCGGCTTTCAGGCCGTCAGCGGAGACCGCCTGGACGCCTTTGATTTTCTTGGCGATGGCCACGGCGGTGGCTTTCTGAGCGTCAGTCACCGCGACGGTGGACGACAGGGATACAACACCTTTGTTGGTTTCAACCTTGATATCGGTACCAGGAATGCCTTTTTCGGTCACCAGGTCAGCTTTGACTTTGGTGGTGATCCAGGTATCGGAAGTGGCTTCTTTAGCCTTGGTCACTTCACCGGCAGCCAGCACCATTGGGGCTTGGGTAGCCTGGGTTTGAGCGAATGCAACGTTGGCCATGGTCAGGGTCAGCGCGGTAGCAGTAGCGGCAGCGATAGCGAACTTCTTCATACGAGTAACTCCTGTTTTTTCATAAAGTCTGCTGCGTGTCTTGTCAGCAGGGTTACTGGGTATAGTGCGAACGCTGTGCCAACTTTGAAACAGTCATTAACCTCTTATAAATCAACAACTTAAAAAATCGACTGATTTTCGGAATCATGCAAATTGCATGACTTCGACATTCTCTACATGCAAGTTGCAGGTTTTAACGTGGGCCTAAGGCCATGAATTTGTGAGGTTTTCCAAATCTCACCAAGAAGCGCAGCGAGCTTGGAGTTTTCCCCCCAAAAAAATGCCCCATCCGACGATGGGGCATTCTTCTATCTATCCGTTTTCAGCATTAAGTTGCAGAGGCTGTGCAACCAGGCGGTGCGTAATCGGCTGTCACGCCGGTCGCGCATGACCAGCCTGCAGTGGCACTGCGAGTCAGCGTGATGGTTTTACCTGCCACAGGGGCCGGTGCTTTCTGCAGGGTGCAGACAATGGTGCCAGCGCCTGAGGCAACCGTGCCGGTGACAGCAATTGCACAGTTCTGCGTTGTCGTGCCGGCGCCCGTCAGTGTGGTGGGTTCTGCAGTGCCGGCATTCATCAGGTCTTCAAACGAAACCTTCAATGCTGAAATTTCCGCCAACCCCGCCGTCACTTTCGCCCGAGCCTGATACTTCGAATAAGCCGGCAACGCAAACGTCGCCAGAATCCCGATGATCGCCACCACGATCAACAATTCGATAAGCGTAAAACCTTTCTGAGCACTCATAGACAAGCTCCATGCATGAGTCGAAATCTCATGATCTGAACCAGTCTCAGCACAGCCCATGCCAAGCCCGTTGCCCCCTGTTAGCGGGGCGCGAGAACGACGCAAGGCCTTGTCCTACCCTCAGGATCCGCACTATCTGACACTTTTTGTCACCAGAGCAGCGCTGGTTTGGCGTCATCGGTTGACTAGGCTATAAGTCATGAACTGTCTGTGTCCGGTATCCCCATGAATGACATCGCCCTTAGCGGTCTGGCCAAGCAATTGGTGCTTGCCGAGCTGCTCACCGACCAAAGCGCGCAACAGGCGTATCAGCAAGCCCAACGTCATAAAATCTCCCTGGTCAGTTATCTGGTGCAGAACAAACTGGTGAAAAGCCGCCAGGTCGCCGAGATCGCCTCGGAGCATTTCGGCATGGCACTGCTCGACCTCAACTGCCTGGACAAGGAAACCCAACCCAAGGGCCTGGTCAGCGAAAAACTGGTTCGCCAGCACCACGCCCTGCCCCTCTGGCGGCGTGGCAACAAGTTGTTCGTGGGGGTTAGCGACCCGACCAATCACCAGGCCATCAACGACATCCAGTTCAGCACCGGGCTGAACACCGAAGCCATCCTGGTGGAGGACGACAAGCTCAGCGATGCCATCGAGAAGTTCTTCGACAACCATGCCAGTGGACTGGAAGACATGGCCGACATCGACCTCGATGGCATGGACATCGAGTCGATCGATGACCACCAACAGGACGCCATCGCCGGACAGGATGCCGACGACGCGCCGGTGGTGCGCTTCGTTCACAAGATGCTGCTGGACGCGATCAGGAGCGGCTCTTCCGACCTGCATTTCGAGCCCTATGAAAAAACCTACCGCGTGCGGATGCGCACCGACGGCATGCTGCGTGAAGTCGCCAAGCCGCCGATTCAACTGGCCAACCGCATCGCCGCCCGCCTGAAAGTCATGGCCAGCCTCGACATCTCCGAGCGGCGCAAACCCCAGGACGGGCGGATCAAGATGCGCCTGTCGAAGAGCAAGTCCATCGACTTCCGGGTCAACACCCTGCCGACCCTGTGGGGCGAGAAAGTGGTGATCCGGATCCTCGACCCATCCAGCGCGCAAATGGGCATCGACGCCCTCGGCTACGAGCCGGACCAGAAAGACCTCTACATGGCCGCGCTGAAGCAGCCGCAAGGGATGATTCTGGTGACGGGCCCCACGGGGTCGGGCAAGACCGTGTCGCTCTACACCGGCCTGAACATACTCAACACCGTGGACATCAACATCTCCACCGCCGAAGACCCGGTGGAGATCAACATGGAAGGCATCAACCAGGTCAACGTCAACGCCAAGCAAGGTCTGGGTTTTGCCCAGGCGCTACGCTCCTTCTTGCGGCAGGACCCGGACGTGATCATGGTCGGCGAGATCCGCGACCTGGAAACCGCCGAAATTGCCATCAAGGCCGCCCAGACCGGGCACCTGGTGCTGTCGACCCTGCACACCAACAGCGCCGCTGAAACCCTGACCCGTCTGCACAACATGGGCATTCAGGGGTTCAACATCGCGACGTCCGTCAGCCTGATCATCGCCCAGCGCCTGGCGCGCAAACTGTGCAGCCAGTGCAAGAAGCCCATCGATATTCCCCGCGAGGCATTGATCAAGGAAGGCTTCCCAGAGGAACGGATTGGCGCATTCACGATCTATGAGCCGGTCGGTTGCGATCAGTGCAACGGCGGCTACAAGGGGCGCGTGGGGATTTATGAAGTGGTGAAGAACACAGCAGGCCTGCAACGGCTGATCATGGCCGAAGGCAATTCGCTGGAAATCGATATCCAGATGCGCAAGGACGGCTTCAACGACCTGCGTACTTCCGGGCTGATCAAGGCCATGCAAGGCATCACCAGCCTTGAAGAAATCAACCGGGTCACCAAGGACTGAACATGGCGGTCAAAGCAGCGAAAATCAGTGTGTACGCCTGGGAAGGCACCGACAAAAAAGGTACGAAAATAACCGGCGAACTCAGCGCTCAGAACCCGGCGCTGATCAAGGCGCAACTGCGCAAGCAAGGCATCAACCCCGGCAAGGTGCGCAAGAAATCCGCCTCGTTTTTCAGCCTCGGCCAACGCATCAAGGCGAATGACATTGCCCTGTTCACCCGGCAGATGGCGACCATGATGAAAGCCGGCGTACCGCTGTTGCAATCGTTCGACATCATCGGCGAAGGCTTCGAAAACCCGGCCATGCGCAAACTGGTGGACGAGGTGAAACAGGAAGTCGCGGCGGGTAACAGCTTCGCGGCAGCCCTGCGCAAAAAGCCGCAGTATTTTGATGAGCTCTACTGCAATCTGGTGGATGCCGGCGAACAGGCCGGCGCGCTGGACACCCTGTTGGAGCGGGTCGCGACCTACAAGGAAAAGAGCGAAAGCCTCAAGGCCAAGATCAAGAAAGCCATGACTTATCCGCTGGCGGTGGTGTTCGTCGCGATCATCGTCACCGGGATTCTGCTGGTCAAGGTGGTGCCGCAGTTCGAGTCGGTGTTCAAAGGCTTTGGTGCGCAACTGCCGGCGTTCACGGTGATGGTCATCGGCCTGTCGCAGTTCATGCAGGATTGGTGGTGGCTGATGCTTGGCGTGCTGATCGCGGCGATATTCGGTGTGCGCCACGCCTTCAAGACATCGCAAGGCTTTCGGGACCGGACAGACACCTGGCTGCTGAAACTGCCGTTGATTGGCGCATTGATGTACAAGTCCGCCGTGGCCCGTTACGCCCGTACACTGTCGACCACCTTCGCCGCGGGTGTGCCGCTGGTCGAGGCGCTGGAGTCAGTGGCGGGCGCGACCGGCAACATCGTGTTCAAGCGGGCGGTGCTGCGTATCAAGCAGGACGTTTCGACGGGGATGCAGCTGAATTTCTCCATGCGCACCGCCGGCGTCTTTCCGAACATGGCGATACAGATGACGGCCATTGGCGAAGAGTCGGGCGCACTGGACGACATGCTCGACAAGGTCGCCAGTTTCTATGAGGCGGAAGTCGACAATATGGTCGACAATCTCACCAGCCTGATGGAGCCATTCATCATGGTGGTGCTGGGTGTTATCGTCGGCGGCCTGGTGGTTGCGATGTACCTGCCCATTTTCCAACTCGGCAATGCGATCTGACATGCCTTTGAACGAAATCCTGACCGTGTACCCGTTGGCGTTTGTCGTCATTGCACTGCTGGTCGGCTTGCTGGTCGGCAGCTTCCTCAATGTGGTGATCTGGCGCCTGCCGAAAATGCTCGAGCGTGAGTGGCAATTGCAGGCCCGGGACATTCTCGGTTTGCCTGGCGAAACACCGCCTGCGACCTACAACCTGATGCTGCCCCACTCCGAGTGCCCGCATTGTGGGCACCGGATTCGCGCCTGGGAAAACATCCCGCTGCTCAGTTATGTGTTTTTACGTGGACGATGCTCAAGCTGCGCAACGCCCATCAGCAAACGCTACCCCTTGACCGAACTGGCCTGCGGCCTGCTGTCGGCGTTCATTGCCTGGCACTTCGGTTTCGGCTGGCAAGCCGGGATGGTACTGGTCCTGAGCTGGGGCCTGTTGGCCATGAGCCTGATCGACGCCGAGCATCAACTGTTGCCGGATGTGCTGGTGCTACCGCTGATGTGGCTGGGACTGGTCGTCAACAGCTTCGGATTGTTCGTGCCGTTGCACGAGGCGCTGTGGGGTGCAATTGCGGGCTACATGGCGCTGTGGTCGGTGTTCTGGCTGTTCAAGCTGATCACCGGCAAGGAAGGCATCGGCCACGGCGATTTCAAGCTGTTGGCCATGCTGGGCGCCTGGGGCGGCTGGCAGATTTTGCCGCTGACCATTCTGTTGTCGTCCCTGGTGGGCGCGATTATCGGCATGATTTTGCTGAGCCTGCGCAATGCGAAAACCTCGACCCCGATCCCCTTCGGTCCCTATCTGGCGATTGCCGGCTGGATTGCATTGCTCTGGGGTGGTCAAATAACCGGCTTCTATTGGCAGTTTGTCGGTTTGAAATGAATACCCCTGTGGATAAACCCTGGATTCTCGGCCTGACCGGCGGCATCGGCAGCGGCAAAAGCGCGGCCGCCCAGCACTTCATCGACCTGGGCGTGCACGTGGTCGATGCCGATCATGCGGCGCGCTGGGTGGTGGAGCCGGGTCGCCCGGCGCTGGCACAGATCGCCGAACATTTTGGCCCCGGCGTGTTGCAAGCCGACGGGCAACTGGATCGCGCAGCGTTGCGCAAACTGATCTTCGAAGTGCCTGAGCAACGCCTCTGGCTCGAAGCGCTTTTGCATCCGCTGATCGCCAGGGAAATCGCCGATCACCTGGGCAAGGCACAATCGCCTTACGCGATTCTGGTTTCGCCGTTGCTGATCGAGTCCGGGCAGTACGCCATGACCCAGCGAGTGCTGGTGATCGATGCGCCCGAACAACTACAGATCGAACGCACCCTGCAGCGTGACCAGACCAGCGAACAACAGGTCCAGGCGATCCTCAAGGCGCAATCCAGTCGCCAGGATCGCGTGAGCCATGCCGACGATGTGGTGGTCAACGACCGCGACCTCGCCTGGCTGCACAGCGAGGTCGAACGCCTGCATCACTTTTACCTTACATTGCGTGGAGGCCAGTCATGAGCCAGATCCCAACCGTCGAATGCCCAACCTGCGGCGCCCCTGTGGAATGGACCCCGGAAAGCACATTCCGGCCGTTCTGTTCGGACCGCTGCAAACTGATCGACCTGGGGGCGTGGGCATCGGAAGAGCACAAGATTCCAGTGGCACCCGATGCCGAGGACGAGTTGTTCAGTGGTGATTTCGACCCGCGTCACTAAGTGACGGTTCAGGGCCGCATGAAGCCGTAGTCCTGACCGTCATCGAGGTTCTCGGCGAGAAACTGCAACTCATCGGCCAGATCCTCGACACTGCGCACGGCCTTGCTCTGCTGCACCACCGCGCTGAGCAGGGCGCGCAGGCTCAACCCCGGATCAAACCCGACTTCCTGCGCTGCATCCAGACTGTGGCGCAACTCCTGCCTTGCCCATTCGTAGACACTCATTTTCGATGCTCCTGAAGGTTTTTCGGAGCATGGATTCGTCGACGTTTTTTGGATTTGATGTGGATCAAGATTTCGGATCGTCGTCCTTCCAGGGTGCCGAAAGATAGCGTGTGCGGTTGAAGGTCTCCAGCCATTCGGGGCTGAACACCACCAGTGCGCTGACGACCATGCCGTTGATGAAGGCTTCGGGAAAGATGATCAGCCACAGGTAACCGACAAAATCTTCCAGCCAGTAAGGCATGACGAACAGCTCGTTGAACCACAGCAGCCACAGGGCCAGCAGCAGGCACAGCAAGGCCGATAGCGCCGCTGCGAAGAAACCGGAAACGAAGATATACACGAAGGGATTACGCGGCTGCGCGCGCTCGACCAGGATTGCGCAGCACTCGGTGACCAGCACGGGCAGCAGAATCAACAAGGCGCCGTTCACGCCGACGGCGGCTAGGTCCTGGCGTCCGAGCATTACCAGGCCTGCTTGTGCGACCAGTCCGCCGACGATCGCCAAGGGCCAGTCCAGGAGCAGGGTTACGGCGGTCATGCCGATGAAGTGATAGGACACGCCGGTGTCGAAATCCCGGCGTACCAGCCACAGCATGAATAGCGCGAACACGGTGCCGAACAACAGATACTGGCGGCGGCTGTCGCTGAACAGCTCGACCCACGGGGCACGTGCGATGGCCCAGATCAGGGCCGGGACGTAGATCAGCCAGCCGACGGTGAGGGTTTCGGGGGACAGCAGCTCGGCGCCGATCATGGCTGGGTGGGCTCCCTTGTCTTTGCCGGAATAGGGTGGGGTATCAGTTTACACCGGTGTTTGGTTGGTCTTTGGTTGGCCGTTGGTTGGTGGGCATATCCGTTTTTGCGGTGATGGCGGCTATT
>NZ_JACNDU010000035.1:0-49369 GCF_017351735.1 Pseudomonas sp. FW300-N2A2 | reverse complement strand
AGAAAATCTGCCCAGTACGGTTTCTATGCAACGGCTCAAGGCATGGCTATCATGCGGGCCTCATTGTGAGGCGGGACTTGCATGCTGACGTTGTTAAAGCTTCTTAAGGATGGCCGATTCCATTCAGGCCAGGCCCTGGGCACCGCTTTAGGTGTCAGTCGCAGTGCTGTGTGGAAGCAGCTTCAGCTGCTCGAGGCTGAGCTTGGCTTGTCCATTCACAAGGTGCGGGGGCGTGGTTATCAATTGGCCTCGCCGTTGACACTGCTCGACTCTGTCGCAATAGCAGAGCAGGCGCCTTCTTGTAATTGGCCCATTCTGGTTTTCGATTCAATTGACTCCACTAACGCCGAGGCGCTGCGTGCAATAGAGCGCGGTCAGGTAGCGCCATTTCTTGTGCTTGCCGAGCGGCAGACGTCTGGCCGTGGGCGCCGCGGGCGTAAGTGGGCGAGTCCTTTCGCGGAAAATATCTATTACAGTCTGGTGCTGCGTATTGAAGGTGGCATGCGCCAGTTGGAAGGCTTGAGTCTTGTTGTTGGGCTTGCTGTCTTGCAAACCTTGCGAGCGCTGGGCGTATCAGATGCAGGCTTGAAGTGGCCCAATGATGTTCTGGTTGGTCAAAAAAAGCTCGCGGGGATACTGCTTGAGTTGGTAGGCGATCCTGCTGATGTGTGTCATGTGGTTCTGGGTGTCGGGATCAATGTGAACATGCAGATGACCGAAGAGGTTGATCAGCAGTGGACGTCCTTGCGGCTCGAGTCGGGGCGGACATTCGATCGCAATCACTTGGTCGCGCAGTTGGGGCAGATGCTCCAGGTATATTTGAGTCGACATCAAGTCGGCGGATTTTCCGCTATCCAGGCTGAGTGGGAGCAGAATCATCTGTGGCAGGGTCGGGCGGTGTCGTTGATCGCCGGAGTTAACCATATAGATGGCGAGGTACTGGGTATTGATAGTCAGGGTGCTCTGCGCTTGAAGGTGGGTGGTGTGGAAAAAGTCTTTAGTGGTGGTGAGCTCAGCTTGAGGTTGCGTGATGATTCTTGAGCTCGACTGCGGAAACAGTTTTATCAAGTGGCGAGTGCTTGAAGCTGATGCTCGCCAGACGGTTGGCGAGGGCGTCGTCGACTCCAATCTTGCATTGCTGGAGAGCTTGAGCGCGCTCAAGGGGCTCGCCCTCAAGTTTTGCCGATTGGTCAGTGTCCGAACGGCAGAAGAGACCGGTGCATTGATAACTCTGCTGACCGATACTTTTGGAGTGTCAGTAGTTTGCGCTGCGCCCGCTCGCGAAATGTCGGGGGTTCGCAATGGCTATGAAGAGTTCGAACGCCTGGGGCTCGACCGCTGGCTGGCGATGCTTGGGGGGTTCCAATTAGCGTCGGGTGCATGCCTGGTGCTTGATTTTGGTACTGCTGTCACTGCGGATTTCGTTGCCGGTGATGGAGAGCATCTAGGGGGGTTTATTTGTCCGGGAATGCCATTGATGCGAAATCAATTGCGCACCCATACCCGTAAAATTCGTTATGGGGATCTGGCAGCTGAGCGCGCCATGGAGAGTCTCGTTCCAGGTCGCACAACCGTCGAAGCGGTTGAGCGGGGGTGCTCGTTGATGCTTAGAGGCTTTGTTCTGACCCAGCTGGAGCTTGCGCGTAGCTACTGGGGGGCGGATTTCTCCGTGTTTCTGACCGGTGGGGATGCCGGGTTGGTTTCTGAGATTGTGCCAGAGGCTAGAGTGGTTCCGGACCTGGTATTTGTGGGTTTGGCTATGGCATGTCCTTTGTCCTGAGGTTCTTATGCGTTGGTTGTTTCTGCTGCTGCTTGTTTTGAATGTGTTTTATTACATCTGGCACCAACAAGAGGCTCCTCTGCGCGCGAAGGATGTCACTCCTCTGAGTTTGTATAGGGGAGGGCAGCAGGATATTCGCTTGTTGAGCGAGGCGGCTGATCCGGTCCTTGATAAGGGGAAGGCCGCTCTGCCGGACAATAGCTGTTTGTACTTGGGTGGTTTTGTTCGTCAAGAAGCGGTTCAGGCAGTTGAGCGGCGCTTGAATGGCATGGAAATCAAGTATCAGCTCCTGCCAAAGGATCATCTTGAATTCGCGGGTTATTGGGTTCGGATCGCCCCTGAAAGCCGGCGTTGGCTGGGCGAGGTTCAGCTGCAAAACCTTTCTAGAGAATTCAATGAGTTAAAACATAAAATAATGCCGTGCGAGGGGGTTGCACCCGCTGAATAGTTTGAATAGAATGGCGCCCGCTTCGCAGTGAACGCCTTTAACGGCAAACACAACGAAGCGATGTCAACGCAGCTAACCTCAGGTTTTTAATGAGAAAATGCTTGACAGAAGGCTGGCATGATATAGAATGCCGGCTCGCTTAGGAGGGGTTCCCGAGCGGCCAAAGGGATCAGACTGTAAATCTGACGTCTACGACTTCGAAGGTTCGAATCCTTCCCCCTCCACCATTTTTAGCGAGAGCTGCAAGCCTCGCGGGTATAGTTTAGTGGTAGAACCTCAGCCTTCCAAGCTGATGATGCGGGTTCGATTCCCGCTACCCGCTCCAAGTTTGCAGGTCCTGCAAAGTGTTACGCTCTTGTAGCTCAGTTGGTAGAGCACACCCTTGGTAAGGGTGAGGTCAGCGGTTCAAATCCGCTCAAGAGCTCCATATAACAAGGCAGATATGAAAATATCTGCCTTTGTTTTAAGGGTTGCGATCAGGCCTTGTTGTTTTTTGTTGGCTGGTTGCGCGGGTGGCTTTGGTCTTAGGGTCGAGGCTGTCGAGTAAGGTGTTGTAATGTCTTTTTCGGGTCGGCATAATGGTCGGCCTGATTTTGTTTTAGGTCAGTAGCTCAATTGGCAGAGCGACGGTCTCCAAAACCGTAGGTTGGGGGTTCGATTCCCTCCTGACCTGCCAGATTCACCTGGTGTGTCTGGCTTTCTTTTCACAGGATCTTCATAGATGACTCCTAAAGCTGAAGCTCAAGGCTCTCGCTTCGATCTGCTCAAGTGGCTAGTAGTAGTCGCTTTGGTGGTTGTTGGCGTTGTTGGTAATCAGTATTACTCTGCTTCGCCGATCCTGTACCGCGTACTTGCATTGCTTGTCATCGCTGCTGTGGCTGCCTTCGTAGGCCTGCAAACAGTCAAGGGCAAGTCTTTCTTTGTACTGGTTAAGGAAGCTCGCACCGAGATTCGTAAAGTCGTATGGCCAACTCGCCAAGAAACCACGCAGACCACGTTGATCGTTGTCGCTGTTGTGTTGGTTATGGCGTTGCTGTTGTGGGGGCTTGATTCCCTGCTCGGCTGGCTTGTTTCCTTGATTGTCGGCTAAGGGTGTCCCGTGGCTAAGCGTTGGTACGTTGTGCATGCTTACTCCGGTTACGAGAAGCATGTCATGCGCTCGTTAGTAGAGCGCGTAAAGCTGGCTGGCATGGAAGATGGCTTTGGCGAAATTCTGGTTCCCACTGAAGAAGTGGTTGAAATGCGTAATGGCCAGAAGCGCAAAAGCGAGCGTAAGTTCTTCCCAGGTTATGTGCTGGTTCAGATGGACATGAATGAGGGTACTTGGCACTTGGTCAAGGATACTCCTCGGGTGATGGGTTTCATCGGCGGTACCGCTGATAAGCCAGCACCAATCACAGATAAAGAGGCAGAAGCGATTCTGCGTCGTGTCGCTGATGGTAGCGATAAGCCGAAGCCGAAGACGTTGTTCGAGCCTGGCGAGTCGGTGCGTGTCAATGACGGGCCGTTTGCCGACTTTACCGGCACGGTTGAAGAAGTTAACTACGAAAAGAGCCGGATCCAAGTGGCAGTGCTCATTTTCGGTCGCTCTACTCCGGTAGAGCTAGAGTTCAGCCAGGTCGAAAAAGTCTAGCTGAGCAAGCATCCCAACCCCGCAGCCCTAGGCTGTGGGGTTTTGTCGTCACTGGGATAAACGCGCAAGTAACCGGGGAGCCTTTCGAGGCGTTCGAACCCGTAATTGGAGTGCCTCATGGCCAAGAAGATTACCGCTTACATCAAGCTGCAAGTGAAGGCCGCTCAGGCTAACCCAAGCCCACCTGTTGGTCCTGCTCTGGGTCAGCACGGCGTGAACATCATGGAATTCTGCAAGGCTTTCAACGCCCGTACTCAGGGTATTGAGCCAGGTCTGCCGACTCCAGTGATCATCACTGTCTACAGCGACCGTAGCTTCACTTTCGAAACCAAATCCACCCCTGCTTCGGTTCTGCTGAAGAAGGCGGCTGGTCTGACTAGCGGTTCCGCTCGTCCGAACACCGTTAAGGTTGGCACTGTGACTCGTGCTCAGCTGGAAGAAATCGCGAAAGTTAAAAACGCGGATCTGACTGCAGCTGATATGGAAGCAGCCGTGCGTACCATCGCCGGTTCTGCTCGTAGCATGGGCCTTAACGTGGAGGGTGTGTAATGGCTAAGTTGACCAAGCGTCAAAAGGCTATCGCCGGCAAAATCGAAGCAGGCAAGTCCTACAACTTTGTAGACGCTGCTGCTCTGCTGGCTGAGCTGTCGACTGTCAAGTTCAGCGAGTCGTTCGACGTTGCTGTGAACCTGGGTGTTGACCCGCGTAAATCCGACCAGGTCGTTCGTAGCGCTACTGTGCTGCCGCACGGTACTGGCAAGACTGTTCGCGTTGCTGTGTTCACCCAGGGTCCAGCTGCTGAGGCCGCTCTGGCTGCCGGCGCTGACCGTGTAGGTATGGACGACCTGGCTGCCGAAATGAAAGGCGGCGACCTGAACTATGACGTAGTTATCGCATCCCCGGATGCAATGCGCGTTGTAGGCCAGTTGGGTCAGATCCTCGGTCCACGTGGTCTGATGCCTAACCCTAAAGTCGGCACCGTAACTCCAGACGTAGCTACCGCGGTTAAAAACGCCAAGGCTGGTCAGGTTCGTTATCGCACCGACAAAAACGGCATCATCCACACTTCCGTTGGCAAGATCGGCTTCGACGCCGTCAAGCTGAAGGAAAACGTTGAAGCCCTGATCGCTGATCTGAAGCGTATCAAGCCAGCTTCCTCGAAAGGCATTTACGTCAAGCGCGTTACCCTGAGCACCACTATGGGCCCAGGTCTGGTCATCGACCAAAGCTCGCTCGACGCGTAAGACAAAAGTTGGCGTAAGCGATTACGCCAATTGAAAGATTGGGGTCCCTGCCTGGCGGGGGCTATCCAAGACCGTAGGCGACGCAAGTCTTAAACCACAAGCCTACGCAGATGGTGCTCCCGGTTCCTTACCGAATCAGACACCAAAACGACATCCGGTTTCGACCAGATGAAACGGTAACAAGCAGGAGTTAAACCCGTGGCAATTAAACTCGAAGACAAGAAGGCCATCGTCGCTGAAGTCAACGAGGCTGCCAAAGTCGCTCTGTCCGCTGTCGTGGCTGATGCCCGTGGCGTAACAGTAGGCGCAATGACCGGACTCCGTAAAGAGGCTCGTGAAGCTGGCGTTTACGTACGTGTTGTACGTAACACCCTGCTCAAGCGCGCCGTTGCTGACACTGAATTCAGTGTTCTCAACGACACGTTCACTGGCCCTACCCTGATTGCCTTCTCCAAAGAACATCCAGGCGCTGCTGCCCGGATCTTCAAAGAGTTCGCAAAGGGTCAGGACAAGTTCGAGATCAAGGCAGCTGCGTTCGAGGGCAAGTTCCTCGCAGCTAACCAAATCGACGTACTGGCAACTCTGCCGACCCGTGACGAAGCAATTTCTCAGCTGATGAGCGTGATTCAAGGCGCTACCAGCAAATTGGCTCGTACTCTGGCGGCAATTCGCGACCAGAAAGAAGCCGCTGCAGCCTAAGGCTCGTCAGCTTCTCGCGTTTTTTGTTTTTTTCGATGGTCGCGTAGGCCGTCCCCAATATCAGGAATTAGATTCATGTCTATCTCTCAGAACGATATCCTTGAAGCAGTTGGCAACATGTCCGTAATGGAAGTTGTTGAGCTGATCAAAGCTTTCGAAGAAAAATTCGGTGTTACCGCTGCTGCTGCATCGGCTGGTCCAGCTGCTGCTGCCGCTGTTGTTGAAGAGCAAACTGAATTCAACGTCATGCTGACCGAAGCTGGCGAGAAGAAAGTTAACGTGATCAAGGCAGTACGTGAACTGACCGGTCTGGGCCTGAAAGAAGCCAAGGCTGTAGTTGACGGCGCTCCTGCCATGGTTCTGGAAGCTGTTGCCAAAGACGCAGCTGACAAAGCCAAAGCAGTACTGGAAGAAGCAGGCGCTAAAGTCGAGCTGAAGTAAGCATCGACTTTGCTCCTCCAGCCCGAGCGTTAAGCGAAAGGCTGATGGCTGGTGGCTCTTGCCACCGGCCTTTTTCCGTTATTGGCAGCCGACTGGGTCGGTGCTGATAACGAGTTGTAACCACCCGATGCGGTGGCGCAAACCATGGGGTTTGCACGATTTTCTGGCTGCTCCCGTCGGGAGGGGCCAAACAAGCAGGTGACCAAGCTGGGGAACGCTGATGGCTTACTCATATACTGAGAAAAAACGTATCCGCAAGGACTTTAGCAAGTTGCCGGACGTCATGGATGTGCCGTACCTCCTGGCCATCCAGCTGGATTCGTATCGTGAATTCTTGCAAGCGGGAGCGACTAAAGATCAGTTCCGCGACGTGGGCCTGCATGCGGCCTTCAAATCCGTTTTCCCGATCATCAGCTACTCCGGCAATGCTGCGCTGGAGTACGTCGGTTATCGCCTGGGCGAACCGGCATTTGATGTCAAAGAATGCGTATTGCGCGGTGTAACTTATGCCGTACCTTTGCGGGTAAAAGTGCGCCTGATCATTTTCGACAAAGAATCGTCGAACAAAGCGATCAAGGACATCAAAGAGCAAGAAGTCTACATGGGTGAAATCCCCCTGATGACTGAGAACGGTACCTTCGTAATCAACGGTACCGAGCGTGTAATCGTTTCCCAGCTGCACCGTTCCCCGGGCGTGTTCTTCGACCACGACCGTGGCAAGACGCACAGCTCCGGCAAACTGCTGTACTCCGCGCGCATCATTCCTTACCGCGGTTCGTGGTTGGACTTCGAGTTCGATCCGAAAGACTGCGTGTTCGTGCGTATCGACCGTCGTCGCAAGCTGCCTGCATCGGTACTGCTGCGTGCGCTCGGCTATACCACTGAAGAAGTGCTCGACGCGTTCTACACCACCAACGTCTTCCACGTGCAAGGTGAAAACCTCAGCCTGGAACTGGTGCCTCAGCGCCTGCGTGGTGAAATTGCTGTCCTGGATATCCTGGATGACAAAGGCAAGGTTATTGTCGAGCAAGGTCGTCGTATCACCGCTCGCCACATCAACCAGCTGGAAAAAGCCGGGATCAAAGAGCTGCAAGTGCCTCTGGACTACGTCCTGGGTCGCACTACCGCCAAGGTCATCGTGCATCCGGCAACCGGCGAAATCCTGGCAGAGTGCAACACCGAGCTGAACACCGAGATCCTGGCGAAAATCGCCAAGGCTCAGGTTGTCCGCATCGAAACTCTGTACACCAACGATATCGACTGCGGTCCGTTCGTCTCCGACACCCTGAAGATCGACTCCACCAGCAACCAATTGGAAGCGCTGGTCGAGATCTATCGCATGATGCGTCCAGGCGAGCCGCCAACCAAAGACGCTGCCGAGACTCTGTTCAACAACCTGTTCTTCAGCCCTGAGCGCTATGACCTGTCTGCGGTCGGCCGGATGAAGTTCAACCGTCGTATCGGTCGTACCGAGATCGAAGGTTCGGGCGTGTTGTGCAAAGAAGACATCGTCGCGGTTCTGAAGACTCTGGTCGACATCCGTAACGGTAAAGGCATCGTCGATGACATCGACCACCTGGGTAACCGTCGTGTTCGCTGCGTAGGCGAAATGGCCGAGAACCAGTTCCGCGTTGGCCTGGTACGTGTTGAGCGTGCGGTCAAAGAGCGTCTGTCGATGGCTGAAAGCGAAGGCCTGATGCCGCAAGACCTGATCAACGCCAAGCCAGTGGCTGCGGCGGTGAAAGAGTTCTTCGGTTCCAGCCAGCTGTCCCAGTTCATGGACCAGAACAACCCGCTGTCCGAGATCACCCACAAGCGTCGTGTGTCAGCACTCGGCCCTGGCGGTTTGACTCGTGAGCGTGCCGGCTTTGAAGTTCGTGACGTACACCCGACTCACTACGGTCGTGTATGCCCGATCGAAACGCCGGAAGGTCCGAACATCGGTCTGATCAACTCCCTGGCCGCCTATGCGCGCACCAACCAGTACGGCTTCCTCGAGAGCCCGTACCGTGTGGTGAAAGACGCTCTGGTCACCGACGAGATCGTGTTCCTGTCCGCCATCGAAGAAGCTGATCACGTGATCGCTCAGGCTTCGGCCACGATGAACGACAAGAAAGTCCTGATCGACGAGCTGGTAGCTGTTCGTCACTTGAACGAGTTCACCGTCAAGGCGCCGGAAGACGTCACCTTGATGGACGTATCGCCGAAGCAGGTAGTTTCGGTTGCAGCGTCGCTGATCCCGTTCCTCGAGCACGACGACGCCAACCGTGCGTTGATGGGTTCGAACATGCAGCGTCAAGCTGTACCAACCCTGCGCGCTGACAAGCCGCTGGTCGGTACCGGCATGGAGCGTAACGTAGCTCGTGACTCCGGCGTTTGCGTCGTGGCTCGTCGTGGCGGCGTTATCGATTCCGTGGACGCCAGCCGTATCGTGGTTCGTGTTGCTGATGACGAAGTTGAAACCGGCGAAGCTGGTGTCGACATCTACAACCTGACCAAATACACCCGCTCTAACCAGAACACCTGCATCAACCAGCGTCCGCTGGTGCGTAAAGGTGATCGGGTCCAGCGCAGCGACATCATGGCCGACGGTCCGTCCACCGACATGGGTGAGCTGGCTCTGGGTCAGAACATGCGCATCGCGTTCATGGCATGGAACGGCTTCAACTTCGAAGACTCCATCTGCCTGTCCGAGCGTGTTGTTCAGGAAGATCGCTTCACCACGATCCACATTCAGGAACTGACCTGTGTGGCACGTGACACCAAGCTTGGGCCTGAGGAAATCACTGCAGACATCCCTAACGTGGGTGAAGCTGCACTGAACAAACTGGACGAAGCCGGTATCGTTTACGTAGGTGCTGAAGTTGGCGCAGGCGACATTCTGGTCGGTAAGGTCACTCCGAAAGGCGAGACTCAACTGACTCCGGAAGAGAAGCTGCTGCGTGCCATCTTCGGTGAAAAAGCCAGCGACGTTAAAGACACCTCCCTGCGTGTACCTACCGGTACCAAGGGTACTGTCATCGACGTACAGGTCTTCACCCGCGACGGCGTTGAGCGTGATGCTCGTGCACTGTCGATCGAGAAGACTCAGCTCGACGAGATCCGCAAGGATCTGAACGAAGAGTTCCGTATCGTTGAAGGCGCCACTTTCGAACGTCTGCGTTCCGCTCTGGTCGGCCATAAAGCCGAAGGCGGCGCCGGTCTGAAGAAAGGTCAGGACATCACCGACGAAGTTCTCGACGGTCTTGAGCATGGTCAGTGGTTCAAACTGCGCATGGCTGAAGATGCTCTGAACGAGCAGCTCGAGAAGGCTCAGGCCTACATCGTTGATCGCCGCCGTCTGCTGGACGACAAGTTCGAAGACAAGAAGCGCAAACTGCAGCAGGGCGATGACCTGGCTCCAGGCGTGCTGAAAATCGTCAAGGTTTACCTGGCAATCCGTCGCCGCATCCAGCCGGGCGACAAGATGGCCGGTCGTCACGGTAACAAAGGTGTGGTCTCCGTGATCATGCCGGTTGAAGACATGCCGCACGATGCCAATGGCACCCCGGTCGACGTCGTCCTCAACCCGTTGGGCGTACCTTCGCGTATGAACGTTGGTCAGATCCTTGAAACCCACCTGGGCCTCGCGGCCAAAGGTCTGGGCGAGAAGATCAACCGGATGATCGAAGAGCAGCGCAAAGTCGCCGAGCTTCGCAAGTTCCTGCACGAGATCTACAACGAGATCGGCGGTCGTAACGAAGATCTGGATAGCTTCTCTGATCAGGAAATCCTGGATCTGGCGAAGAACCTGCGTGGCGGCGTTCCAATGGCCACTCCAGTGTTCGACGGCGCCAAGGAAAGCGAAATCAAGGCCATGCTGAAACTTGCAGACCTGCCAGAAAGCGGCCAGATGCAGCTGACCGACGGCCGTACCGGCAACAAGTTCGAGCGCCCGGTTACTGTTGGCTACATGTACATGCTGAAGCTGAACCACTTGGTAGACGACAAGATGCACGCTCGTTCTACCGGTTCGTACAGCCTGGTTACCCAGCAGCCGCTGGGTGGTAAGGCACAGTTCGGTGGTCAGCGTTTCGGGGAGATGGAGGTCTGGGCACTGGAAGCATACGGTGCCGCTTACACTCTGCAAGAAATGCTCACAGTGAAGTCGGACGATGTGAACGGCCGTACCAAGATGTACAAAAACATCGTGGATGGCGATCACCGTATGGAGCCGGGCATGCCCGAGTCCTTCAACGTGTTGATCAAGGAAATTCGTTCCCTCGGCATCGATATCGATCTGGAAACCGAATAACACGTGACGCGAATCGAGAGCGGGGCAGGATTGCCCGCTCTCTGCTCCGCCAGGAGGAAAGGCCTTGAAAGACCTACTGAATTTGCTGAAAAACCAGGGTCAAGTCGAAGAGTTCGACGCCATCCGTATTGGATTGGCATCGCCTGAGATGATCCGTTCGTGGTCGTTCGGTGAAGTTAAAAAGCCGGAAACCATCAACTACCGTACGTTCAAACCTGAGCGTGACGGCCTGTTCTGCGCCAAGATCTTTGGCCCGGTAAAGGATTACGAGTGCCTGTGCGGTAAGTACAAGCGCTTGAAGCACCGTGGTGTGATCTGCGAGAAGTGCGGCGTTGAAGTCGCGCTGGCTAAAGTTCGTCGTGAGCGCATGGCGCACATCGAACTGGCCTCGCCAGTTGCCCACATCTGGTTCCTGAAATCGCTGCCGTCGCGTATCGGCTTGCTGATGGACATGACCCTGCGTGATATCGAACGCGTTCTCTATTTCGAGAGCTATGTCGTTATCGATCCAGGCATGACCACCCTTGAAAAAGGTCAGCTGCTGAACGATGAGCAGTACTTCGAAGCGCTGGAAGAGTTCGGTGACGATTTCGATGCCCGCATGGGTGCCGAAGCTGTCCGCGAACTGCTGCACGCTATCGACCTGGAACACGAGATTGGCCGTCTGCGTGAAGAAATTCCGCAAACCAACTCCGAAACCAAAATCAAGAAGCTGTCCAAGCGTCTGAAGTTGATGGAAGCCTTCCAGGGTTCCGGCAACCTTCCAGAATGGATGGTGCTGACCGTTCTGCCGGTTCTGCCGCCAGATCTGCGTCCACTGGTCCCGCTGGATGGCGGTCGCTTCGCGACTTCCGACCTCAACGATCTGTATCGTCGAGTGATCAACCGTAACAACCGCTTGAAGCGTCTGCTCGATCTGTCCGCTCCGGACATCATCGTGCGCAACGAAAAGCGTATGTTGCAGGAAGCCGTCGATGCACTGCTCGACAACGGTCGTCGTGGCCGCGCTATCACCGGTTCCAACAAGCGTCCTCTGAAATCCCTGGCTGACATGATCAAGGGTAAGCAAGGTCGTTTCCGTCAGAACTTGCTCGGTAAGCGTGTTGACTACTCCGGTCGTTCGGTAATTACCGTAGGTCCGACCCTGCGTCTGCACCAGTGCGGTCTGCCGAAGAAAATGGCTCTCGAGCTGTTCAAGCCGTTCATTTTCGGCAAGCTGGAAATGCGTGGTCTCGCTACCACCATCAAAGCTGCGAAGAAGATGGTCGAGCGCGAGCTGCCGGAAGTTTGGGACGTTCTCGCTGAAGTTATCCGCGAACACCCAGTGCTTCTCAACCGTGCACCGACCCTTCACCGTCTGGGTATCCAGGCGTTTGAACCAGTACTGATCGAAGGTAAGGCTATCCAGCTGCACCCTCTGGTCTGTGCTGCGTACAACGCCGACTTCGACGGCGACCAAATGGCCGTGCACGTACCGCTGACACTGGAAGCCCAGTTGGAAGCGCGTGCGTTGATGATGTCGACCAACAACATTCTGTCGCCAGCCAACGGTGAGCCAATCATCGTTCCGTCGCAGGACGTTGTATTGGGTCTGTACTACATGACTCGTGAAGCGATCAACGCCAAGGGCGAAGGTCGTGTGTTCGCGGATCTGCAAGAAGTTGACCGTGTGTTCCGTGCCGGCGAAGCCGCACTGCACGCAAAAGTCAAAGTGCGGATCAACGAAACCGTCAATGACCGTGATGGCGGCAGCGTGACCAACACTCGTATCGTCGACACCACTGTCGGCCGTGCGCTGTTGTTCCAGGTTGTACCAAAAGGTCTGTCGTACGACGTCGTCAACCTGCCGATGAAGAAAAAGGCGATCTCCAAGCTGATCAACCAGTGCTACCGCGTGGTTGGTTTGAAAGAGACCGTGATCTTCGCTGACCAGTTGATGTACACCGGTTTTGCCTATTCGACTATTTCCGGCGTTTCCATCGGTGTTAACGACTTCGTTATCCCGGATGAAAAAGCCCGCATCATCGGTGCTGCTACCGACGAAGTGAAAGAGATCGAAAGTCAGTACGCCTCCGGCCTCGTAACCCAGGGCGAGAAGTACAACAAAGTGATCGACCTTTGGTCCAAGGCGAACGACGAAGTTTCCAAGGCGATGATGGCCAACCTCTCGAAAGAGAAAGTCATCGACCGTCATGGCGTCGAAGTCGACCAAGAGTCCTTCAACTCGATGTACATGATGGCCGACTCGGGCGCACGGGGTTCTGCTGCGCAGATCCGTCAGCTCGCCGGTATGCGTGGCCTGATGGCCAAGCCGGACGGTTCCATCATCGAAACGCCGATTACTGCGAACTTCCGTGAAGGTTTGAGCGTACTTCAGTACTTCATCTCGACTCACGGTGCTCGTAAAGGTTTGGCGGATACCGCGTTGAAAACTGCGAACTCCGGTTACCTGACTCGTCGTCTGGTAGACGTGGCGCAGGATCTGGTTGTGACCGAGATCGATTGCGGCACCGAACATGGCCTGGTAATGACTCCGCACATTGAAGGCGGTGACGTTGTTGAGCCGTTGGGTGAGCGCGTATTGGGTCGTGTCATTGCCCGTGACGTATTCAAGCCAGGTACCGAGGAAGTTATCGTTCCTGCCGGCACTCTGGTAGACGAGAAGTGGGTCGAGTTCATCGAGCTGAACAGCATCGACGAAGTGATCGTGCGTTCGCCGATCAGCTGCGAAACCCGCTATGGCATTTGCGCCAAGTGCTACGGCCGTGACTTGGCTCGTGGTCACCAGGTGAACATCGGTGAAGCGGTCGGCGTTATCGCTGCCCAGTCCATCGGTGAGCCGGGTACCCAGCTGACCATGCGTACGTTCCACATCGGTGGTGCGGCAAGCCGGACCTCCGCAGCTGACAGCGTTCAGGTGAAGAATGGCGGTACCGTCCGTCTGCACAACCTGAAGCACGTTGAGCGAGTGGATGGTTGCCTGGTTGCTGTGTCCCGTTCCGGTGAGCTGGCAATCGCTGATGACTTCGGTCGTGAGCGCGAGCGTTACAAGCTGCCGTACGGTGCTGTGATTTCGGTTAAAGAAGGTGACAAGGTCGACGCTGGCGCAATCGTGGCCAAGTGGGATCCGCACACTCACCCAATCGTTACCGAAATGAAAGGTACCGTGACCTACGTGGGCATGGAAGAAGGCATCACGATCAAGCGTCAGACTGACGAATTGACCGGTATGACCAACATTGAAGTCCTCGACGCCAAAGACCGTCCAGCTGCCGGTAAAGATATCCGTCCTGCTGTGAAGATGGTTGATGACAACGGCAAGGATCTGTTGCTGCCAGGCACTGACGTTATCGCTCAGTACTTCCTGCCAGCCAACGCCCTGGTCGGTGTTGCGGACGGTGCGAAAATCGCGATCGGTGATGTTATCGCTCGTATTCCGCAAGAGACTTCGAAGACCCGTGACATCACCGGTGGTCTGCCGCGTGTTGCCGACTTGTTCGAAGCCCGTCGTCCGAAAGAAGCCTCGATTCTGGCTGAAGTCAGCGGCACCATCGCGTTCGGTAAAGAGACCAAAGGCAAGCGCCGTCTGGTCATCACTCCGAACGACGGTAGCGATCCGTACGAAGAGCTGATTCCGAAGTGGCGTCACCTGAACGTCTTCGAAGGCGAACAGGTAAACCGCGGCGAAGTTATCTCCGACGGCCCGAGCGATCCACACGACATCCTGCGTCTGCTGGGTGTAAGTGCGCTGGCCAAGTACATCGTGAACGAGATCCAGGACGTTTACCGTCTGCAAGGCGTGAAGATCAACGACAAGCACATCGAGACCATCCTGCGTCAGATGCTGCGTAAAGTTGAAATCGCTGAATCCGGCGATTCCAGTTTCATCAAGGGCGACCAGATGGAATTGACTCACGTACTGGTAGAAAACGAGCGCCTGGCGAACGACGAGAAATTCGTTTCCAAGTTCACTCGCGTGCTGCTGGGTATCACCAAGGCGTCGTTGTCCACCGAATCGTTCATCTCGGCGGCTTCCTTCCAGGAAACCACTCGCGTACTGACCGAAGCGGCGGTAACCGGCAAGCGCGATTACTTGCGCGGCCTGAAAGAAAACGTGGTCGTGGGTCGTCTGATCCCGGCTGGTACCGGTCTGGCTTATCACAGCGAGCGTAAACGCCGTCGTGATGCTGACAAACCGTTGCGCGTAAGCGCCAGTGAAGTGGAAGCTGCACTGACCGAAGCGCTGAACTCGAGCGGTAACTGAGTTCTGCGATAAATGAGCCAAGGCCCTGATCGTTCCGTTCATCGAATCAAGACATTTTGTCGAGGTTGGATAAGCGGGAAGGTCGGGGCCTTGTCTTGACTGGGGGCAAGATCCTCTTTAGACTCTTGTACCCCTAAATTTGGCGGGAATTCGTTCCTGCCATTTTGCTTTTCTTGCAAGACAATAGCGTCGCAAGACAACAGTGGAGCTAGTAGATGGCAACTATCAACCAGCTGGTACGTCAGCCGCGTAAGCGTATCGTCGAGAAATCCGACGTGCCTGCGCTGCAGAACTGCCCGCAACGTCGTGGCGTATGCACCCGTGTGTATACCACCACGCCGAAAAAACCTAACTCGGCACTGCGTAAAGTATGCCGTGTGCGTCTGACCAACGGTTTCGAGGTTTCCTCGTACATCGGCGGTGAAGGCCACAACCTGCAAGAGCACAGCGTGGTACTGATCCGCGGCGGTCGTGTAAAAGACTTGCCAGGTGTTCGTTACCACACCGTTCGCGGCTCTTTGGATACTTCCGGCGTTAAAGGTCGTAACCAAGGTCGTTCGAAGTACGGTACCAAGAAGCCTAAGTAGTAGTGGCTTTTTGTAAAAACTGAATCATCTATTTTTCTGAGTCGATAAGAGTAAGGTCGGAGGCGTCCCGAAAGGGCACTGATTCCGAGCGAACCTGAAGACCGTTTGAGGGCTTATCCATGCCAAGAAGACGCGTAGCAGCCAAGCGCGAAGTGCTTGACGATCCAAAATACGGAAGCCAAATCCTGGCCAAGTTCATGAACCACGTGATGGAAAGCGGCAAGAAAGCCGTTGCCGAGCGTATCGTTTATGGCGCGCTGGAGAAGGTTAAAGAACGCAAGAACAGCGACCCCCTGGAAATCTTCGAGAAAGCTCTCGACGCCATCGCTCCGCTGGTCGAAGTAAAGTCGCGCCGTGTAGGCGGTGCTACTTACCAGGTTCCGGTCGAAGTTCGTCCGTCCCGTCGTAACGCTCTGGCAATGCGCTGGTTGGTAGACTTCGCCCGTAAGCGCGGCGAGAAGTCTATGGCTCTGCGTTTGGCTGGCGAACTGTTGGACGCTGCTGAAGGCAAAGGTGCTGCAGTTAAGAAGCGTGAAGACGTGCACCGTATGGCTGAAGCCAACAAGGCTTTCTCGCACTACCGCTTCTAATTTTAGCGTCACTAATTTTGCGAGGGCTTTATGGCTCGTACTACACCGATTAATCGCTACCGTAACATTGGTATCGTTGCTCACGTGGATGCTGGTAAAACCACCACCACCGAGCGCGTCCTTTTTTACACTGGCAAAAGTCACAAAATGGGCGAGGTGCATGACGGCGCCGCGACCACAGACTGGATGGTGCAGGAGCAGGAGCGTGGTATTACCATTACTTCTGCTGCTATTACCGCCTTCTGGCAGGGTTCCGAGAAGCAGCACAAAGATCAGTATCGCTTCAACGTCATCGACACCCCGGGCCACGTTGACTTCACTATTGAAGTTGAACGTTCCCTGCGTGTTCTCGACGGCGCGGTCGTTGTGTTCTGCGGTACCTCGGGTGTTGAGCCTCAGTCGGAAACCGTATGGCGTCAGGCCAACAAGTACGGCGTTCCACGTCTTGTTTACGTAAACAAGATGGACCGTGCTGGTGCAAACTTCCTGCGCGTGATCGGTCAGATCAAGCAGCGTCTGGGTCACACTCCGGTGCCAATCCAGTTGGCTATCGGTTCCGAAGACAACTTCCAGGGTCAGATCGATCTGATGTCCATGGAAGCTGTTTACTGGAATGACGCTGACAAAGGCATGACTCCACGTCGCGAGCCTATCCCTGCTGAATTGCAGGAATTGGCTGACGAGTGGCGCAGCAACATGATTGAAGCTGCGGCCGAAGCCAGCGAAGAGCTGATGAACAAGTACCTCGAAGGTGAAGAACTCACCAACGCGGAAATCAAGGCCGCTCTGCGTCAGCGTACTATTGCTGGCGAGATCGTTCTGGCTGTTTGCGGTTCTTCCTTCAAGAACAAGGGCGTTCCCCTGGTTCTCGACGCCGTTATCGACTATCTGCCTGCTCCTACCGACATTCCTGCCATCAAGGGTACTGACCCGGATGACGAGACCAAGGAAATGGAGCGTCACGCAGACGACAGCGAGCCGTTCTCGGCTCTGGCGTTCAAGATCGCTACCGACCCATTCGTGGGTACTTTGACCTTTGTTCGAGTTTACTCGGGCGTGTTGGCCTCCGGCGACGGCGTGATCAACTCGGTTAAAGGCAAGAAAGAGCGTGTGGGTCGTATGGTGCAAATGCACGCAAACGCCCGCGAAGAGATCAAGGAAGTTCGCGCTGGTGACATCGCGGCCTTGATCGGCATGAAGGACGTCACCACTGGTGAGACTTTGTGCAACGCTGACAAGCCAATCATCCTGGTTCGCATGGACTTCCCGGAGCCGGTTATTTCGGTTGCCGTAGAGCCTAAGACCAAGGATGACCAGGAAAAAATGGGTATCGCTCTGGGCAAACTTGCTCAGGAAGACCCGTCTTTCCGCGTCAAGACTGATGAAGAGACTGGTCAAACGATCATCTCCGGCATGGGCGAGTTGCACCTGGACATCCTGGTTGACCGGATGCGCCGTGAGTTCAACGTCGAAGCCAACATCGGTAAGCCTCAAGTTTCGTACCGTGAGCGCATCACGAAGAGCTGCGAAATCGAAGGCAAGTTCGTTCGTCAGTCCGGCGGTCGTGGCCAGTTCGGTCATTGCTGGATTCGCTTTGCTCCTGCTGACGAAGGTCAGGAAGGTCTGCAATTCCTGAACGAAGTAGTGGGTGGTGTGGTTCCTAAGGAATACATCCCGGCTATCCAGAAGGGTATCGAAGAGCAGATGAAGAACGGCGTTGTTGCCGGCTATCCGCTGATCGGCCTGAAGGCTACCGTGTTTGATGGTTCCTACCATGACGTCGACTCGAACGAGATGGCGTTTAAGGTGGCTGCTTCCATGGCGACCAAGCAACTGGCCCAGAAGGGCGGTGGTGAGTTGCTTGAGCCGATCATGGCTGTAGAGGTTGTTACACCTGAAGACTATATGGGTGACGTGATGGGCGACCTTAACCGTCGTCGCGGCATGATCCTGGGTATGGAAGATACGGTTTCCGGTAAAGTAATTCGTGCCGAGGTTCCGTTGGGCGAGATGTTCGGTTATGCGACCGACGTTCGTTCCATGTCCCAAGGTCGCGCAAGCTACTCTATGGAATTCAAAAAATACAATACAGCTCCGTCGCACATCGTCGAAACTGTAACCAAAAAACAAGGCTGATTCAGTCCTTTAGGCTAGGAGTTAATTGTCGTGGCTAAAGAAAAATTTGATCGTTCCCTTCCGCACGTCAACGTTGGCACCATCGGTCACGTTGACCACGGTAAAACCACTCTGACTGCTGCTCTGACTCGCGTCTGCTCCGAAGTTTTCGGTTCGGCTCGTGTTGACTTCGACAAGATCGACAGCGCACCAGAAGAGAAAGCTCGTGGTATCACCATCAACACCGCGCACGTTGAATACAACTCGCTGATCCGTCACTACGCTCACGTTGACTGCCCAGGTCACGCTGACTATGTGAAGAACATGATCACCGGTGCTGCTCAGATGGACGGCGCTATCCTGGTTTGCTCGGCCGCTGATGGTCCGATGCCACAAACCCGTGAGCACATCCTGCTGTCCCGTCAGGTAGGCGTTCCGTACATCGTGGTTTTCCTGAACAAGGCTGACCTGGTAGACGACGCAGAGCTGCTGGAACTGGTTGAGATGGAAGTTCGCGACCTGCTCAGCACTTACGACTTCCCAGGTGACGACACTCCGATCATCATCGGTTCTGCTCGTATGGCTCTGGAAGGCAACGACGAAAACGAAATGGGCACCACTGCCGTTCGTAAACTGGTTGAAACTCTGGACAGCTACATCCCAGAGCCAGTTCGTCTGACCGACAAGCCGTTCCTGATGCCAATCGAAGACGTATTCTCGATCTCGGGTCGTGGTACTGTTGTGACTGGCCGTATCGAGCGCGGTATCGTTCGCGTTCAGGATCCACTGGAAATCGTTGGTCTGCGTGACACCACCGTCACCACCTGCACCGGTGTTGAAATGTTCCGCAAACTGCTCGACGAAGGTCGTGCTGGCGAGAACTGCGGCGTTCTGCTGCGTGGTACCAAGCGTGACGACGTTGAGCGTGGCCAGGTTCTGGTTAAGCCGGGTTCGGTTAAGCCGCACACCAAGTTCACCGCAGAAGTTTACGTTCTGAGCAAGGAAGAAGGCGGTCGTCATACTCCGTTCTTCAAAGGCTACCGTCCACAGTTCTACTTCCGTACTACTGACGTGACTGGTAACTGCGAGCTGCCAGAAGGCGTTGAAATGGTAATGCCAGGTGACAACATTCAGATGACTGTTACCCTGATCAAAACCATCGCAATGGAAGACGGTCTGCGTTTCGCTATCCGTGAAGGCGGTCGTACCGTCGGCGCTGGCGTCGTAGCCAAAATCATCGAGTAAGCTCTTTTTGAGTAAGCTTTGATGAGTTGAAAAAGCCCCCGCTTAGCGGGGGCTTTTTTATTGGGTTGACACCTATCTGGGGCGTCTATAGAATTGCGCCTCCTTTTAACGGGCGTATTGCGCCCGGTGGGAATAGCAGCCGGAGTCTGAAATCCAATGCAAAATCAGCAAATCCGTATCAGGTTGAAGGCTTTTGACCATCGCCTGATCGACCAATCCACCCAGGAAATCGTGGAAACCGCGAAACGTACTGGTGCTCAAGTGCGTGGTCCAATTCCACTGCCTACCCGTAAAGAGCGGTTCACCGTTCTGGTCTCCCCGCACGTCAACAAAGACGCGCGTGACCAGTACGAGATCCGTACTCATAAGCGCGTTCTGGACATCGTCCAGCCAACGGATAAAACCGTTGATGCTCTTATGAAGCTTGATCTTGCGGCCGGTGTGGAAGTGCAGATCAGCCTCGGCTAAGACTCGGTCTTAGTCGTGTAACGCTCTGAAATGGGCGGCCATAGCGGGTGAAAGCCCCGTACACTCATGAGGTTTACAACATGACTATTGGTGTAGTCGGTCGTAAATGCGGTATGACCCGTATTTTCACCGAAGAAGGTGTCTCCATTCCGGTCACGGTCATTGAGATCGAGCCGAATCGCGTCACCCAGTTCAAAACTGAAGAGACCGATGGCTATCGTGCAGTGCAAGTCACTGTAGGCGAGCGTCGTGCTTCGCGTGTTACAGCTGCTCAGGCTGGCCACTTCGCTAAAGCGAACGTTGCCGCTGGTCGTACCGTAATGGAATTCCGCCTTGAAGAAGGCGAGTACCAGGCTGGCGATCTGATCAACGCTGAAATCTTCGCTGCTGGTCAACTGGTTGATGTAACCGGTCAGTCCAAAGGTAAAGGCTTCCAGGGTACGATCAAGCGTTGGAACTTCCGCGGGCAAGATAATACCCACGGTAACTCCGTGTCCCACCGCGTTCCAGGCTCTATCGGCCAGTGCCAGACTCCTGGTCGTGTATTCAAGGGCAAAAAAATGTCCGGTCATATGGGCGCTGAGCGCGTGACCGTGCAGTCCCTCGAAGTAGTGCGCGTGGACGCTGAACGCAATCTGTTGTTGGTCAAGGGCGCTGTTCCTGGCGCTACTGGCGGCAACTTGGTTGTACGTCCAGCAGCCAAGGCTCGCGGTTAAGGGGAAGCTGACATGCAATTAAATGTAAATGACGCTCAAGCGATCGAAGTTTCCGAACTGACATTTGGCGGCGAATTCAACGAGACGCTGGTTCACCAAGCAGTCGTGGCCTACATGGCCGGCGGCCGTCAAGGTAGCAAGCAGCAAAAGACCCGTTCCGACGTTCGTGGTGGCGGTAAGCGCCCATGGCGTCAGAAAGGTACTGGCCGTGCTCGTGCCGGTACTATCCGTAGCCCAATCTGGCGTGGCGGCGGTACCACTTTCGCAGCTCGTCCTCAGGATCACTCCCAGAAGCTGAACAAGAAGATGTATCGCGCAGCAATGCGTTCCATCCTTGCTGAGCTGGTGCGTACTGATCGTCTGGTCGTGGTTCAGGATTTCGCCGTTGAAACGCCGAAAACCAAAGACCTGCTGGGCAAACTGAACAACATGAGCCTGACCGACGTTCTGATCGTGTCTGACGCTGTTGATCAGAACCTGTACCTGGCTGCTCGCAACCTGCCGCACGTAGATGTACGTGATGTGCAAGGTTCCGATCCAGTTAGTCTGATCGCATACGACAAGGTGTTGATCACCGTGTCGGCCGTGAAGAAATTCGAGGAGCTGCTGGGATGAACCAGGAACGCGTATTTAAAGTTCTGCTTGGCCCGCACGTTTCCGAGAAGGCTACGGTTCTGGCAGACAAGAAAGGCCAGTTCGTTTTCAAGGTTGCCACTGACGCAACCAAGCTGGAAATCAAGAAGGCCGTCGAAAGCCTGTTCAGCGTGAAAGTAGAGCGTGTTACTACCCTGAATGTTCTGGGTAAGAGCAAGCGCACTGCTCGCGGTCTGGGCAAGCGTAATGACTGGAAGAAGGCAGTTATCTCCCTTCAGCCAGGCCAAGATCTCGATTTCAGCAGCAGTGCTGAGTAAGGAAGGGGTGCATCATGGCAATCGTTAAATGCAAACCGACTTCCCCTGGCCGCCGTCATGTGGTCAAGGTGGTCAACCAGGAGCTGCATAAAGGCGCTCCTCACGCACCGCTGCTCGAGAAGAAATCGAAGTCTGGTGGTCGTAACAACAATGGTCGTATTACCACTCGTCACATCGGTGGTGGCCATAAGCAGCATTATCGTCTGGTCGATTTCCGTCGCAACGACAAAGATGGCATTCCAGCCACTGTCGAGCGTATCGAATACGATCCAAACCGTACTGCTCACATTGCTCTTATGTTGTACGCAGACGGCGAACGCCGTTACATCATCGCCCCTAAAGGCGTGAACGCTGGTGATCAGCTGATTTCGGGTGCTTTGGCTCCGATCAAGCCGGGCAACCAGTTGCAACTGCGCAGCATTCCAGTTGGTAGTACCGTACACGGCATCGAATTGAAGCCAGGTAAAGGCGCGCAAATCGCTCGTTCCGCTGGTGCTTCGGCTCAGCTGATCGCTCGTGAAGGTGTCTATGTGACCCTGCGTCTGCGTTCTGGTGAGATGCGTAAAGTGCTGGCTGAATGCCGCGCGACCCTGGGCGAAGTCTCGAACTCCGAGCACAGCCTGCGTTCGCTGGGTAAAGCTGGTGCCAAACGCTGGCGTGGCGTTCGCCCAACCGTTCGTGGTGTTGCCATGAACCCGGTTGACCACCCACATGGTGGTGGTGAAGGTCGTACCTCTGGTGGTCGTCATCCGGTATCGCCATGGGGCTTCCCGACTAAGGGCGCGAAGACTCGTGGTAATAAGCGTACCGACAAAATGATCGTCCGTCGTCGCAAGTAAATAGAGGGATACGACAGTGCCACGTTCTCTGAAAAAAGGTCCTTTTATCGATCTTCACCTACTGAAGAAGATCGAAGTGGCGGCGGAAAAGAACGATCGCAAACCAGTTAAAACCTGGTCGCGCCGTTCGATGATCCTGCCACAAATGGTCGGTCTGACCATCGCAGTACACAACGGTCGTCAACATGTGCCAGTTCTCGTGAACGAAGACATGGTCGGCCACAAACTGGGCGAGTTCGCCGGTACCCGCACTTATCGTGGGCACGTGGCTGACAAGAAAGCCAAGCGTTAAGGGGTTAGGAAATGGAAGTAGCCGCTAAGTTGTCGGGCGCTCGAATCTCCGCCCAGAAAGCCCGCTTGGTCGCCGACCAGATCCGCGGGAAGAAGGTGGGCGAAGCGCTCAACTTGTTGGCTTTCAGCAGTAAGAAAGCCGCCGAGATCATGAAGAAAGTGCTGGAGTCGGCCGTAGCCAACGCCGAGCATAACGAAGGCGCAGACGTTGATGACCTTAAAGTCAGCACCGTTTTCGTCAACGAAGGGCGTTCGCTGAAGCGAATCATGCCACGTGCCAAAGGCCGTGCTGATCGCATCGTCAAGCGGTCTTGCCATATCACTGTCAAGGTTGCTGACAAGTAACGGAGTCGAAGAGATGGGTCAGAAAGTACATCCCATTGGCATTCGCCTGGGAATCGTCAAGGAGCACACCTCCGTCTGGTACGCAGACGGTCGGACTTATGCGGACTATTTGTTCGCTGATCTGAAGGTGCGTGAGTATCTCCAAGACAAACTAAAAAGCGCGTCCGTAAGCCGTATCGATATCCATCGTCCGGCCCAAACTGCACGTATCACCATCCACACCGCTCGTCCAGGTATCGTTATCGGGAAGAAAGGTGAAGATGTTGAGAAACTGCGTCAGGACCTGACCAAGCAAATGGGTGTGCCTGTGCACATCAATATCGAAGAAATCCGCAAGCCGGAACTCGACGGTATGTTGGTTGCGCAGAGCGTAGCTCAGCAGCTGGAGCGTCGCGTAATGTTCCGTCGCGCTATGAAGCGCGCTGTACAGAACGCCATGCGCATTGGTGCCAAAGGCATCAAAATCCAAGTGAGCGGTCGTCTCGGCGGTGCTGAAATCGCACGTACTGAATGGTATCGCGAAGGTCGTGTGCCACTGCACACCCTGCGTGCCGACATCGACTATGCCAACTACGAAGCTCACACCACTTACGGTGTGATCGGTGTAAAGGTTTGGATCTTCAAAGGCGAAGTAATTGGTGGTCGCCAAGAAGAACTGAAACCACAAGCACCAGCGCCTCGTAAAAAAGCTGCTAAGTAAGGGGTACGCCAAATGTTGCAACCAAAGCGTACGAAGTTCCGCAAGCAGATGACTGGTCACAACCGTGGCCTGGCATTGCGCGGTAGCAAAGTCAGCTTCGGCGAGTTCGCGCTGAAGTCTGTAGCTCGTGGTCGTCTCACCGCTCGTCAGATCGAGTCAGCGCGTCGTGCACTGACCCGTCACGTTAAACGTGGCGGCAAGATCTGGATCCGTGTATTCCCGGACAAGCCTATTTCCAAGAAGCCACTCGAAGTTCGGATGGGTAAAGGTAAAGGTAGCGTGGAATACTGGGTTGCCCAGATTCAGCCAGGCAAAGTCCTGTATGAAATCGAGGGTGTTTCTGAAGAGCTGGCGCGTGAGGCATTTGCCCTGGCTGCTGCAAAGCTGCCGCTCGCCACTGCCTTCGTTAAACGGACGGTGATGTGATGAAAGCGAACGAACTTCGTGAAAAAGACGCGCCGCAGCTTAACGAGCAACTGCTCGGCCTGCTGCGCGACCAGTTCAATCTGCGCATGCAGAAAGCAACTGGCCAGTTGGGGCAGTCTCACCTGCTCCGGCAAGTTAAGCGTGACATCGCTCGCGTGAAGACTGTGCTCAAACAGCAGGCAGGTAAGTAATCATGGCTGAAGCCGAAAAAACCGTCCGTACGCTGACTGGCCGTGTTGTCAGCGACAAAATGGACAAGACCATCACCGTTCTGATCGAGCGTCGCGTTAAGCACCCGATCTACGGTAAATACGTTAAGCGTTCGACTAAGCTGCACGCGCACGACGAAACCAATCAGTGCCACATCGGCGACAAAGTCACTATTCGTGAAACTCGTCCTTTGGCCAAGACCAAGTCTTGGGCGCTGGTTGATGTTCTCGAACGCGCTGTGGAAGTCTAAGGACTAGGGGTCGGAGAAATTATATGATTCAGACTCAATCCATGCTCGATGTGGCCGATAACAGCGGCGCTCGCCGCGTTATGTGCATCAAGGTGCTGGGTGGCTCCCATCGTCGTTACGCTGGTATCGGTGACATCATCAAAGTTACCGTGAAGGAAGCAATTCCTCGCGGTAAAGTGAAAAAAGGCCAAGTGATGACTGCTGTTGTAGTCCGCACTCGTCACGGCGTTCGTCGTGCTGATGGCTCCATTATCCGCTTTGATGGCAACGCTGCTGTTCTTCTGAACAACAAGCAAGAGCCGATCGGCACCCGTATCTTTGGGCCAGTGACCCGTGAACTTCGTACTGAGAAGTTCATGAAGATCGTCTCGCTCGCCCCAGAAGTGCTGTAAGGAGATCCGACATGCAAAAGATTCGTCGTGACGACGAGATCATCGTGATCGCCGGCAAAGACAAAGGTAAGCGCGGTAAGGTGCTTAAGGTTCTCGCTAATAACCGTCTGGTTATCGGTGGTCTGAACCTGGTCAAGCGTCATACCAAGCCTAACCCGATGTCGGGCGTACAAGGCGGTATCGTCGAGAAAGAAGCTCCACTGGACGCTTCTAACGTAGCCATTTTCAACGGCGAAACCAACAAGGCTGATCGCGTTGGTTTCAAAGTAGAAGACGGCAAGAAAATTCGTGTCTTCAAGTCGACCCAAAAAGCGGTTGATGCTTGAACACTGCTAGGTAGATGAGACCATGGCACGACTAAAAGAGATTTACTGGAAAGAAATCGCACCGAAGCTTAAGGAAGAACTTAAGCTTTCGAACGTGATGGAAGTTCCACGCGTTACCAAAATCACCCTGAACATGGGTCTGGGCGAAGCAGTCGGTGACAAAAAAGTCATCGAGCACGCCGTTGCTGACCTGGAAAAGATCACCGGCCAGAAAGTCGTTGTGACTTACGCTCGGAAATCCATCGCTGGCTTTAAAGTCCGTGAAGGTTGGCCGATCGGCGTCAAAGTGACCCTGCGCCGTGAGCGTATGTACGAGTTCCTGGATCGTCTGCTGTCGATCTCCCTGCCTCGGGTTCGCGACTTCCGCGGCCTGAATGCCAAGTCCTTCGATGGTCGTGGTAACTACAGCATGGGCGTTAAAGAGCAGATCATCTTCCCGGAAATCGACTACGACAAGATCGATGCTCTCCGCGGTCTGGACATTACCCTGACCACCACTGCCAAGAACGATGATGAAGGTCGCGCCCTGTTGCGTGCTTTCAAATTCCCGTTCCGCAACTGATTGGAGTAGGAAAATGGCCAAGATGAGCATGAAAAACCGCGAGCTGAAGCGTCAGCTCACGGTTGCCAAGTACGCCAAAAAGCGTGCAGCACTGAAAGCTATCATCGTTGATCTGAACGCAAGTCCAGAAGCGCGTTGGGAAGCTACAGTAGCTCTGCAAAAGCAGCCACGTGACGCAAGCGCTTCGCGCATGCGTAACCGCTGCCGCCTGACCGGTCGTCCACACGGCGTTTACCGCAAGTTCGGCCTCGGCCGTAACAAACTGCGTGAAGCTGCAATGCGTGGTGACGTACCTGGTCTGGTTAAAGCCAGCTGGTAAGCACTATCAAAGTCTCGGTGTTCGGGATCGCAAGATCCTGACCGCCGGTGACCTTGAACTTGAATCAAGCCCCTTTTGGGGCTTGATTCATTTGTGGGGTGTGTCTAGAATACCCGGCTCGCCTGAGCCCGTGCTTTTTTTGCACGGATGTCCTCGGCGACACGTAGTAGCCGCAAGGCTAATTTTTTGTGTATTAGGAGCGTCTAGCCCATGAGTATGCAGGACCCGTTAGCGGACATGCTAACTCGAATCCGTAATGCCCAGATGGCTGAAAAGTCCGTCGTAAGCATGCCATCTTCTACTTTGAAGGTAGCTGTTGCCAAAGTCCTGAAGGACGAAGGTTACATTGCGGGTTATCAGATCAGCAGCGAAATCAAGCCACTGCTGTCCATCGAGCTGAAGTACTTCGAAGGCCGTCCGGTCATCGAGGAAGTGAAGCGCGTTAGCCGTCCAGGCCTGCGTCAGTACAAGTCCGTCGATGATCTGCCAAAAGTTCGTGGCGGTCTCGGTGTGTCTATCGTCTCCACCAACAAAGGTGTGATGACGGATCGTGCTGCGCGCGCTGCCGGTGTCGGCGGCGAAGTTCTTTGCACTGTGTTCTAAGGGGGGATAAGCATGTCACGCGTCGCTAAGAACCCCGTTAAGCTGCCAGCCGGCGTCGAAGTCAAATTCGCAGGCCAACAGCTTTCGGTGAAGGGTGCCAAGGGCACTCTCGAACTGAACATCCATTCGTCCGTTGAGATCGTTGAAGAAGCTGGTGAGCTGCGTTTCGCTGCTCGCAATGGCGATCAACAAACTCGCGCAATGGCTGGTACCACTCGTGCGTTGGTAAACAACATGGTCCAAGGCGTAAGCCAAGGCTTCGAGCGTAAGCTCCAGCTGGTCGGTGTTGGTTACAAAGCGCAAGCAAAAGGCACAGTGCTGAACCTGGCTCTTGGCTTCTCGCACCCAGTGGATTATGAACTGCCGGAAGGCATCACCGCTGAGACTCCTAGCCAGACCGATATCCTGATCAAGGGCATCGATAAGCAGCTGGTAGGTCAAGTGGCCGCCGAGATCCGCGACTTCCGTCCACCAGAGCCGTACAAAGGCAAAGGTGTGCGCTACGCGGACGAAGTCGTCCGTCGTAAAGAAGCCAAGAAGAAGTAGGGCATAGCAAATGACCGACAAAAAAGTTACTCGACTGCGTCGCGCTCGCAAAGCACGCCTGAAAATGCACGAACTCGAAGTCGTGCGTCTCTGCGTGTTCCGCTCGTCGCAGCACATCTACGCCCAGGTCATTTCGGCCGACGGCAACAAAGTCCTGGCATCTGCCTCGACTTTGGATAAAGAACTGCGTGATGGCGCCACTGGCAACATCGACGCGGCCACTAAGGTTGGCCAGCTGGTCGCTACGCGTGCTAAAGCCGCTGGCGTCTCGCAGGTGGCTTTCGACCGCTCTGGCTTCAAGTACCACGGCCGCGTCAAGGCGCTGGCTGATGCTGCTCGTGAAGCTGGGCTGGAGTTCTAAGTTATGTCAAATAACGACCAAAAGCGCGACGAAGGCTACATCGAGAAGCTGGTTCAAGTTAACCGCGTAGCCAAAACCGTTAAAGGCGGCCGTATCTTCACTTTCACCGCGTTGACCGTGGTTGGTGATGGTAAAGGGCGTGTTGGCTTCGGCCGTGGCAAGTCACGTGAAGTGCCTGCTGCGATCCAGAAGGCAATGGAAGCTGCTCGCCGCAACATGATCCAAGTTGACCTGAACGGCACCACTCTGCAGTACGCAATGAAGTCCGGTCACGGCGCTTCGAAGGTGTACATGCAGCCTGCTTCTGAAGGTACCGGTATCATCGCTGGCGGCGCTATGCGTGCTGTCCTCGAAGTTGCTGGCGTTCAGAACGTTCTGGCCAAGTGCTACGGCTCGACTAACCCGGTAAACGTGGTTCACGCCACTTTCAAAGGTTTGAAAGCTATGCAGTCTCCTGAATCCATTGCCGCCAAGCGTGGCAAAAGCGTCAAGGAGATCTTCTGATCATGGCTACCGTTAAAGTTACGCTGATCAAAAGCATGACCGGCCGCATCCCTAACCACAAACTGTGCGTTAAGGGTCTGGGTCTGCGTCGCATCGGTCACACTGTAGAAGTACTTGATACTCCCGAGAATCGCGGGATGATCAACAAGGCTTACTACATGCTGCGTGTCGAGGGTTAATCGATGAAACTCAATGATCTGAGTCCAGCGCCGGGTTCCCGTCGCGAAAAGCATCGTCCGGGCCGTGGTATCGGTAGTGGTTTGGGTAAGACCGGTGGCCGTGGCCACAAAGGTCAGTCCTCCCGCTCCGGTGGCACCATTGCTCCAGGCTTTGAAGGCGGTCAACAGCCGCTGCATCGTCGCCTGCCGAAGTTCGGTTTCGTTTCCCTGAAAGCCATGGATCGCGCAGAAGTGCGTTTGTCCGAGCTGGCTAAAGTGGAAGGCGACATCGTCACCGTGCAGTCCTTGAAAGATGCCAACGTGATCAACGTCAACGTACAGCGTGTGAAAATCATGCTGTCCGGTGAAGTGACTCGCGCTGTTACCATCGGAAAGGGAATCGGCGCCACCAAAGGTGCGCGTGCGGCTATCGAAGCAGCTGGCGGCAAGTTCGAGGAATAAATGGCTAAGCAAGGTGCTCTCTCTGCGCTCGGCAAAGGCGGTATGTCTGAACTCTGGGCTCGTCTGCGTTTTCTGTTCCTGGCGATTATCGTCTACCGAATAGGCGCACACATCCCGGTTCCAGGTATCAACCCGGACCGACTCGCGGACCTGTTTCGACAGAATGAGGGGACCATTCTTAGCTTGTTCAACATGTTTTCCGGCGGCGCGCTGGAACGGATGAGCATCTTTGCATTGGGGATCATGCCGTACATTTCGGCATCGATCATCATGCAGCTGATGACCGCCGTCAGCCCGCAGCTGGAGCAGTTGAAGAAGGAAGGTGAAGCTGGCCGTCGCAAGATCAGCCAGTACACCCGCTACGGCACTGTCGTCCTCGCTCTTGTTCAGGCAATTGGCATGTCCATTGGTCTGGCAGGGCAGGGCGTTGCGTTCACTGGTGACTTTGGCTTCCATTTCGTCGCGGTATCCACATTTGTGGCTGGTGCGATGTTCATGATGTGGCTGGGTGAGCAGATTACTGAGCGTGGTGTTGGCAACGGTATCTCGATGTTGATTTTTTCGGGTATCGTCGCCGGTCTTCCGAGAGCGATCGGGCAGTCTTTCGAGTCTGCACGTCAGGGTGATATCAACATCTTCGCCCTGGTTGCCATCGGTTTGCTGGCAGTAGCGATTATCGGTTTCGTGGTGTTCATTGAGCGTGGTCAGCGTCGTATTGCTGTTCACTACGCCAAGCGTCAGCAGGGCCGTAAGGTCTTCGCTGCGCAGACTAGCCACTTGCCGCTGAAGGTGAACATGGCCGGTGTTATTCCGGCCATTTTCGCGAGCAGCATTTTGCTGTTCCCGGCTTCGTTGGGTGCCTGGTTCGGCCAGTCTGAAGGTATGGGCTGGTTGCAGGACATCTCGCAGTCGATCGCTCCTGGTCAGCCGTTGAATATTCTGCTGTTTAGTGCAGGGATTATTTTCTTCTGCTTCTTCTATACGGCGTTGATGTTCAATCCGAAAGACGTAGCGGAAAACCTGAAGAAGTCCGGTGCCTTTATTCCGGGCATCCGTCCAGGTGAGCAGTCTGCGCGCTACATTGATGGCGTTCTGACTCGCTTGACCATGTTCGGTGCTCTTTACATGACGGCCGTGTGTCTGCTTCCCCAGTTCCTGGTGGTTGCGGCAAACGTACCGTTCTACCTTGGCGGGACCTCGTTGCTGATCGTCGTCGTGGTTGTGATGGACTTCATGTCCCAAGTACAATCGCACCTCGTTTCGCACCAGTACGAATCCCTGATGAAGAAAGCCAACCTGAAGGGTTACGGCAGCGGCATGTTGCGCTGAGTACCCATAAGGTTCGAGGAGTTGGTGATGAAAGTTCGTGCATCGGTGAAAAAGCTGTGCCGTAACTGCAAGATTATTCGCCGCGAAGGTGTTGTTCGAGTAATTTGCAGCGCGGAACCGCGTCACAAACAGCGCCAAGGCTGAGTGTGATTGTGCTTCAAGCCCGGTAGCTAGTGCGCTACCGGGTTGATTATTTGTTATTACAGCGATATTATCTCGCGCCCTATTTCTTGGCTTCCGGGGCGTAGGTAGCTGTCAATTGGAGTCCCACTGAATGGCCCGTATTGCAGGCGTTAACATTCCAGATAACAAGCATACTGTTATCTCGCTGACCTACATCTATGGTGTTGGTCGCACTACTGCACAGAAGATCTGTGCAGTGACTGGGGTAAACCCAGCCGCAAAGATCAAGGATCTGAGCGACGAGCAGATTGAACAGCTGCGTGGCGAAGTGGCGAAGTTCACCACTGAAGGTGACCTGCGTCGCGAAATCAACATGAAAATCAAGCGTTTGATGGACCTCGGTTGCTATCGCGGTCTGCGTCATCGTCGTGGTCTTCCAGTACGCGGTCAGCGTACCAAGACTAACGCGCGTACCCGTAAAGGTCCGCGTAAGCCGATCCGCAAGTAATCGCCCCAGCGAATCGACAGGAAATTAATCATGGCTAAACCTGCTGCTCGTCCTCGTAAAAAAGTTAAAAAGACAGTGGTTGATGGCATCGCCCACATCCATGCTTCTTTTAACAACACAATCGTGACCATCACCGACCGTCAAGGCAACGCTCTTTCCTGGGCTACCTCCGGTGGTTCGGGTTTCCGCGGTTCCCGCAAGTCCACCCCGTTTGCTGCTCAAGTAGCTGCTGAACGTGCTGGCCAAGCTGCGCTGGAATACGGTCTGAAAAACCTCGACGTTAACGTCAAAGGTCCAGGCCCAGGTCGTGAATCTGCAGTCCGCGCTTTGAACGGCTGTGGCTACAAGATCGCCAGCATCACCGACGTGACGCCAATCCCGCACAACGGGTGCCGTCCGCCGAAGAAGCGCCGCGTGTAATCCAGGAGATTGTAAAGAATGGCTCGTTACATTGGTCCAAAATGCAAACTCGCTCGTCGCGAAGGCACCGATCTCTTTCTGAAGAGCGGCGTGCGCGCGATCGAATCGAAGTGCAACATTGAAGCAGCACCTGGTATCCACGGCCAACGCCGCGGTCGCCAGTCCGATTACGGCACCCAACTGCGTGAAAAGCAGAAGGTTCGTCGTATCTACGGCGTTCTCGAGCGTCAATTCAGCGGCTACTACAAAGAAGCTGCTGGCAAGAAAGGTGCAACCGGTGAAAACCTGCTGCAACTGCTCGAATGCCGTCTGGACAACGTTGTATACCGTATGGGTTTTGGCTCTACTCGTGCCGAATCCCGTCAGCTGGTATCGCACAAATCCGTCAGCGTTAACGGCCAGACCGTAAACGTACCGTCTTACCAGGTTCGTGCTGGTGACGTGGTCGCGATTCGCGAGAAAGCAAAGAACCAACTTCGCATTGTCCAAGCTCTCGATCTGTGTGCCCAACGTGGCCGCGTAGAATGGGTAGAAGTAGACACTGAGAAGAAGTCGGGCGTTTTCAAGAACGTTCCAGCTCGCAGTGATCTGTCCGCCGACATCAACGAAAGCCTGATTGTCGAGCTCTACTCCAAGTAAGGGCTAGAAAATAGGTGCATCCATGCAGATTTCGGTAAATGAGTTCCTGACACCCCGCCATATTGATGTGCAGGTTGTCAGTCCAACCCGCGCCAAGATCACTCTCGAGCCTCTCGAGCGTGGTTTCGGCCACACCCTGGGCAACGCGCTGCGCCGCATCCTGTTGTCCTCAATGCCCGGCTGTGCAGTAGTCGAGGCCGAGATTGACGGTGTACTCCATGAGTACAGCGCAATCGAAGGCGTACAGGAAGACGTAATTGAAATCCTGTTGAACCTTAAAGGTCTGGCTATCAAGCTGCACGGTCGTGACGAAGTTACGCTGACCTTGTCGAAGAAGGGTTCGGGGGTGGTTACCGCTGCCGATATTCAGCTGGATCATGATGTCGAGATCGTTAACCCCGATCACGTAATCGCTAACCTGGCGTCTAACGGCGCCCTGAACATGAAGCTCACCGTAGCTCGTGGTCGTGGTTATGAACCGGCAGACTCGCGTCAGAGCGATGAAGACGAAAGCCGCAGCATCGGTCGCTTGCAGCTTGACTCTTCGTTCAGCCCGGTTCGCCGTATCGCATACGTGGTGGAAAACGCCCGTGTCGAGCAGCGTACTAACCTGGACAAGCTGGTTATTGATCTGGAAACCAACGGTACTCTGGATCCTGAAGAGGCTATCCGTCGCGCTGCAACCATTCTGCAACAGCAGTTGGCTGCGTTCGTCGACCTCAAAGGTGACAGTGAGCCAGTGGTTGTCGAGCAGGAAGACGAGATCGATCCGATCCTGCTTCGCCCGGTTGACGATCTGGAACTGACTGTACGTTCGGCTAACTGCCTTAAGGCGGAAAACATCTACTACATCGGTGACCTGATTCAGCGTACCGAAGTAGAGCTGTTGAAGACTCCGAACCTTGGCAAGAAATCCTTGACTGAAATCAAGGACGTTCTGGCCTCCCGCGGTCTGTCCCTCGGCATGCGCCTCGACAACTGGCCGCCTGCAAGTCTTAAGAAGGACGACAAGGCGACTGCCTGATCGTCGTAATCACCGAACGTCGTGTTTGGTAAGGAATGAACCATGCGTCATCGTAAAAGTGGTCGTCACCTGAGCCGCACTAGCTCGCACCGCAAGGCCATGTTCCAAAACATGGCAGTGTCGCTGTTCGAGCACGAGCTGATCAAAACTACACTGCCGAAAGCTAAAGAACTGCGTCGCGTTGCTGAGCCGCTGATCACTTTGGCCAAGACAGACAGCCTGGCTAACCGCCGTCTGGCTTTCGACCGTACTCGTTCGAAAGCTATCGTTGGTAAGCTCTTCAACGACCTGGGCAAGCGTTACGCTACCCGTGAGGGTGGCTACCTGCGCATCCTCAAGTGCGGCTTCCGCACTGGCGACAACGCGCCTATGGCGTACGTCGAGTTGGTTGATCGTGCTACCGGCGGTGAAGCTGTATCCGCTGAGTAAGACGTCAGTCTGAAACGAAGAACCGGGCCTAGTGCCCGGTTTTTTGTGGGCGTCTGAAAAGTAGACTCTACGTTAGTAATTTTCTATCGACACTTACAAGTTAATGAATTTGTAGGTGTAACGTTGGTGATCAATACTTCCTCTCAGCCGATTAGCCGGCAGTTCTAGACTGACAGAGGAAGAGATCGCATGAGCCAAAATAAAATACTTACCACCGCCAGTGGCGCTCCTGTCGCCGACAACCAGAATTCCCGCTCTGCCGGCCCTCGTGGCCCATTGCTGCTCGACGACTTCCACCTGATCGAGAAGCTTGCCCACTTCAACCGTGAAAACATTCCTGAGCGCCGCGTACACGCCAAGGGCTCGGGTGCTTACGGTACGTTCACCGTGACGCGCGACATCACTGAGTACACCAGCGCCAAGCTGTTCGAATCCGTCGGTAAGCAGACCCCAACCTTTCTGCGGTTTTCCACCGTGGGCGGTGAGCGCGGCTCGGCTGACACGGAACGCGACCCACGTGGTTTTGCCCTGAAGTTCTATACCGAAGAAGGTAACTGGGACATCGTTGGCAACAACACGCCAGTGTTCTTCATTCGCGATCCGCTCAAGTTTCCGGACTTTATCCACACCCAAAAACGCCTGCCGCAAAGCAACCTGAAAAGTGCGCAGATGATGTGGGACTTCTGGTCGCACTCGCCTGAGGCGCTGCACCAGGTCACCATCCTGTTTTCGGACCGTGGCATCCCTGACGGCTACCGTCACATGCACGGCTTCGGCAGCCACACTTACAGCCTGATCAGTGCCAGCGGCGAGCGTCACTGGGTGAAGTGGCATTACAAGACCCAGCAAGGGATCAAGAACCTGGCGCCGGCAGAAGCTGCTCGCCTGGCGGGCACCGATCCGGATTACGCACAGCGCGACTTGTTTGAAGCGATTGAGCGCGGCGACTTCCCCAAATGGCGTGTGTGCATTCAGATCATGACCGAGGCCCAGGCTGCGGCGCATTACGAGAACCCTTTCGATGTGACCAAGACCTGGTCGCAGAAAGAGTTTCCACTGATCGAAGTGGGTGAGCTCGAGCTCAACCGCAATCCGCAGAACTACTTCGCGGAAGTTGAACAAGCGGCGTTCGGTCCGAGCAACATGGTTCCAGGTGTTGGCCTGTCGCCAGACCGCATGCTGCAAGGGCGAGTGTTCGCTTACGCCGATGCGCACCGCTACCGTGTTGGTACCAACCATCAGCAACTGCCGGTGAATGCGCCGCGCAGCCCGGTCAACAGCTACCAGCGTGATGGCTCCATGGCGTTTGGCAGCAATGGTGGTGCAGCGCCGAACTACGAGCCGAACAGTTACGTAGAGTCGCCAAAACAGGCGCCTCGTTATGCTGAGCCTGCTTTGGCATTGAGCGGTGCGGCTGATCGTTACGATCATCGCGAAGACACGGACTACTACAGCCACGCAGGTGCGTTGTTCCGTTTGATGAGTGATGAGCAGAAAAACCTGCTGACCAACAATATTGCGGGCGCGATGGCAGGGGTCTCCGCTGATGTAGTGGATCGCCAGTTGCAGCATTTCTTCAAGGCCGACCCGGCTTATGGAGACGCAATCGCAAAGGCGCTCAACGTACAGATTAACGAAGTCTAAACGAGAAGCAGAACCGCCCTCATTAGGGCGGTTTTTGCGCTATTTAAACTACTTTTCTCAGAATATCTTCGCTTTTATCGCGCAAACCAAGTGACCAAACAGTCGCTGTGGTTCAAACTACAGACTTTCAAGCAGGGAGATGTAGGGCGATGCAAGGCCACCCAGACGTAATCGATTACCTCAACACGTTGCTGACCGGCGAACTGGCCGCGCGTGATCAATATTTCGTTCACTCGCGGATGTATGAGGACTGGGGATTCACCAAGCTCTACGAACGAATCAACCACGAGATGGAAGAGGAAGCGGGGCACGCCGATGCGCTGATGCGCCGAATTCTGATGCTCGAAGGCACGCCACGCATGCGTCCGGACGATCTTGATGTCGGCACCACGGTTCCTGACATGCTAGCTGCCGACCTGCGACTGGAATACAAAGTCCGCGCCGCGCTCTGCAAGGGCATCGAACTCTGCGAGCAGCACAAAGACTACGTCAGCCGCGAGATGCTGCGCATTCAACTGAACGATACCGAAGAAGACCACACCTACTGGCTCGAGAAGCAGTTGGGTCTGATCAAGTTGATCGGTCTGGAAAATTACCTGCAATCTCACACCTGACATTGAACCGTAGGAGCACAGCTTGCTGGCGAAGGCTTCCTTGATATCGCCATCGCCAGCAAGCTGTGCTCCTACAGTGTCAACGAAAAAGCCCCTGTCACCGACAAAGTGACAGGGGCTTTTTCATGGGCTTGATTCAGTCCCTGTCGCGAGCCAGCAGCGGTTTGAGATAGAAACCGGTGTGAGACTGCTTCATCTCGGAGACTTCTTCCGGCGTACCGACGGCAATGATCTGCCCGCCTTTGGAACCACCTTCCGGCCCCAGATCCACCAACCAGTCAGCGGTCTTGATCACGTCCAGGTTGTGCTCGATCACCACCACGGTGTTGCCGTGGTCGCGCAGTCGATGCAGCACGTCGAGCAGTTGCTGGATATCCGCGAAGTGCAAACCAGTGGTTGGCTCATCGAGGATGTACAGCGTCTTGCCGGTATCGCGCTTGGACAGCTCGCGGGACAGCTTCACCCGCTGCGCTTCACCACCAGACAGGGTGGTCGCCGATTGCCCCAGCTTGATGTACGACAGGCCGACATCCATCAACGTCTGAAGCTTGCGTGCCAGTGCCGGCACCGCGTCGAAGAACACCCGGGCTTCCTCGATGGTCATCTCGAGGGTTTCGTGGATGCTCTTGCCCTTGTACTTGATCTCCAGCGTTTCGCGGTTGTAGCGCTTGCTCTTGCAGACGTCGCACGGAACATAGATGTCCGGCAGGAAGTGCATTTCAACCTTGATCAGGCCATCGCCCTGGCAGGCCTCGCAGCGTCCGCCCTTCACGTTGAAGGAGAAACGCCCCGGCCCGTAACCGCGGGAACGGGATTCCGGCACGCCGGCGAACAGTTCGCGAATCGGCGTGAACAGCCCGGTGTACGTCGCCGGGTTGGAGCGTGGCGTACGGCCGATCGGGCTCTGGTCAATGTCGACGACCTTGTCCAGGTGTTCCAGCCCTTTGATGCTGTCGTGAGCCGCAGCCTCAAGCGTTGTCGCACCGTTGAGTGCCGTAGCGCTCAAGGGAAACAGTGTGTTGTTGATCAGCGTCGACTTGCCCGAACCGGACACGCCGGTTACGCAGGTCAGCAGGCCAATCGGAATCTCCAGATCGACGTTGCGCAAGTTGTTGCCGCGAGCGCCCTTGAGGGACAGCGACAACTTCTTGTTACGCGGTGTGCGTTTGGCTGGAACGGCAATCTTCACCCGACCCGACAAGTACTTGCCGGTCAGCGAGTCAGGGTGAGCCATAACTTCCGCTGGCGTACCTTCGGCGACGATATGCCCCCCGTGCACGCCGGCACCCGGGCCGATATCCACGACATAGTCAGCCAGGCGAATGGCATCTTCATCGTGTTCGACCACGATCACCGTGTTGCCGATGTCGCGCAGGTGCTTGAGCGTGCCGAGCAAACGGTCGTTGTCGCGTTGGTGCAGACCAATCGACGGTTCATCGAGGATGTATAGAACGCCCACCAGGCCGGCACCAATCTGACTGGCCAGACGAATCCGCTGCGCCTCGCCACCGGACAACGTGTCGGCACTGCGATCCAGCGACAGATAGTCGAGGCCGACGTTGACCAGGAACTGCAGGCGCTCGCGGATTTCCTTGAGGATCTTGTCGGCAATTTCACCACGACGCCCGGTCAGCTTCAGCACACCGAAGTATTCGCACGCATCGCCGATCGGCAGATTGGTCACCGCCGGCAGTGTCTTCTCGCCGACCCAGACATGCCGCGCCTCGCGACGCAGGCGGGTGCCACGGCAATCCGGGCAATGCTGGGTGCTGAGGAACTTGGCCAGCTCTTCACGCACCGAAGCCGATTCGGTTTCGCGGTAGCGACGTTCCAGGTTTGGCACGATGCCTTCGAACGGGTGCGAACGTTTGACGATGTCGCCACGGTCATTCAGGTATTTGAAATCGACGTTCTGGGAGCCGCTGCCGTGCAGGATGAATTTCTGCTGTTCGGCCGGCAGTTCGTTGAACGGTACTTCGAGGCTGAACTTGTAGTGCGCCGCCAGCGACCCGAGCATCTGGAAGTAATAGACGTTACGCCTGTCCCAGCCGCGAATCGCACCTTCGGCCAGAGTCAGTTCGCCATTGACCAGTCGCTTGATGTCGAAGAATTGCTTCACGCCCAGACCATCGCACGTCGGGCAGGCGCCGGCCGGGTTGTTGAAGGAGAACAGCTTGGGTTCCAGCTCGCTGATCGCGTGACCGCAGATCGGGCAGGCGAAGCGCGCTGAGAAGATCATCTCTTCGCCGGGTTCGTCGTCCATCGGTGCGACCAGGGCAATGCCGTCCGCCAGTTTCAGCGCGGTCTCGAAGGATTCGGCCAGACGCTGTTGCAGATCGGCGCGAACCTTGAAGCGGTCGACGATGACGTCAATCGAATGCTTCTTCTGCTTGTCCAGCTTCGGCAGTTCGTCCAGTTCGCAGATCCTGCCGTTGACCCGGGCCCTGACAAAGCCCTGGGCGCGCAGTTCTTCGAAGACCGAAAGGTGTTCGCCTTTGCGCTCGCGGATCACCGGCGCCAGCAGCATCAGTTTGCTGCCCTCCGGTTGGGCGAGGACCAGGTCGACCATCTGGCTGACGGTCTGCGCTTCCAGCGGAATGTCGTGATCCGGGCAGCGCGGAATACCGACGCGAGCGTAGAGCAGGCGCAGATAGTCGTAGATTTCGGTGATGGTGCCGACCGTCGAACGCGGGTTGTGCGAGGTCGACTTCTGCTCAATGGAAATGGCTGGCGACAAACCTTCAATGGTGTCGACGTCAGGCTTTTCCATCATCGACAAAAACTGCCGGGCATAGGCCGACAGCGACTCGACATAGCGGCGCTGGCCTTCGGCGTACAGCGTGTCGAACGCCAGGGACGATTTGCCGGATCCGGACAAGCCGGTGATGACGATCAGTTTGTCCCGTGGCAGGGTCAGGTCGATGTTCTTCAGGTTGTGGGTTCGGGCCCCACGAATCAGGATCTTGTCCAAAGTGGCCTCGCTCGGCGGGCGTCGAAAACGTAGGAGTATACGGCCAAATACTGGATGGATGCACACTATCAAACGAGTGGTTTACTGTCGTACATGAAGAGTCTGTCAGCGGAACGCGTCAAAGCGTCGCGATATACCCTGTCAATCGATGGGACTGGTAGAATCGCCGCCGGTTCACATGAGGTTTTTCCATGCACGATCCCCACAGCGAACGCATGAGTGGCAGTGAGACCCGCGCAGCAAGCGGTCTGGCCCTCGTGTTCGCGTTCCGTATGCTTGGCATGTTCATGGTGTTGCCGGTACTGGCGACCTATGGGATGGATCTGGCAGGAGCGACCCCGGCCCTCATCGGGCTGGCGATTGGCGCTTACGGCCTGACCCAGGCGATATTTCAGATTCCGTTCGGCTTCATTTCCGACCGCATCGGGCGCCGCCCGGTGATTTACCTGGGGCTGATCGTGTTCGCCCTCGGCAGTGTGCTGGCGGCCAACGCCGATTCGATCTGGGGCGTTATCGCCGGACGAATCCTGCAAGGCGCCGGGGCGATTTCCGCAGCAGTGATGGCGTTGCTGTCAGACCTGACCCGCGAACAGCATCGGACCAAAGCCATGGCCATGATCGGCATGACGATTGGTCTGTCGTTCGCGGTCGCCATGGTGGTAGGGCCTTTGCTGACTCGTGCCTTTGGGCTGTCCGGGTTGTTCCTCGCCACCGGTGGCATGGCGCTGGTGGGTATCGTGATCGTGATGTTCATGGTGCCGCGCTCCACCGGGCCGTTGCAGCACCGTGAATCCGGCGTCGCGCGCCAGGCACTGATGCCGACGCTCAAGCACCCGGACCTGCTGCGTCTGGACCTGGGTATTTTTGTGTTGCACGCGATGTTGATGTCGAGCTTCGTTGCATTGCCGCTGGCCCTGGTCGAAAAAGCCGGGCTGCCCAAAGAGCAGCACTGGTGGGTCTACCTGACCGCGCTGCTGATTTCCTTCTTCGCCATGATCCCGTTCATTATCTACGGCGAAAAGAAACGCAAAATGAAACGAGTTTTATTGGGCGCAGTGCTGACGCTGATGCTCACTGAGCTATTCTTCTGGCAGTTCGGCGATAGCTTGCGGGCTCTGGTGATCGGGACGGTGGTGTTCTTTACCGCGTTCAACTTGCTGGAAGCTTCGTTGCCATCGCTGATCAGCAAGGTTTCACCGGCGGGCGGCAAGGGCACGGCGATGGGGGTTTATTCCACCAGTCAGTTCCTCGGATCGGCACTGGGCGGGATCCTCGGCGGCTGGATGTTCCAGCATGGCGGTCTGTCGGTTGTCTTCCTCGGATGCGCCGGCCTGGCTGCCCTCTGGCTGGCCTTTGCTGTTACCATGCGCGAACCACCTTATGTCACGAGCCTGCGCTTGCCGTTGTCGCCCGAGGCGATCCGCGAAGCGGGTCTGGTTGAGCGCCTGAAGGCCGTCGTAGGGGTAACAGATGCGGTAATCGTTGCTGATGAAGCAGCGATTTACATCAAATTGGACACAGAACTATTGGATCGCACTACCCTCGAGCGCCTGGTGAACAACCCGCCCGAGGCAGCGTGCGTAGCCTAGGAGAACGTTATGGCCCGTGGGGTTAACAAAGTCATATTGGTCGGCACTTGCGGCCAGGATCCCGAAGTTCGCTACTTGCCTAACGGTAACGCCGTGACCAACCTGAGTCTGGCGACCAGCGAACAGTGGACCGACAAGCAGACCGGTCAGAAGGTCGAGAAGACCGAATGGCACCGTGTGTCGATGTTCGGCAAAGTGGCGGAAATCGCCGGCGAATACCTGCGTAAAGGTTCGCAGGTCTACATCGAAGGCAAGCTGCAGACCCGCGAGTGGGAAAAAGACGGTATCAAGCGTTACACCACTGAAATCGTGGTCGACATGCAAGGCACCATGCAACTGCTGGGCGGCCGTCCACAGCAGGGCGACCAACAAGGCGGGGGCAACAACTATCAGCAGTCCGCTCCGGCTCCACGCCAGCAGCAGGCGCCGCGTCCGCAGCAGTCGGCACCGCAACAGTCGCGTCCGGCTCCACAGCAGGCCGCTCCTCAGCCGGCTCCGGATTTCGACAGCTTTGATGACGATATCCCGTTCTAGGATATGGCTTAGGCCTTTGTAAGGTTTAGCCTCGAAACCCCCGATCGGTCCTCTGGACTGGTCGGGGGTTTTCTTTTGCACATTAATTTGTAGGAGCCAGCTTGCTGGCGATGGCGTCCATCCAGTCAATAAACAGGTTGACTGAACCTCCGCCATCGCCGGCAAGCCGGCTCCTACAGGTTTGTGGTTAACGGGATGACGTGGTGACAGCGGCCCGCGCCGTGTGCAGTTTTTTGTAGCTGTCGATCAGGCGCAGATGCCTGTCGAGCCCCTCCAGTTTCATGCTGGTCGGCGTCAAGCCATGGAAGCGCACGGTCCCGTCCACCGAGCCGATTGCTGCATCCGTCCGCTCGCTGCCAAACATCCGACGGAAATTGGCCTCGTAGTCTTCCAGTTCCAGGTCTTCGTCCAGTTTCATCTCCAGCACCACATTGACAGCCTGGTAGAACAAGCCGCGCTCAACCGTGTTGTCGTTGTACTGCAGGAACATTTCCACCGCCTCTTTCGCCTCTTCAAATTGTTGCAGGGCGAGATAAATCAGCAGCTTCAACTCCAGGATCGTCAACTGGCCCCAAGCGGTATTGTCGTCAAATTCGATGCCGATCAAGCTGGTGATGTCGGTGTAGTCGTCCAGCTCACTTTCCACCAGGCGCTCGACCAGCGCTCGCAGCTCTTCTTCGTCCAGGCGATGCAGGTTCAGGATGTCTTCGCGGAAGAACAGCGCTTTGTTGGTGTTATCCCAGATCAGATCGTCTACCGGATAAATTTCCGAATAGTCCGGCACCAGAATGCGGCAGGCCGTCGCGCCGATATGCTCGTAGACCGCCATGTACACTTCCTTGCCCATGCCTTCGAGAATGCCGAACAAGGTCGCGGCTTCCTCGGTATTCGAGTTTTCACCCTGGCCGGAGAAGTCCCACTCCACGAATTCGTAATCCGACTTCGAACTGAAGAAGCGCCACGACACAACGCCGCTCGAGTCGATGAAGTGCTCGACGAAGTTGTTCGGCTCGGTCACCGCATGACCTTCAAACGTCGGCTGGGGCAGGTCGTTGAGACCTTCGAAGCTGCGGCCTTGGAGCAATTCGGTGAGGCTGCGTTCCAATGCCACTTCAAGGCTTGGGTGCGCGCCGAACGAGGCGAACACACCGCCGGTACGCGGGTTCATCAACGTAACGCACATCACCGGGAATTCACCGCCCAGGGACGCATCCTTCACCAACACCGGGAAACCCTGTTCTTCCAGCGCCTGAATGCCGGCGAGGATCCCTGGGTACTTTGCCAGCACGTGGGCCGGCACATCCGGCAGTGCAAATTCACCTTCGATGATTTCGCGTTTTACCGCGCGCTCGAAGATCTCCGACAGGCACTGCACCTGCGCTTCGGCCAGCGTGTTGCCGGCACTCATGCCGTTGCTCAGATACAGGTTTTCAATCAGGTTGGACGGGAAATACACCACCTCGCCGTCCGACTGGCGCACGTACGGCAGCGAGCAGATACCGCGCTCTTCATTGCCCGAGTTGGTGTCGATCAGATGGGAACCGCGCAACTCGCCGTCGCGGTTGTAAATCTTCAGGCAGTACTCGTCGAGAATCTCGGTCGGCAGCGCGTCTTTGCGGCCAGGCTTGAACCAGCGCTCGTCCGGATAATGCACAAATTCCGCGTTGGCGATGTCTTCGCCCCAGAACTGGTCGTTGTAGAAGAAGTTGCAGTTGAGCCGCTCGATAAACTCGCCCAACGCCGACGCCAGTGCGCTTTCCTTGGTCGCACCCTTGCCGTTGGTGAAGCACATCGGCGAGTGCGCATCGCGGATATGCAGCGACCACACATTGGGCACGATATTGCGCCACGAGGCGATTTCAATCTTCATGCCCAGGTCCGCCAGAATGGCCGACATGTTGGCGATGGTTTGTTCCAGCGGCAGATCCTTACCCGCAATGTAAGTGCTCGCCTCTGAACTGGAAGCAGGCATCAACAGCGCCTGGGCATCGGCGTCGAGGTTTTCCACTTCTTCGATCACAAACTCAGGCCCGGCCTGCACCACTTTTTTCACGGTGCAACGGTCAATGGAGCGCAGGATGCCCTGGCGGTCCTTGTCGGAGATGTCCGCGGGCAACTCGACCTGGATCTTGAAAATCTGGTTGTAGCGGTTTTCCGGGTCAACAATGTTGTTCTGCGACAGGCGGATGTTATCCGTGGGGATATTGCGTGTGCTGCAGTACAACTTCACGAAATACGCCGCACACAACGCCGACGAAGCCAGGAAGTAGTCGAACGGACCGGGTGCCGAGCCATCGCCCTTGTAGCGGATTGGTTGGTCGGCCACCACCGTGAAGTCGTCGAACTTGGCTTCAAGCCGAAGGTTGTCGAGAAAGTTGACCTTGATTTCCATGGGGGGGTACCAGAATAACGGGCTAGACGATTTGGCCGCCATTATCCGGCTTTTCAGCGGTAAGTCTTGTGGTTGTCGGGTCCCTGATCGGGTTTACACCTGTTTCACCCCGACGCCCGATGCATGGCAACGGGCTTTTTCACTGACGGTAAATGTTCAGTCGAGTATCAGGTGCGGCAAGAATCGGCTGGAATCCTTGGTAATCAGGCTGTTGTCCTCGCGCACACCGATGCCCGCGGCTTGATCGCCGATCACCCAGGAGCCGATCAACGTGTAGCTATCGCCAAACTTCGGCAGCGGCGCGAACTCCTGAAGGATAAACGGCGCATCCGTGTAGGGCCCATCCTCTTTCACGATCAGACCGTCCGTTGTTTGCAGCTCGATGTTGGCGCCTTCCCGCGAGAAGAATGGCTTGCGCACCCAACCCTTGGGCACCGCTTTGTTCGGGGCGGTATCCAGGTGGGCGGCGAGCAGGTTCGGATGGCCTTTGTTGAATTCCCACAGCAGCGGCAGGATGCCTTTGTTGGAGATGATGGATTTCCAGGCCGGTTCGAAAAACTGCGTATCGCTCTGGGCAATCGCTGCACCAAAGGGCTCGTGGAAGATGAACTCCCAGGCGTGCAGTTTGAACAGGTGAGGAATCCAGCGATCTTCAAGATCGACGAAACGTCCGTCACTGGTGAGGCCAATGTCTTCGATGTCGATGTGACGGGATTCGATGCCGACTTTTTCCGCAACCAGCCGCAGGTAATCGGTGGTGCCCTTGTCCTCGACCGAGTCTTTCATCGAGGCGAAATAGAAGGGCTGCGTGATCTGCAGTTGAGCAAAGGCCTGATGCAGCTTGGTGTCGATGCTGTTGAACTGGTCGGCGTTCTTGGGCAACAAACCACGCTCAATGCACTGCTCCAGCCAGCCCCACTGGAACGCCGCCGCTTCGTAGAGGCTGGTCGGCGTGTCGTAGTTGAGCTCCAGCAGCTTGGCCGGGCCGTTGCCGTTGTAGGAAAAGTCCATGCGCCCGTACAGATGCGGATGACCTTCGAGCCATGACGTACGAACCAGGTCGTAGAACGGTGCCGGAATGCTCAGGCGTTCCAGCAACTCCTCGCTCTGCACCACGCGAGCCACCAGGTCCATGCACATCTCATGGATCTCGGTGGTCGGGTCTTCGAGATCGTTCTCGATCTGTTTGAGCGTGAACTGGTAGTACGCGCTCTCGTCCCAATAGGGTTCGTCGTCGATGGTGTGGAACAGAAAGCCGAGGTTTTCGGCGGTCTGTTTCCAGTCATGACGCTCTGCGCAGAGGATTTTCTTCATGGCCCTGTTTCCTTAACTGCTCGACCCGCCGCCACCCCAGCCGCTGCGCGCACTGGCTTTGCTGCCGAAGCCGCCACGGGAAGTGGACGAGGCAACGGACACCGGTTTGCTGGCGGAACGAATCGAGTCGGCGTAGTTGCTGCTGCCGTATCGCGCCTGATTGGATTTGGTAAAGGTCGAACCTTTCGAAATCCGCTGGCCGAGTGTCGAAGACGAATAGCTGCCACGGTCGTCGCGGTAGCGGTACACCGGCTCGGAATAGTAGCTGTTGCGGTTGTTGCTCAGCATGTTGCCGATCAGCAGGCCGGTCAGCAGGCTGGTGCCGGAGAATCCCGAACCGCCACTGTTCGCTTCCGAGGCAGGCAATTGCGCTTTGGCGGCATCCACCTGGGATTGCGTCACCTCGCCATTGGCGGTCAGTTCGAAGCCGCCGAGTTTGGGGATGAACTTGCCTGCGGAATCTTGCTGGCACCAGTCGGCGACGAAGTCGGCTTCGCAATCGGCCTGGTTGTCGTACACCGGTGCAATGCGTCGATGTTCGGCCATGGCGGTCATGAAGGCGTCCGAGCAGACGTCCACCGGAAGTTTTTCATCGGCGCATTGCTGCACGGACTGGAAGTTGTACTTTTTCTGCACCGAGTAGGTTTTTTCCGTCGGCCCGCAGCCCGAAATCGCCATCGCGACCGAGGCTGCCAGCGACAGCTGAACGTACTTGCTTCGTTTCATCGGGAGCTCCGTGCGCGATCAGTTCGAGGAAGGGGTCATGCAGGCGGCGTTCAACATGCCGACGCTGATGGCCACGGCTGCCACGTAGATGCCGGCGGCGATTTCACCTTTCTTGATGCGCTCGGAGGTGCCCTTGAGCACCAGGCTGGTCATCAGGAACGCCAACAATTGCACGAACGCGGCGATGACTGCCCAGACCACGAAGTCGAGGAGGCTGACCGAGTAGGCGATCACGTTGCTGGCCGGAATCGCGAAACCGATGACCGCACCGCCCAGGGCGATTGCAGCCGCGACGTTGCCCGAACGGATCAGCTCGAATTCCTTGTGCGGGGTGATGCGGGTGTAGATGAACTGGAACAGCGCGAACAGCACGGCGGCGCCGAGGATGTACGCAACAAACCCGAGCACGGCGGCTTTGTTCAGGGAGACGGAGAGCGCTTCTAGCATGGGGTTTCTTCCTTTTTAAAAAGTGTTCAAGTCGGTGGTGTACAGCGAAATGCCCAGCGAAGTGCTCAAGCTGATCGTACCTTCGGCGTCTTCTTCGACAGAAAACAGCAGGAATTCACGGCGGTCGGTCAGGCCGGTTTCGCGGGCGTACAGCATCGAACGGTGCTCGACGCTGTAGGACTCATCCGGGTTTTTCAGCTGTTCGCTCAACGCCACCAGTTCAGTCTGGCCATTCTCGGTGCCCCATTCGCGGGTGTATTCGACGCCGTTGTGGGTGTAGGTCGGCAGCCCGATCAGGCTGTTCGGGCCGGCCAGACGGCGCAGCTCCGCTTCGCTGCTGATGGTGATGTAACTGAGGTAGTTGAACAGGATCACCGACTCGACCTGGCCGGCGATGTCGCCGGTGGTGTGCACTTGCAGCCAGTAGTCTTCGTCGTTCATGTAGTAGCGCGACAGCCAGGTCGACTGCCCGAGGTCAATGGTGCCGTTGCTCCAGATCTGCTGCGAGCCGGGGATGGCCACGGCGGTTTTTTCGTCGAGCAACAATTGCAGCGTGCTGTCGAACATCACGCCTTTGCCCAGCGCCAGACCCAGCGGGCCGGCGGCCGGTTGGGTTTCGCTGGCGGTCCATTTCGATTCTGAATTCGCGTTCGGGGCCTCAAGCCCCAACAACTGTTTAAACCATCCCATTGGAGATTTCCTTGAGGCGAGTGGAGGCGATGTAGAAGAGCTCGCCGCCCTCGACGCGTGTGGCGCCAGGCGGGTTGATCGATGGTTGTCGGGCGCCCTTGGCGCGGTAGCCGATGAGGGTGGCGTTGTGACGTTCTTTCATCTGCGTGTACAGATCGCCGAAGGTCGCGTTAAACGTATCGGGCAGTTTCATCAGGTATTGGGTCGCGCCCTGGCCCACGCACAGCAATTCGTTGATGACCACGGACGAGCCGGGGTCCTGAGACGCGCGCACAAGCATCTCGATGGCCATGCTTGATGTGCATTCCAGGCTAGGGGCGTAGGCGCTGGCGAGCGAGGCGATTTCACTGTCATTGAAGTGGGCGACCACATGCCCGACAGGCTTCAGTTGATTGACCGCCAGCACGGTGGCCAGGGTCAGGTCGTCTGAATGGGTTCGCACCAGAACGCGTTCGGCACCGGGAACGCCGGCGCGCAGTAGCAGCGCCACCGAGGACAGGCTTTCGCCCTTGATGAAGGACGCCTGGCCAGGCATGGGGTTTTCTTCAAGGGTGCAATCGCAAATGACGATCAGGTTGTCGTTGGAGGTTTCATCCTGAAGCAACAACTCAACGACCCGTTCGCTGGATGCACCTTCCCAGCCGATGAGCACCGTATGCCCGACATTGCCGGTGTAGTCACCTTTGCCCTTCATGCTTTTTCTCCATACATCGATAACGCTGCTGGTGGTTTTGCCGATGGCTGCCGTCAGCAGCGCAATGCCGCCGAGCATGACCCAGGTGGCCACGAAAATGCGCCCCGCCGATGTCTGTGGCGCGAGATCGCCATAGCCTACGGTAAGCGTGGTGGTGAGATAGAAGTAGGTAAACGTGGCGGGGGCGGTGAGGTGCTGTTCGCCCAGCAACACCAGGCCCAGATACGCCGTGGTCAGGTGCACGGCCAAGGCGATGACCAGTCCCGCCCAACCGAATCGGTGGAAGAGGGACGAGGCATACATGCGCAATAAAAGGAAAATCGACATTTCGTCCCTGACTCCGTGGGTACTCATTCCTGGCGACGTTATCGCCTCGGCGTCTGAATGCTCAAGTGCGGTTAACCGGCGGCATTAAACCTGCTGCGCGGCGCAGAGAAAAGTACCTTGGCTGCAATAAATCCGGCGAGCGCCCCAAAGAGATGTCCTTCGAAGGACACACCCTGACGCGGAAGGAAGCCAAAGACCAGGCCGCCATAGAGCAACGCCACGACGCTGGCCGTGATCAGGTTGCCCCAGCTGCGGTGAAACCAGGCGCGGGACAGGAGGTAGGCCCACAGCCCGAATACCCAGCCGCTGGCGCCAATGTGCACGCCGGAAAACCCGAACAGCCAGACCAGCGCGCCGCCCAGCAGAATGATGATCGCGCTGACGGCCAGGAACCGGTTGAGCCCGTCGACAATGACCAGGGTGCCCAGAATCAGGAAGGGAATCAGGTTGGCGCTGAGGTGCGCAAAGGACGCGTGCAAAAAAGGCGAGGTGATGATGCCGACCAGTCCGTGGGCTGTTCTCGGCACCAGGCCGAATGCCACAAGGCTGTAGCCGGTCGCGACGTTGAGCAGTTGCAGCGCCACCATGAAAATGGCGAGGCTGGCGATTGTCTTGAAACCCTTCAGGGCATCCATCCTTGACCTCGATTCAACGAAAAACTGAAACGCATATCCAATGTGGGAGCGAGCCTGCTCGCGAAGAGGGAGTGTCAGTCAACATTAATGTCGCCTGACAAACCGTAATCGCTAGCAGGCTAGCTCCCACAGGTTATGCATCTGCGACTGAGTGGGTTACTCAGCCGATTTCTGCTTCAGGCGCTCCAGGATCGCGTTGGCGCTGCCCTCGTCCGGCGTGATGCCGGCTTCGCGCAGTTTGCGCTCCAGGTCGGTGCCGGTCGATGCATCGGCCAGTTGGTCCTGGGCTTCCAGTTCAGCGGCGCGTTGCTGCTGCTTGGCTTGCAAGCGGTTCAGCGTGCCGACTGCGGTTTCCAGTTTGCCGTTGGCGCCGCCGCTGGCGATGGATGCGCTGACCTGGGCTTTCTGCACGCTTTCACGGGCCTTGGCCATGTCCACTTGCTGGCGCAGGCTCTTGATGCGGCTTTCAGCCTTGGTGATGTCTTTGCGCATGTTGTCCGCATAACCGCCGAATTCGGTGGCCTGCTTCTGCTCGACATCCAGCTCGTTGGTCAGGGTCGAAATGGCTTCGGCCACTTCCAGTGCCAGGTCTTCGCGGTTGGCCTGAATGGCGGCCAGCGCCTTGGATTCCAGGTCCTTGATCTTGGCGTTGTACTCGCTGACGCGATCAGCGGACAGTTTGTGCTTGGCCATGATGGTGACCAGCTCACGCTTGGCGTTGGCCAGCGCGCTGTCGGCATCGCGAATTTCCTGGTCGAGGATGCGCAGGGCCTGTTGGTCGACGATCGATTCGCCGACTTCATTGGCACCGCCACGCAGTGCGGTGAACAATTTGCTCCAGATGGACTGAGTCATTGGATTTTCCCTGATTCCCGAATAATTAATTGAAAAAACGTTCGAAGGCTTCGCTGGCGCGCTGCACGTTGTCGACGAGGGTTTTGACCTCGGTCACGACGTTGGTCAGGCTCGAGTCGGAGCTGAGCGCGCCAAACATGTTGTAAACGACCTGCCCGTTAGGCATGGACTCGATGCCGATCGACGACAGCGGGAACATTTCCCGGCTGCGCAGCACGGCATCATTGAAGGCCGGCACGTCCTTGATCGACTCGACGTCGACCAGCACGGTATCGACGATGATCTGGTCGCCCACTACCGCGATGTAAATCGGCAAGCCACCGAAGTCGTTCATTTCCAGCTTGATGCTGGATTCGGAGCCTTGGACGAGGGAGAGGGTGATGTCGTTCGAGACCACTTCGTCCAGGGCTTGAAGGGCGCTGTAGAGGCGATCGATGTTCCAGTTGTTACCTGCGCTCATGTAATTCTCCGACATGAATGAGCCAGCCAGGATCGGTTGGCGTAGCTGTTTCTCCATCTGCTTGAGCAGGCTTCGGTTTTCGGGAAGCACCCAAGTCTCGTGTTTTACATAACCGGCGGCACCCAGGCCCGCGCGCATCTGCTTCATGTAGAAGCTCGACGGTTTTTTCGCGGACGGTTTCGAGCGCTCTCCCTTGCGGCTTGCTGAATCGTTCACAGACCCGGAAGGCGGATCTGATGGAGAGCTGCTGTTCATGGTGCTGACCTCGTTGTGAAA
>NZ_JACNDU010000034.1:0-49862 GCF_017351735.1 Pseudomonas sp. FW300-N2A2 | reverse complement strand
TGCCGGGTTGCCCACTGCGCAGAACCTGCGCTCGGCCTCTCGAGGGGGCGCTCAGATCAAAAGCGGAAGGCGAGCTAACGCTCGGCCTGATGAGTGGTGAGAAGCGAAAGCGTACGCGATTCCCTGTAGGAGCCGGCTTGCCGGCGAAAAGCGTCTGGGCGACGCGTTCATTCAGACAGCCCGCGTTATCGTTGACGTCCATCGCCAGCAAGCTGGCTCCTACAATTTTGAGTCGTGTGAACCCAATCCCTTGTAGGAGCCGGCTTGCTGGCGATAGCGGTGGGTCAGTCGCGCATTTATCGCCTGAAAGGACGCCATCGCCAGCAAGCCGGCTCCTACAGGGGGAATGTGCAAACATCCAAAATTAGCGGGGCCAGCACAGTGTAGGAGTGCACGCAGGATTGAAGAGCCAGGTCGGCTTTCAGGCCGCCTCGGCGGCTGTGGCGGTAGTCGCCCCCTCGAGAGGCCGAGTGGAGGTTCTGCGTAGTGGGCAACCCGGCAAGGATGCCGGGTTAGCCGCCCCCGGCCATGGATGGCCGATGGCGGCGGGCCCACGGAGCAGGACCGGAGCGAGGGTATGCCGAGCCACAGCGAGGCACCGAACGAAAGGGGCAAAAGCGCTTTGGTTACTTTCGCGCTTTTCGAAAGTGACTCGCTGTAAAAGCGAAACCAATAGCAGCATCACCGCAGCAACGGATATACCCCCCCATCCAATCCAAAAAAAAATCACAATTGAACAGCATGACTACGATCAGATGCCGGGCTTTTTCTGGTCTGTCACCCATGCAAAAAAAAGAGCCTCAAGGCTCTTTGATGGGGAAAAAGTAGAGCCCTTGAGGCTCAAGATGCACGTGAAACAGGCGGTGAGCTTGGTAGGGGTTCAGATCACTCACCACCTACGCAACCGCTCGAGTTGAGCAAACAAACGGCTGCGTAGAATCATCGTAGGAAGATGGAGTTTGGCACTCAAGTACCGCTAGTCGCGTCCCGGCCAGCCCGCACGACGCAAGGCGTTGAGCAGTGTTTCGGCGTCCAGCCCCGGCACCGCATGGCCATTGCCCTCGGCGGTGTCGCAGGCCAGCAGGGCGTTGATGATTGCTTCTTCCACGGCTTCGGTAGCGGCAAGGAACAACTCGCTGATGTGATCGTTGTTGACCATGCTCAGGTTGTCGGTTGTCGGCGCCTTCTTGCTCTCATAAGCAGCCGGTGGCACATCGTTGCCGGTCGCAAAGGCAATGAAGATATCGCCGCTGTGGTCTTCGTTACCGCCACCGGTCCGCGCCAGACCGAGACTGGCGCGCTGGGCGAGGCGGGTGCATTGATGTGGCAGCAACGGTGCATCGGTGGCCAGGCACACCACAATCGAACCCATGCCCGGATGCGGCAACGATGCCTTGAGGAATGGTGAGTCAGCCTTTTCCATATAGCGCCCGACCGGGTAACCGTCGACGCGTAATTCGTTACGGATGCCGTGGTTGGCCTGGACGATGGCCCCCACCGTCCAGCCACCCTGGCCGGCATTCAAACGTCGCGAAGCGGTGCCGATGCCACCTTTGAATTCGTGACAGATCATGCCGCTGCCGCCACCCACCGCACCTTCTTTCACCGGCCCGCTTGTCGCCGTGCGCAGGGCTTGGGCCACGTGCTCGGGTTTGACGTGGAAACCGTTGATGTCGTTGAGCAAGCCGTCGAAGGTTTCCAGCACCACCGGCATGTTCCAGTAAAGTCGCCCGTCGTCCGGTTGCTGTTCGCGGTCCAGCACAATCAACGCATCGCGCACCACGCCCAGGCTGTGGGTGTTGGTGAAGGCGATCGGGCTGGTGAGCAGACCCGCTTCGCGGATCCATTCCAGACCTGTAGCATCGCCGTTGCCGTTGAGCACATGGACGCCGGCAAAACACGGTTGCTGGCTGGTGGAACCGGCACGCGGCTCGATCACGGTGACGCCGGTCAGGATGTCGCGACCGTTGGCGGTGCGGCCTCGCACATCGCTGTGGCCGACCCGCACGCCGGGCACATCGGTGATGGCATTGAGCGGGCCGGGTTGCAGTTGGCCGAACTGGAGGTTCAGGTCGCGGGCACGTGGTTTCATTGTTTCTCTCATCTTCAATTCGTGGCAGAAAAAATCGTTGGGCCAAACGCAATCCCTGTGGGAGTGAGACCGGCTTGCTGGCGATGGCGGTGTGTCAGTCGACATCTTCATTGCCTGACACACCGCCATCGCGAGCAGGCTCGCTCCCACAGGTTTTTTGCGGTGGATTACTGACCGTTTTTGACCTTGCTCCAGATCCGCGTACGCACGCGTTCGGTAGCCGGCGGCAGCGGCTGGAGGGTGAATAACGTGGCCAAGGCTTGCGCGGACGGGTACACCGCCGGGTTATTGCGAGTCGCTTCGGCCACCAGCGGCGTGGCGCTGCGGTTGCCGTTGGGGTAGTTGAGGTGATCACTGACCGGGGCAATCACTTCAGGGCGCATCAGATAGTCGATGAAGGCCAGACCCTGCTGCGGGTGCGGCGCGTCCTTGAGCAACACGAGGGTGTCGAACCACACCGGCGCGCCTTCCTTCGGCAGGCTGTAGGCGATCTTCATGCCGTTGTTGGCCTGCTCGGCGTTGGTCTTGGCTTCCAGCATCGCGCCGGACCAACCCACCGCGACGCAGATGTTGCCGTTGGCCAGGTCGCTGATGAATTTCGACGAGTTGAAATAGGCGATGTGCGGACGCAGTTTGAGCAGCAGCGCTTCGGCCTTCTTGTAGTCCTCGGGATTGGTGCTGTTGGGCGGCAGGCCGAGGTAGTGCAGGGCCACCGGTAGCATCTCCGACGGCGAGTCGAGCATGGCCACGCCGCACTGGCCGAGCTTGGCCAGGTTGGCTTCGTTGAACACCAGCTCCCAGGAATCCACCGGTGCCTTGTCGCCCAGCGCGGCGCGGACTTTATCGACGTTGTAGCCAATGCCGTTGGTGCCCCACAGGTACGGCACGGCGTACTGATTGCCCGGATCGTTGTTGGCCAGTTTCGCCAGCAGGTCAGCATCCATGTTCTTGAAGTCAGGCATCTGTGCGTGGGGCAATGGTGCCAGGGCGCCGGCCTTGATCAGGGTCGGCAGGCTGAAGTTGCTGGCCACCACCACGTCGTAGCCGCTGCGGCTGGTGAGCAGTTTGCCTTCCAGCACTTCGGCGCTGTCGAAGGTGTCGTAAACCGGTTCGATCCCGGTGTCGCGCTTGAAGTCGTGCAGGGTGTTGGGACCGATGTAGTCGTACCAGTTGTAAACGTGAACCGTCGGGCTTTCGGCAGCCAACGCCGACAGCGAAACGCACAAACAGGCGCTCAACCCGAGATTGATCTGTGGAAGGCGACGACTCATGATGCGGCACTCCTGGCCTGCTGCAGGCCGGTGATGAACAGGTGCTTGCAGCGTATCGGCAGGCCGGGGACTCACCCATTCCCATCATGGGTTACTCGAAAGGGGTAGAGCGTGGACGCGTTGCTGAAAGAGTTGCCGGTGCACCAGGGCCTGGCGCGGGTGTTTGGCGCGTTGGGCCGGGACGGTTTCTGGCGCGCACTGGTCGACACGCTGCGGTTGCTGGTGCCGCTGGACAACGCATTGGTTGCGGTGATGAGGCCGGGGCGAGTGCCACGCCTGCTGATCGATTTCGACGCCAAGGGCAGCGCCGACGAGCATGAAGAACTGGCCGGTTACAGCGCCGGCATGTACCTGCTCGATCCGTTTTATCAGGCCGCGTGTGCAGGCATTGCCGATGGCTTGCACAGCCTAGAGTCGCTGGCGCCAGACCAGTTTCAGCAGAGCGAGTACTACCTGAGTTACTTCCGCTCGGTGGTGGGCGACGACGAGTTGCAGTTCATGATCAACGTCGAAGATTCCGTGCTCGGTTTGTCACTCGGCCGTTCGACGCGTTTTACCCTGGAAGAGCAGGGTCGTCTGCTTTGTGTGCGTGACTGGGTGCTGGCGGCGATGCGCCGTCACCTGCAATTGATGCCGCCAGAAGGCCCGGTTGCCGAAGCCGTGGCCGGGGATCTGGCGACGTTGCTGGATCGCTTTGATGCGCGTTTGACAGTGCGCGAAATCGAAACGGCGCGCCTGATTCTTCAGGGCTTTTCAAGCAAGGCGATTGCCCAGCAATTGGGGATCTCGCCGGAAACGGTGAAAGTGCATCGGCGCAACGTCTATCACAAGCTCAACGTGAACGGGCATGGGGAGTTGTTTGCGTTGGTGTTGCAGCCGCGTTGACTGGCCAATCAAAGAGATTTGTTGCCTGTCAGGCCCCCATCGCGAGCAGGCTCACTCCCACATTCGATCGCATTCCAATGTGGGAGTGAGCCTGCTCGCGATGGGCGCGGCGCGGTGTTACTGCCGAAACACCAACGCCTTCAACCCGCACTCGACATCCGCATCCGGAAACTCCGGCGGATTCTCCAGCCGTTGCTCGAACCGCAGGCTCGGCGCCTCGCGCATGACGCCATCAATCAGGAAATCCGCGCCAAACGCCGGGTCGTTCATGCAGGCCAGCACCGTGCCCTGTGGCGTGAGCAATTCCGGCAACCGACGCAGCACGCGCTGGTAATCCTTGGTCAAAAGAAAACTGCCTTTCTGGAAGGACGGCGGATCGATGATCACCAGGTCATAAGGGCCTTTACCGATCACCTTGCCCCAGGACTTGAACAGGTCGTGGCCGAGGAAACTCACCTTGCTCATGTCGTGGCCGTTGAGCCGGTGATTGTCGCGGCCACGGTTCAGGGCCGGGCTGGACATGTCCAGGTTGACCACGTGTTCGGCACCGCCCTCGATGGCCGCCACGGAAAAACCGCAGGTGTAGGCAAACAGGTTCAACACGCGCTTGCCCTCGGCATTGGCGCGCACCCAATCGCGGCCGTAACGCATGTCGAGGAACAGCCCGGTGTTCTGCTTGCGGCCCAGGTCTACGCGATAACGCAGGCCGCCCTCGGTGATGGTCATGTCATCGATGACTTCCCCGACCAGCCATTCGGTGGTGCTTTGCAGCAGGTAGCGATGTTGCAGCGCCAACGTATGCGCGCCGGATGTCGCCCACGCCGGCGATTGAGTGAGCGCCATCAACCCCTGTTTCAGCGCTTCCTGCTGTGCCGCTTCCGGTTCCTTGAACAGCGACACGAGCACCACGCCTTGCAGCCAGTCGACGGTCAATTGCTCCAGCCCCGGCCAGCACCGTCCGCGACCGTGGAACAGTCGGCGGGTTTCTGCGGGTGCCGCGGCCAGGGCGGTCAGCAGATGGTCGTGGAGGGTGGTGAGCGCGTCTGAGTTCATCGGGCGGTGTCGGTCATTTGAGGGGGCGGCATTTTAACCACAAATGCACACCTTAGGCTGACAACACAAAACACTGTGGGAGCGGGGGGTAGTTATCACGGTTAATTTAACTTTACGTGAGGATTTGGCGATCTGTCGGCTCCCATACTCGGCTCCAACGAATAACAACAACCGCCGGGAGCCGATCATGTCGCCGAAACCTGCTTCATCCCATCCGCGCTGGCTGCGCCTGACCCATTGGCTGAACGCCCTGGCGGTGCTGGTCATGGTCACCAGCGGTTGGCGCATCTACAACGCATCGCCGCTCTACGACTTCAGTTTTCCCAAGGGCATCACGCTGGGCGGCTGGCTCGGCGGGGCGTTGCAATGGCATTTCGCGGCGATGTGGTTTCTCGCCATCAACGGCCTTGCCTACCTGATCATCAACCTCGCCAGCGGTCGTCTCTCTCGACGCTTCTTCCCGGTGTCGCCCAAAGGTGTTCTGCAGGACCTGTGGGCCGCATTGCGCGGGCGGCTGGGGCATGCCGACCTGAGTCATTACAACCAGGTGCAACGGCTGGCTTACCTGTTCGTGATGCTCGATATCACGCTGTTGGTGGTCTCCGGGCTGGTGTTGTGGAAGTCCGTCCAGTTTCCGCTGTTGCGTGAATTACTCGGCGGTTACGAAGCAGCGCGGCATGTGCATTTCATCGCGATGGCGCTGTTGGTGGCGTTTGTCGCGGTGCATCTGGTGATGGTCGCACTCGTTCCCAAAACGCTGCTGGCCATGATTAACGGTCGCAAGGAGCCCGTATGAAAAAGCCCATCGCAGGCCTGGATGAGTCATCCATCCTCAAAGACGCCCGGAAAATCATTGCGCCACAGATCGAAGACCGCTCCCGCCGTTCGTTCCTGATGCGTGGGCTGACCCTCGGCGGCGTAGCCATGTTGTCGGGCTGCAACCTGACCGACAACGAAAGCGTCGAGACCGCGTTGTCATCCATGTCGCGGTTCAACGATCGGGTGCAGGGCTGGCTGTTCAATCCCGATGCACTGGCACCGACCTATCCGGCGTCGATGATCACCCGGCCGTTCCCCTTCAACGCGTTTTACGGCATCGACGAGGCACCCATCGTTGAGGAAGAAAGCTATCGACTGGAAGTCACCGGCCTGGTCGCCGACAAGCGCAGCTGGCGCCTCGAAGAGCTGCGCGCGATGGCGCAGAACGAGCAGATCACCCGGCATATCTGCGTCGAAGGTTGGAGTGCGATCGGGCGGTGGGGCGGCGTGCGGTTCAGCGATTTCCTCAAACGGGTCGGAGCCGACACCGATGCCAAATATGTCGGTTTCAAATGCGCCGACGATTACTACACCAGCATCGACATGGCCACCGCGCTGCACTCGCAGACGTTGCTGGCCCTGACCTATGACGGCGCGGTGTTGCCGCGCGAATACGGCTTTCCGATGAAGCTGCGCATGCCCACCAAGCTCGGCTACAAGAACCCCAAACATATTCAGGCGATTTTCGTCAGCAACACCTACAGCGGCGGCTACTGGGAAGACCAGGGCTACAACTGGTTCGGTGGCAGCTGACGGCACCCGCCAACTTCACAGCGCGGCTCACGCTGCGTTCAATCGCAACCTGTGCTTCAAGGAGTTTCATCATGAAAAAGTTGACCACCGTCGTATTGTCCATGTGCCTCGCCGTAGGTGCCGCCAGCGTGTTTGCCGCCGAGACGACAACCAGTGATGGCATGAGCAAGGACAGCATGAGCAAAGATTCGATGTCCAAGGACGCCATGAAAAAAGACTCGATGAAAAAAGATGCCATGAGCAAGGACACGATGAAAAAAGACGCCATGTCCAAGGATTCGATGAGCAAGGACGGAATGAAAAAAGACGCGATGTCCAAGGACGCCATGAAAAAGGACGCCATGTCGCAGTAATTCATTACAACGCGATCCCTGTAGGAGCAGAGCTTGCTCGCGAAGACGGAGTGTCAGCCGACATCATCGTTGCCTGATACACCGCTTTCGCGAGCAAGCTCTGCTCCTACAGTGTTGTGCATTGCAGGGTATGACTTTAAGTCATGCCCCCATGACTTTTAATGGTTACAGCCCCGCCAACCCCCAGTGTTAAAAAATCGCAAACACAGCTCATCAACAACAAAAAAGAGCGTTTGCACCCATGACTGATTCCCTCCGCCACGTCCTGCGCTCTTCAACCCCCGACCAAAACCACGCGACTTCCTCTGTCTGCGTGCACTTCTGATCATCCAGAAAATCACTGAAGAGTAACGACCCATGAAAGAACTCGACCTGTACATCGGTGAAGGTTTCGAAGGCCCAGGCGTGAACGCCGCGCACATCAACATCCTGATCGGCCCGCGCAACGGCCCGGCAGGGCAGGCGTTTGCCAACAGCCTGGCATCGCCAAGCCAGGGCCATTGCCCGTTCATGGTGATCGCTCAGCCGAACATCCCGGTCAAGCCGATGACCCTTTACGTGAACAAAGCCGCGATCAGCAGTGACCTGCACGGCAACGCCACTTGGGGCGCGTCGCAGGCCGGCATCGCCAAGGCGGTGCTCGAAGCGCTGCTCGACGGCACCTTGCCGCCGGAAGCCGAAGACGAGTGGGCCATCGTCACCGCCAACTGGGTCAACCCGGCCTGCGATGACCTCGATGCGGTGTACCTGAACAACTACAACGCCTGCCGCACGGCGATCCGTGCCGCGCTGACCGGCAAACCGGAAACCGCGCAACTGGCCGATGTGGTCAATCACATCAGCAACCCTTTCTACACGCCAAAAGCCTGAGGTCCGAATCATGCAATACATTCGTTTGGGCAACTCCGGCCTTGAAGTCTCCCGCCTGTGCCTGGGCACCATGAACATGGGCACCCCGGACTGGAAACCGTGGATCTTCGATGAGAAGAAAAGCGAGCCGATCGTCGCGCACGCGCTGGACAACGGGGTGAACTTCATCGACCTCGCGGACTTCTATTCCGCCGGTGTCGGCGAGGAAGTGGTGGGGCGCATCGTCAAGCGCCTGGCCCGTCGCGAAGACCTGGTGATCACCACCAAAGTCGGCTACGGCACCCGCTCCGGCATCAACGCCAGCGGCCATTCGCGCAAGCACATCATGGACAGCATCGATGCGTCGCTTAAGCGTCTGAACATGGATTATGTCGACGTGTTCATGCTGCATTACTTCGACGTGAACACCCCGGTGGAAGAAACCATGAGCGCGATGAACGACATCGTGCGTTCCGGCAAGGCGCGTTACATCGGCGTGTCGACCATGCTCACCGGGCAGTTGGCGAAAATCCTCATGGCCTGTGAGCGCAACGGTTGGGTCAAACCGATCAACATGCAGCTGCAACTGAACTGCGCCTACCGCGAAGAAGAACGCGAGATGATTCCGTTCTGCCGCGACCAGGGTTTGGGCGTCTCGGTATTCAGCCCGCTGGCCCGTGGCTTGCTGACCGGCGACGCTCAGTCGACCCGCAACCAGACCGACTTCTTCACTCAGCAGATGTACAGCGACGAAGCCTCGTTCGAAATCGCCCATTCGGTACAACGCGTGGCCCGTGCCCGTGGTGTGTCCAACGCACAGATAGCTCAGGCCTGGGTCGCCAACCATCCCGGTGTGGATTGCATGCTGGTCGGCGCTGACACCACCGAGCAGTTCGACAGCGCCCTGGCCGCGCTGGAAACCAGACTCGATGCCGAAGAGCTGCACGAACTGGAACGCAATTACACCCCGTGCGACGTGATCAACGATTACACCGCCGGTAAACGTATCTTGCGTTCGGCCCGTCCGGGTCTTGAACGCTTCAATCTGACCGAGGCTGTGGCATGAGCTCGTTGATCCGTCACGGCAATTTCATCGACGGCCAATGGTCCAGCGGTGGTGCCACTTACCCGGTGCTGAACCCGGCCAATGGCGAGTTGATCACCGACGTACAAAAGGCCGGCGCTGAAGAAACCAACCGCGCCATCGACGCCGCCAACCGTGCGTTGCCGGCCTGGCGCAAGTTGACCGCCAAGGAACGCAGCCAGAAGCTCAAGCGCTGGAGCGAGCTGATGCTGAGCAACCAGAAGGATTTGGCGACGCTGCTCAGCCGCGAACAGGGCAAGCCCCTGGCCGAAGCCATGGGCGAAGTGGTCTACGCCGCAAGCTTTCTGGAGTGGTTTGCCGAAGAAGCCAAGCGCGCTTACGGCGACGTGATCCCGAGCCACAAGGCTGACGCGCGGATCATCGTGGTCAAGGAAGCCATCGGCGTGGTCGCTGCGATCACCCCGTGGAACTTCCCGCTGGCAATGGTCACTCGCAAGGTCGGCCCGGCGCTGGCGGCCGGTTGCACGATGATTCTCAAACCCTCGGAAGAGACGCCGTTGTCGGCCTTCGCCTTGGCGGTGCTGGCCGAGCAGGCGGGCATTCCGGCCGGTGTGTTCAACATCGTTTCCGGTGATGCCGTGGCGATTGGCGGGGCGCTGCAAGCCTCGGGCATCGTGCGCAAACTGTCATTCACCGGCTCCACCCGTACCGGCAAGTTGCTGATGCGTCAGGCGGCGGACACCCTGAAAAAAGTCTCGCTGGAACTGGGCGGCAATGCGCCGTTCATTGTCTTCGACGACGCCGATCTGGACGCCGCCGTCAAAGGCGCGATGGCCTCGAAATTCCGCAACACCGGGCAAACCTGTGTCTGCGTGAATCGCTTCTTTATTCAGGACGGCGTCTACGAAGCCTTCACCGGCAAACTCGCTGAAGCGGTGGCGGCGATGCGCGTCGGCAGTGCGCTGGACGGCGAAACCGAGCAAGGTCCGCTGATCAACGCAGCGGCGCTGGCCAAGGTTGAACTGCACGTCGGCGATGCGCTGGAGAAGGGCGCCAAACTGTTGTGCGGCGGCCGTCGCCACGCACTCGGCGGGACGTTTTACCAGCCGACCATCCTCGCCGAAGCCAACAGCGAAATGCTGATTGCCCAGGACGAAACCTTTGGCCCGGTGGCCGCGTGCTTCCGCTTCAAGGACGAAGCCGAAGTGCTGCAAAAAGCCAACGACACGCCGTACGGTTTGTCGGCCTACTTCTACAGCCGCGACATTGGCCGCGTGTGGCGCATGGCCGAAGGCCTGGAAGCCGGCATGGTCGGGATCAACGAAGGGATCATTTCCACGGAAGTGGCGCCATTCGGCGGCATCAAGGAATCGGGCCTTGGTCGCGAGGGATCGAAGTACGGTCTGGAAGACTACCTGGAACTCAAATACCTGTTGATGGGCGGGTTGTAACAGCACGACCCACCCTGTGGGAGCGAGCCTGATCGCACCCACAGGATTTTGTGTCGTCTCGGATGTCAGGTTTGCAGCTGAGTTTGTGCAATGCCAGTGGATGGCACTGAACGAAAATTTCCGTTGGCAGAATTCACCTGCATCGTGTCGTGAGAGTGGCGTACTGTGTACGCCGCCACATCTCACTTCGCAGCCACTGTCAATGGAGCCATGTTTTGGACGAGACCATCGCTCGAATCAAAACCTCGCGGGAAGCAAAAATTTTTGCCAGCAATGCCAAGCGTCTTGGTGATCTTGACGCCGAGGCCAAGGCACTTGATCGGGCGCTGGATCTTCAAGCGAAAGAAGAGGGGTACGAGACCCCTGCAGAGATTGCCATTGCCAGGGCACTTTACATTTATGAGGATCTGCAAGGAACAGTTGCCGGCAAAGCGTATCGAGCTAACCGGACCCGAAAGATGATACGAGAACATGGTGCCCTGCTTGCCGCCGAACGAATGGTCATTGCCCAGCGACCCTCTCGTGGATATACCGAACTCGCTCAAGCAGGTCTGGGGGCACACAGTTTCGAGGCGATTATCAATCAATACCCGGAGGAGTTCTCCAATCAGGCGGTCATGGCGGCGCAAGCCCGTCTCACTGGTGTCAAACACGAAAGCGTTGTTTCAAACAAGGATGTCAGTTTTCGCGAGTTCTATTCTCCGATCCCCATTCCTGACGCTGAGGCATTACTGCTTATTGAGCGGTTCAAAAAACCGGAAAACAGATTCCAAAGTATTTGGAAGCCTCACTACACTGAGACGATAAACAAGATCCGTCTGGGACTGGAAAGTGGTCGAGTTGCCGATGTTATGGATCTGGTTTGGAGTGAGCGGGATAACGGTGTGAGCAATGCGGCACAGGGTGTGCTGGGAATGGCGAAGATCGACTCCTTGCGAGCTCAATTCGAGGCACTGACGGCGGAAATTTCCGTGGATGGCAGCCCTGAAACCTTTCAGACCATCGTGCGTCGACTAGCGGAGTGGCGTGATGAGGGTTTAATAACAAAGCTGCCTATGCTGTTGATCGCCCGCGCGTTTGCGGCGATTCATCCAGAGCGATATCACACGTTGGTTGTGGAGGAAAAACACGAGCAGGTACTTCCGTGGTTCTGTGCTCATACCGGGTTTTCCGTGCCGAGTGGAAACTGGGCGCAGAAGGCTCAGGCATTGATGGCGCATATGGATTCCATTGATGCCTTTGAAGGCGAGAATGTTTTTCGCAGTATGTTTCCATGGTTCGTGTTTGAGCATTTACGTACGGCCGATCAGCGTATTCCTTTTATTCCAGGACATACGGAGCGCTCCCCAGATACGGTTGTTGATTTGCCCGCGACATCCCGTCAAGTGTTGCTGCGTCATAACAGGCTTCAAACTCACTTGTATGGTTTGTTGTGCGATCAATATGGTAAACAACACGTTAAAACGGAGCACGCGACTGGTTCGGGAGGGTATGCGGACGCTCTGGTTCGACTAGCGGATAACCGTTGTTTTCTATATGAGATCAAGGTGACATTGACGGCGGCGAGCGCCGTTAGAGAAGCTTTAGGGCAGCTGCTTGAATATGCATATCGTCCTGGCGGATTTGAGCCCGAAAGACTGTTTATCGTTGCTGAGCCCGTCCTTGACGAGATTACTGAGCAATTTTTGGCGAGGCTGAATGAAGAGTTTCGATTCAGGCTTGAGTATTTTCAGATCAAGCTGCCAAATGATGACTAAGTTTGACCGGATCCGCAGATTTTCAGATCGATCTTGTTGTGACGGAGTAGTAGTGACATCAGGGATTGCTGACCACCCCTAACCACTCCGTAAACAACCGCACTTTCGACAAACCCTGCTTGTCATTCGCCACATCCAGCCAATAGCCATACGGCCCGATCACTTCCACCGGGGTGATCGGCAACAAACTGCCATTCGCCAATTCCTTTTCGATCATCTGCCGGTCAATCACGGCTAATCCACCACCCGCCAGAGCAGTGTGGATCACCTGATCCAGCGTGCTGAATTCCAGCCCTTGCCCCGCATCGACATCGTCCCGGCCCATTGCCGCCAGCCAGTTCTCCCAGACCTTCAACCGTTTGCCGTCATGCAGGATGTGCAGCAACGGAAACTGCCGCAAGTCCGGCGGTTGGCCGTTGACGAACAACTCCGGACTGGCCACCGCCATGTGCCGTTCCATCACCAGTAACTGGCTGCTGCAGTGGCTGGCCGCTTCGAGGCCGAAGCGGATGTGGCAGTCGATTTCCGCAAGGTTGTCGTGGCCGCTTTGGTTGGTCACGCTCAGGCTGATGTCCGGGTAGCGTTGGCAAAAGGCGCGCAGGTGCGCCGACAACCAGCGCGTGGCCCAGGTCGGCGGTGCGACGATGCGCAGGCGTTGGCGCAGGTTGGGCACGCGCACGGCTTGCAGGGCACGTTCGACGTGGTCGAAGGCGTCGCTCAGTTGCGGGGAGAGGGCGAGGCCGGTTTCGGTCAGGGACAGGCCTTGTGGGGTGCGGATGAACAGCGCCACGCCGAGGTAGTCTTCGAGCTGCTTGATCTGACGACTCACCGCGCCCTGGGTGACGTTCAACCCCAAGGCTGCCTGGCTGAAACTACGATGCCGCGCGACCTCTTCGAAGACGCGCAGCATGTTGAGCGAGGGGAGTTGACGCATGGAAGGAGGGCTCCGCACTGGCCTCGGGTGATGCGTCGGGCCGGTTTGTTGTTTTTGGATGGTTTTGTGGTGCCTATCTGACTATTAGCAAGGGGCTGATGCAAGTGGTGTTTGGGCTGACGCTTTCGCGGGCAAGCCTCGCTCCTACAGGTTTTGTGCGTTCGCAAATCGACACAAATCCTGTAGGAGCGAGGCTTGCCCGCGAAGGCGTCCTCATGGACGCCGAAAATCCCGGATCAGAAGTAATACCCGATGTTCATGTACAGCTGATTCTCCCAATGATCCGTCCCGCCAGCACCCAGGCTCTGGGTGTAGCTGCTGCCACCGATGTACGGGTCATTCTTGCCATACAGCCACTCGGTCGCGATCCACAGTTTGCTGAAGGAAAACGAGGTGCCGAGAATCATCCGCTGCGAGGTCTTGAACTCATCGGCGGATTTATCGAAGGCACTGTAGTTGGCGTACAGCTTCACGCCGCTGACCAGGTCGAACAGGTATTTGCCGCTGACGTCGTAGCTCAGGTCCGCCACGTACAAATTGCCGCGACTGGCGACGTTGTAAGTGCCGTCGTAACCGCCCAGCGTCACCAGTTCATCGGTACCGGCGTTGCGCGGCGACATCTGTTGCCGCGCCGCTTGCAGTTGCACGCCCCACGGACCGTTCTTGCCCAGGTAGTGCACGGCCACGGCGTTGCGTCGGCCGTCGTTGTCGGTGTCCTTGTTTTTCAGGGTCGAGGTCAGGCCAGAGATCCCGACTTCGGATTTCCACGGCCCCAGGTCCAGCGCCTTGGCCACCCGAAGTACGATGGTGTTGCGTTCCTGGTTGTCGCTGCCATCGCTGACGTAGCTGTCCGCCCCGGACACCACGCTGGAATACGTCACGCCTTTGCTGGTGCCTTTGCCTTGCCACGCCGGGCGCAGGTAGTAGCCGGCCTGGACGTTCCAGTCGCCGCTTTGCTGGATGTACTTGGCGCCGATCTGTTGCACGTCTTCCAGGCCGATGACGTTGCCGAGGGTTTCGTAGAAGGTGCTGCCGAAGTACGGCTGCAAACCGAACGGCACGGTGTTCAAACCTACCTGCACTTGCTGGTCCGGGTTGAACTTGTAGCCGGCCCACGCGTACTTGGCGAACTGGATGTCGCCGTAGTCCTTGGTGTACTGGTAAGGGTAGGAGCGTCCGTAGAAACGGTACTGCGCCTCACCAATCCAGGTGTCGGAGTTGTACTTGGCGCTGAGGAACACGGTGTCCAGGCCGAATTTCTGAATGTCGCGGTCCGGGTCATAGTCCCAACGGGCGCGCACGGCGCCGCCGAGGTCGAGGTTGTCGGTCACTTGAACCGCCATGGCCGGGGCTGCGAGGGCGCCGAGCACTGGAATCAAAGCAATGGAACGGATAGCACGAGGGGTGATTGCGCGCACTGTGATACTCCCGATTTTCTGATTATTGTTGGCAACAGCAACCCATGCCGCAGCGAACGCTGCGACCTGGGGAAAGGGTTATGGGCTTAGTTGGCTTGAGGCCGGATCAGCCTCAACGCGGGCTCCGCGACAGGCACCACCGGTATCGCCGAAGCGCCGGGGGCCGCCGCCAGCAAGGTCTGGGTGTAGGTGTTTTGCGGGCGCAGCAACACCTGTTCCGCCGTGCCGTATTCCACCACTTCGCCCTGGCGCATCACCGCGATGTAGTCACTGATCTGCGCCGCCACGCGCAGGTCGTGGGTGATGAACAAAATGCTCAGGTTCAGTCGCTGTTGCAGCTCGGCGAGCAACTCCAGCACCTGTTTCTGTACCGAGACATCGAGCGCCGAGACGCTTTCATCGGCGATCAACACTTCCGGGCGCATCGCCAGTGCCCTGGCAATGCCGATGCGTTGACGCTGACCTCCGGAAAACTGCCGGGGCTTGCGCTTGAGCGCATCACGTTTGAGCCCGACCTGCTCCAGCAAGTCGCCAGCCTCGGTCCAAGCATCCTTGGCCGACAACCCGCGCAGTTGCGCGGCGCGGGCAATGATGTCGCCGACCCGATGGCGCGGATTGAGTGAGCCGTACGGGTCCTGGAAAATCATCTGGATGCGCCGCCGGTTGGCCGCCAGTGCCGAGCCGCGCAAGGCGAGGAAATCCGTGTCGCCGACCCACACGTGGCCGCTGTCGCTGTCCACCAGGCGAATCGCCGCTTTGACCAACGTGCTCTTGCCCGAACCGGACTCGCCGACGATGGCCAGGGTCTTGCCCCGTGGCAGTTGCAGGGAGACATCCCTGAGCGCCGCCACCGAGCGGCCGCCGACGTTGTAGGTTTTGTTCAGGTGCTCGATGCGCAGCGCCAGTTCACCGTCGGCGCTGGGCACGTGCAGTTCCGGGTGAAGGGCCGGCACGGCGGCGATCAGTTTGCGGGTGTAAGGATGCGCCGGAGCGTTGAGCACCTGATCGCGCTCACCGATTTCCACCAGGCGGCCACCTTCCATCACTGCGATGCGGTCGGCGATTTCCGCGACCACGCCGAAATCGTGGGTGATGAACAGGATGCCGTGCTGGCCCCGCCCGCGCAGTTCACGCACCAGTTTCAGGACTTGCGCCTGGGTGGTGACATCGAGGGCTGTGGTCGGTTCGTCGGCGATCAACAGGTCGGGGTTCATGGCCAGGGCCATGGCAATCACCACCCGCTGGCATTGGCCACCGGAGAGTTGATGGGGAAAGCTGTTGGCGATCCGTGGCGGGTCCGGCAGATGGGTGGAGTCGAGCAGCGCGAGCATACGTTCGCGGCGCTCGGCGGCGGGCATCTGCGGGGCGTGGATGTCGAAGATTTCCTCGACTTGCTGGCCGATACGGATCGCCGGATTCAACGCGGCCATGGGCTCCTGGAAGATCATCGCGATGCGATTACCACGCAACTGACGCAGGGCGTTTTCTTCCATGCGGCAGATGTCATCGCCGAGAAAATCGATCACGCCTTCGCTGTGGCGCAGGCCTTTGGCGTAGTCGCCCATGATCGCCGCAGAAAGCACCGATTTACCGGAGCCGGACTCGCCGATCACACAGAGGATTTCGCCCTTGCGCACATCCAGGCTGATGCCTTGCACGGCGTGGCTGCGGTCGGCGCCGGCCGGCAATTCAATGGAGAGATTCTCCACCTTCAAGACTTGTTGTTGATTCATGCTCAGCTCCTTGCGCCTTTCTGGGCGTGTTCGTCCAGACCGTCCGCCAACAGGCTCAGGCCCAGCATCAGGGTGGAGATGGCAATGCACGGGAAAATCACCAGGTGCGGGAACGCGATGGCCATGCTGCGGCCTTCGTTGATCATGCCGCCCCAGTCCGGGGTCGGTGGTGGCAGGCCGAGGCCGAGGAAACCGAGGGCGCCGATCATGATCGCGGTGTAGCCGATACGCAGGCAGAAATCGACGATCAGCGGGCCGCCGCAGTTGGGCAGGATTTCCACCAGCATGATGCGCAACGAACCTTCACCCTGGGTGATCGCGCTGAGCACGTAATCCCGGGAGCGGATGTCGATGGTCAGGGCGCGCATGATGCGGAAGATCGCCGGGGCGCTGGTGAAGGTCACCGCAATCAGAATGTTCAGCGCCGAAGCGCCGAGGGCGATGATGATCACGATGTACAGCACCAGCACCGGGAACGACAACACGGTGTCGGCGACGTACGACAGAAAGGCATCGACCTTGCCGTTGAAGTAACCGGCGCACAGGCCCATGGCAATGCCCACGGCAAACGCGGTCAGCGTCGCCAGGATCGACCAGAACAACACGGTGCGCGTGCCCCAGACCAGCCGCGAAAGAATGTCCCGGCCAATCATGTCGGTGCCCAGCAGAAAGCTCTGGCCATTGCCGTCGGCGCTCATCGGCGTGAGCAACGGGCTGAAACTTTCCAGCGGATCATGGGGCGCCAGCCAGGGTGCAAACGTGGCGGTCAGCACCCAGCCGCCCACCAGCAGCAAACCGAGCAAGGCCAAGGGATGTTTGAACGATTGCAGGAAGCTCATTGGCCACCTCCGCCAAGACTGCGCAAGGTGATGCGCGGGTTGAGCCAGGTGTAGGCCAGGTCGGAAAAAATTTTCGTCGCGCCGACTACTGCGCCGCTGATCATCGCGCAGGCTTCGATCAGGTAAACGTCGTGGTTCAGCGAAGCGGTGTACAGCAACGAGCCGAAGCCTTTGTAGGCGAAGAACACTTCGACCACGATCACGTTCGACAGCAACCACGGGATGTACAGCATGATCACCGTGATCGGGGCGATGAGGACGTTGCGCAAGGCATGGCGCAGCACAATGCGCGAGGTCGATGCGCCTTTGAGGCGAGCGGTGCGGATGTACGGCGCCTGCATGACTTCAACCATCGATGCGCGGGTGATGCGGGCCAGGTAGCCGATGCCGAACAGGCACAGCACCATCAGCGGCAAGGCCAGCTCGGCGGCGTTGAAGCCATCACTCATGCTGCTCACGCCTGGCAGCCAGTTGAGCCAGAACACAAAGATTGCCGAGACGAACACGGCACTGGCGAAGTCCGGAATCGAGGTGGTGACGATCGACAGGAACGACACCAGGCGGTCTATCGCCGAACCCTGGCGAATGCCAGCCAGAATGCCCAGGGTCAGGGCCACCGGCACCATCACCAACAGGGCCAGCCCGGCGAGGATCAATGTTTGCCCGAGGTTGGGCAGCAGCAGGTTGATCACCGGTTCGCGAAAGTGCACCGAGGTGCCCCAGTCGCCACTGACGAAATCTTTCAGCCACACCAGGTAACGCCACAGGAACGGTTGGTTGTAGCCATGTTCCACCAGCCACGCGGCGCGCTGGTCGGCGGCGGAGTAGGGGCCGAGGACGTTGATGGCGACGTCTTCGATGTTCAGTTCAAGGGCGACAAACACGATCAGCGACACCGACAACAGGGTCGCGACCAGCGCCATCAATTTGCGTAACAGAAATTCAGCCATGCTTGCAGGCTCCGGCTAATCAAGGGATGCCGGCCCGCCGCACCGGTCGGTGGGCGGGCACGTTTGGGGCTGCGCGTCAGGCGCTCAGCCAGACTTCATCCATTGGGTAGAAGTCCGAAGGGTGAACCTGGAAACCCTGGACCTTCTTGCTGGTGGCGGTGAACTTGTCACCCCAGAACGGCTGCACCATCACCGCGGCGTCCTGCAGGATGCGCTCGACATCCTGCATCGCCAGGGCCCGTTGTTTCGGATCGATGATGCCCATGGCCTTGTCCAGTGCGGCGTCGAAGGCCGGGTCGCTGTAGTGGCTTTCGTTCCAGGCCGCACCGCTGCGGTAGGCCAGTTCCAGCGACATCACGCCCAGCGGGCGATGCGCCCAATAGGTCAGGCTGAACGCCGCCTTGTCCCAGATCGGCCAGTATTGGGTGGCCGGAATGACTTTCAGGTTGATGCGGATGCCGGCCTCCAGGCAGTTCTGCTGCAGGATCTGCGCGCAGTCCTGTTCGTAGCGGCCCTGGGTGTTGCCGACAATCAGGTCGATGTCGATGCCATTCGGGTAGCCGGCGTCGGCCAGCAGTTTTTTCGCCCCGGCGATATCCCGCTCACGCTTGGGCAGCGGCGCATATTCCGGATGGGAAGGCGCGACGTGGTGGTCTTCGCCCAGCGTGCCCATGCCGCGATAGGCGATTTTCAGCATCTGCGCATTGTCGGCGCAGAGCACCACGGCTTTGCGGATACGCACATCGGTGAACGGCTTCTGGTCGCAGGCCATGCGCATGACCACGGTCTGCGCGGACTTGCAACTGAGCAACTGCGCGCCCGGCAAGCGCTTGGCCAGGTCCAGTTCGGCCACGGTCACGCGGTAAAGCACGTCCACTTGCCCGGCTTGCAGCGCCGCGAGATGGGTGGAAATGTCGGTGCCCATGTCGACGTAGCGCAATTCGTCGAGATTGGCCGGTTTGCGCCAGTAATCTGCGCGTTTGGCGAAGGTGGCTTGCTTGTTCACCGCAAACGACACCAGCTTGAACGGCCCGGTGCCAATCGGGTTTTTCGCCCAGTCATCACCGTTTTTGAAGCTGCGGTGAACCAGGGTGCAGGTGAAGGCGCTGAGCATTTCCGGGATGGCCAGAATCGGCCGCTTGAGCAACAGACGGAACTGGTACGGGCTGACTTTTTCGAAAGCAGCGATGTCCTGGAACGCGGTGCGGTTGACCGACTTGGAGTCGGCGGCGATCCAGCGATGGATGTTGTGTTCGACATCGTCGCTGGTGAACTCGTCGCCGTTGCTCCACTTGACGCCCTGGCGCAGGTTGAAGGTCCAGGTCTTGAGGTCTTCGGACGGGCTCCAGCTCTCGGCCAGGTAGGGGTGGGTGATGTTGTCGGCGTCCACCCAGGTCAAGAATTCCAGGGAGTTGCGCAGCAGGTTCGAGGCTTCGATCCAGGTGATCAGCATCGGGTCCTGGATTTCCTGGATGGCGCAGGCAAAACGCAACGTACCGCCCTGGCGTGGCGGGATGGCCTCGGCGGCGTGGGCGGAATTACCGAGCAGGGCGGAACCGAGGAAGGTGCTGGCGCTGGCGACGGTGATGCCGAGGAGGGCGGCGGTGCGCAAGAATTGCCGGCGGTTGATCTCGCCACTTTTGACTTGGGTGCACAGGTCGTTGACTGCTGGATGCGGCAGGGCGCCGTCCAGAGTTGTTAGCTCGTCGAGATGGGGCATGGGGCAGCTCTCATGTTGTTTTTATTTGAGATGGCCGCAGTTTTGTCATCGGCGCAAAGATCGACAAACGATAAATTCAACGCGCAAACGTTCGATAAATGCATGTTACTGGCGCAGGGCTATGTCAGAGCTTGAAATAGACAGGCTGGACTCAACCCCTGTAGGAGTGAGCCTGCTCGCGATTGCGGTGTGCCAGTCGACATTTATGTGTCAGATAGTCCGCTATCGCGAGCAGGCTCACTCCTACAGAAAAGCGGTTCGCGGAGCTGCTGGATTGTCCTACACAACACAAAAATGCATGTTACTGGGGAAATTTCCTACGAGGCGTGGGATGCTTGGTACCTCGTCAGCCTTCCACGAGTGCCTTTCATGAAACGCAAAATGCCTGGTCTGAATGCCCTCAAAGCCTTCGAAGTGGCCGGCAGCACCGGCAGCTTCACCCGGGCCGCCGAGTTGCTCAATGTCACCCAGAGCGCCGTCAGCCGGCAGGTGCGCCAACTCGAAGAGCAATTGGGCGAAAACCTGCTGGAGCGGCGCCATCATCACCTCGACCTGACCAGCGCCGGGCGAGTGCTGTTACGGGCGCTGCATCAATCCTTCGACAAGATCGAGCTGACGGTGCGCAGCATTCAGCAGAAAACCCATTCCAATCGCCTGCACATCAACGCGCCGCCGACCTTCACCAACCGCTGGCTGATGCCGCGTCTGGGGCGGCTGCGCGAGAAGCATCCGGAACTGGAGTTGAGCATCACCACACGCTTGCAGGACAGCCTCGCGGAAACCAGTACGCTGGATTGCGCGATTCGTTTCGGCGACGGTGAATGGGATGGGCTGGACAGTTCGCTGCTGATCCAGGAGCGGCATATCGCGGTGTGCGCGCCGACCTTGTATGCGCGGGAGTGGAGCGAGCAGGGCATTGACCTTAATCGCCTGACCTTGCTGCACGTGCTGGCCCGGGAAGACCAGCGTTACCTGACCTGGAAACACTGGCTGGACGCCGCGCGCATCACCGGCGTCGATACCCAGGGCGGCTACGAATTCGACCTGCTGGACCTGGCCATCCGCGCGGCCGTCGACGGTTTGGGTATCACCATCGCCGACTGGCACATGGTCGCTTCGGAACTGGCCAGTGGGCAGTTGACCCAAGTGCTGAACGTGCACGTGGAAGGGCATCAATCCTACTGGCTGGTGACCCGGCCGGAACAGACGCAGATGCCGCAATTGCAGCTGTTCAGCGAGTGGTTGCAGGAAGAAATCTGGCTGGCGCAACGCAAGCTCGAGCCCTCTACCGCTGCCACCTGAACACCACAACCCCCTGTAGGAGCGAGGCTTGCCCGCGAAGGCGGAGTGTCAGGCAACATCAATGTTGACTGACACTCCGCCTTCGCGGGCAAGCCTCGCTCCTACAGGGGCGCGTACCGTTCACAGGGGTAACCTGCATTTTTCGAATGTTGCACCGCTCAATAAATCGTTTGTTCAACCCGCTCCGGATGCCAAGACTGCAAGCACTGGATAAAAACAACGATGGGCGATGCACATGCGACTCGAGCGAAATTTTGTAAACGGTCACTTCATTGAACCTGCCAGCGAAGCGCTGATCGCGGTGTACAACCCCGCGACTGAAGTGCTTTTAGGTCATGTTTCAGCGGCCACCGCCGATGAAGCGACCCACGCGGTCGACGCTGCCGCCACGGCCCAGAAAGTCTGGGGCAAGCTCACCAGCATCGAACGCGCCGAACACCTGCGCTCGTTTGCCGATGCACTCGATGCCTGCGCCGAGAGCATTGGTAAGGCGCTGGCCGCCGAATCCGGCAAAAGTGTCGCCGACGCCAGCAACGAAGCTCGCTACGCAGCGCAAATCACCCGTTATCACGCCGAATGGGCGCGCCGCATCGAAGGCGAGATCATTCCCAGCGACACCCCGAACGAAAACCTGTTCCTGCACCGCGAGCCGATTGGCGTGGTCGCGTGCCTGATCCCGTTCAACTACCCGGTCTACACCTTGCTGCGCAAAATCGCACCGGCGCTGATTGCCGGCAACACCGTGGTAGTGCGCCCGAGCAATAACACGCCGATCTCGGCGTTCGAAATCGCCAAGGCTGTGCAGCAATCCGCAATGCCGGCGGGGGTTATCAACATCCTGACCATGGATCACGCCACCGCTGCTGCCGTTTGCACGCACAAGGCCGTGGGGTTGATCACCCTGACCGGCAGCGTCAACGCCGGGCGTATCGTGCTCGACTACTGCAAGGCCAACATCGCCAAACCGTCGCTGGAGCTGGGCGGCAAGACCCCGGCGATCATCGAGGCCGACGCCGATCTGGAAAAAGCGGCCAGCGACATCGTCGCGTCGAAGACCACGCACTGCGGCCAGTTGTGCACGGCGGTCGAGCGGGTCTATGTGCAGGAAAGCGTCTACGAGAAATTCCTTGGCCTGCTGAAAGAAAAAATCAGCGCCGTGGAGTTCGGCGATCGTGCCCTGGATCCCGCCTTTATGGGGCCACTGGTCAACGCCAGTTCGCAGCAGAACATCCATGCCATGGTCGAGCGCGCTGTCGCTGACGGTGCTGTACTGGAAACAGGCGGTTTTATCCCGCAAGGCAAAGGTCATTTCTACCCGCCGACCCTGCTCAGCGGTTGCCGTCAGGACATGGAAATCATCCAGGAAGAAATCTTCGGCCCGGTGCTGCCGGTGCTCAAGTACCGCGACATCGACGAAGCGCTGGCCATGGCCAACGATCATCAGTTCGGGCTGTCGTCGGTGCTGTACACCGAGAACTACCGCACCACGATGAAAGTCGCCAACGCCATCGAGGCCGGCGAGTTGTACGTCAATCGCACCCCGGCGGACCCGTACCAGGGCTTCCACGCCGGCTGGAAACGCTCGGGCCTGGGCGGCGATGACGGCAAGCACGGCATGCTCGAATTTACCCAGACCCGTCTGGTGGTCATGAAGTATTGATCCACCCGCAACACGCCTCACGCGACACCCATAAAAACAATTATTTGGGGCGCCCGGACCACCGGGCTGCCCGAGGTCTCACAGATGTCCAAGCCTGCAACCACTGTTGCCGCTGTTCAGGGTTCGAACGCGGGTTCAAAAAGCCACAGTGACAAGGGAAGTCGTTACATCCAGCTGATGTTGTTGGTGCTGGCCGCCGGGGCGATCTACCCGATCCTCTATCTGCGCCAGGTCTACCAGACCACCATGCTCGAAGTGTTCCAGATCAACCACAGCGAACTGGGTTATCTGTACTCGATGCTCGGCACGATTTTCCTCCTGAGTTACTTGCCCAGCGGCTGGCTGGCCGACCGCATTGCCCCGCGTTTCCTGATCTTCTTCTCGCTGGTCGCCACCGGTGCCCTGGGCCTGTGGTATTCCACCGCGCCATCGTTGACCGGCTTGATGATCATCTTCGGTTGCTGGGGGCTGACCACCGGCTTGACGTTCTGGGCCTCGGTGCTCAAGCGCGTGAAGATGATTGCCCATCACACTGAGCAAGGCCGGTTCTTTGGCATCCTCGATGGCGGTCGCGGCCTGGTTGAAGCGTTGCTGGCGACCGTTGCGCTGGGGCTGTTTGCCTTCGCCACCGAAACCCGTGGCGAGTCCGCCGCTGAAGGCTTCAAACACGTGGTCTACCTCTACGCCTTCACCTGTATCGCCATCGGCTGTGTGCTGGTGTTGATCAAGGACCCGAAGTCGATGGAAGACACTGCGGCGGTGGAGAAGGGCAAGTACAACCTGCTCAGCGACCTGGCCACGCTGGTGAAAATCCCCGAGTTGTGGCTGGTGACGGCCATCGTGTTCTGCGGTTATCACATCTTCTGGGCCACCTACAGCTTCTCGGATTACCTGCAGGGCGGCGGCATGACGGCGGTCATGGCCGGCACCATCACCACCATCAAGCTGTGGATGCGCCCGATTGGTGGCATCGGCGGTGGCTGGCTGGGTGACAAGTTCTCGAACATTTCGGTGCTGATCGTGGCGTTGTTCTTCGCGACGTTGGCGATGGTCGGCCTGATCGTGTTCCCGGCGCTCAACAGCATGGGCCTGCTGATCGGTACGGTGATCTTCATCGGCCTGATGACCTACGCCATTCGCGGTTTGTACTGGGCGATCCTCGACACCTGCAACATTCCGCTGCGCATCACCGGCCTGGCGATTGGGATTGTCTCGGTGGTCGGTTACTTGCCCGACGCCTTCATTCCCTTGATCAACGGCTACCTCACCGAACATTTCCCCGGTGCCTTTGGTTACAAGCTGTATTTCGGCTACATCGCGTTCGTCGGCCTGCTCGGGACCCTGGCGGCCCTGACCCTGCGTGCCCGAATCAATCGTCAATCTTTGAACAAGACTTCTTTGAACAAGACAGGTGCCTGAGATGAAAATCGTCGCCCTTGAAACCCACATTGTTGCCGTACCGCCACCGCACATCGGCGGCATGTACTGGCTGTTCGTCAAGCTCAAGACCGATTGCGGCATCGAAGGCGTGGGCGAGATCTACGCCGCAACCTTCGGCCCGAAAGCCATGCTGCCGATCATCGAAGACGTGTTCGAACGCTACCTGCTCAACCACGACCCGCACCACATCGAACGCTTCTTCCGCCAGGCCTATTCGAGCGGTTTCACCCAGCGTCCGGACCTGACCATGATGGGTGTGGTCAGCGGCCTGGAGATGGCCTGCTGGGACATCATCGGCAAAGCGGCGAACAAGCCGGTCTACGAATTGCTCGGCGGCAAGGTCCACGAACGCCTGCGCTCGTACACCTATTTGTACCCGGTCAACAGCAAGGGCGAGTACGACTACGACGACCCGGATCTGGCGGCCGAATGCGCCATCGAGAACATGAACAAAGGCTTCACCGCCGTTAAGTTCGACCCGGCCGGGCCGTACACCGCGTACTCCGGGCACCAGATTTCCCTGGAAGTGCTGGAACGCTGCGAAACCTTCTGCCGCAAGATCCGCGAAGCGGTGGGCGACAAGTGCGATTTGCTGTTTGGCACTCACGGGCAGATGGTGCCGTCCTCGGCGATTCGCCTGGCTAAACGCCTGGAGAAATACGACCCGCTGTGGTTCGAAGAGCCAGTACCGCCGGGCCAGGAAGAGGCCATGGCACAAGTTGCGGCCAAGACCAGCATCCCGATTGCCACCGGTGAACGGTTGACCACCAAGTACGAGTTTTTCAAGTTGCTGCAGGCTGGCGGTGCATCGATTCTGCAGATGAACGTCGCCCGTTGCGGCGGTCTGCTGGAGGCGAAAAAGATCGCCAGCATGGCCGAGGCCTACTACGCGCAGATCGCACCGCACCTCTACAACGGGCCGATTGGCGCGGCGGCGAGTTTCCAGCTGGCCACCTGTACGCCGAACTTCCTGATCCAGGAAAGCATCATGACCTGGGGCGGTTTCCATGCCGAAGTCCTGACCAAACCGCTGCAATGGGAGGACGGCTACATCATTCCATCCACCGAGCCGGGCCTGGGTGTCGAGCTGAACATGGACGTGGTGCGTAAACATTCGCCGTACACCGGTGAGCGTCTGCACCTGCAAATGGCGCCGACCCCGGCGGACGTCAAAGACACATCGCCAGCCAGGGGCTGACAGGAGAGGGCGCAGTTCTCCTGTAGGAGCGAAGCTTGCTCGCGAAAGCGGCGGGCCAGCCAATATCAATGTTGACTGACTCGACGCCTTCGCGAGCAAGCTTCGCTCCTACAAGGGGTGCGCGCGGTTTTTTTGTACAACGACTTACGCGGTAACCGTGCATGACTTATGACTACATCATCGCTGGCGCTGGCGCCGCGGGCTGCATCCTCGCCAATCGGCTCTCGGCCTCGGGGAAATACTCGGTGCTGCTGCTGGAAGCGGGCGGCAAGGACAGTTCCCTGTGGTTCAAGATTCCGGTCGGCTTCGCGAAAATGTATTACAACCCGACCTTCAACTGGATGTACTACAGCCAGCCGCAAAAGCAGCTGAACAACCGCGAAATCTATGCCCCGCGCGGCAAGGTCCAGGGCGGTTCGGGTTCGATCAACGCGATGATCTACGTTCGCGGCCAGGCCCATGACTTTGACGATTGGGCGGCCAACGGTAACGAAGGCTGGGGCTTCAAGGACGTGCTGCCGTACTTCCGCAAACTGGAAAACCATCCGCTGGGCGACAGCGAATACCACGGCGGCAGCGGCCCGATCAGTATCACGCCGATGAAGGGCCAGACCCATCCGATCTGCGATGTGTTCCTCAAGGGCTGCGACGAACTCGGTTACCCACACAGCGACGACTTCAACGGGCCGAAGTTCGAAGGCTCGGGCATCTACGACGTCAACACTCGCAACGGCCAGCGTTGTTCCAGCAGCTTCGCGCATTTGCACCCGGCATTGACCCGGCCGAACCTGACGGTCGAGCATTTCGCCCTGGTGGATCGTGTGGTGTTCGATAACGGCCGGGCGACTGGCATTTCCGTGACCCAGCACGGCGTTGTGCGCACTTTCACTGCCAACAAGGAAGTGATCCTGTGCGCCGGTGCCGTGGACACGCCGAAGATCCTGCAACTGTCCGGTGTCGCCGATCAGGCGCTGCTGGCCAGGCACAATATCCCGTTGGTCAAACACCTGCCGGCGGTGGGGCAGAACCTGCAAGACCACTTGTGCGCCAGTTACTACTACAAGGCCAACATCGAGACGCTCAACGATCAACTGAGCTCGCTGTTCGGTCAGTTCAAACTGGGACTCAAGTACCTGTTCACCCGCAAGGGCGCACTGGCCATGAGCGTCAATCAGGCCGGCGGATTTTTCCGGGGCAACGAGCAGCAGGCCAACCCGAACCTGCAGTTGTACTTCAACCCGCTGTCGTACCAGATCCCGAAAAACAACAAGGCCAGCCTCAAGCCTGAACCGTATTCGGGTTTCCTGCTGTGCTTCAATCCATGCCGGCCGACCAGTCGCGGGCACATTGAAATCGCTTCGAAAAATCCCCGTGACGCGGCGTTGATCGACCCGAATTACCTGAGCACGCAAAAGGACATCGACGAGGTTATTCAGGGCAGCCGCCTGATGCGCAAGATCATGCAGGCGCCGGCACTCAAAAACATCACCGTGGAAGAAGTGCTGCCGGGGCCGGTCGTCGAAACCGACGAACAGATGCTGCAGTACTTCCGCGAAAACAGCGGTTCGATTTATCACCTGTGCGGTTCCTGCGCGATGGGCGCAGACGACCAGCGGTCGGTGGTGGACAAGCGGTTGAAGGTGCATGGTCTTGAGGGATTGCGCATTGTCGATGCGTCGATTTTCCCTAACGTGACGTCGGGCAATACCCATGCCGCCGTGTTGATGGTGGCGGAGAAGGGCGCCGATCTGATTTTGCAGGACGCCTGATTTCGTCGACTCCCTGTATCAAAAATGAATTTCCGCCGAGTCCGCTGCTCATACCTGTAGGCAGCGGATTTGAGCCCGCGAATTCATTCGGCAATCAGGGAGTGGCAAAGTCATGTGTCCAGTATCGACGGCGGGCGAGAACCTTCCAGGCGGGTTGATTCTTGTGGTTGAAGATGACCCGCTGATCCTGGAGTTTCTCTGCGAAGTTCTTCAGGAGGAGGGTTTCACCGTCGAACCGAAGATCAGCGCGGATGCTGCGGCGGGTTACCTGGAGCAGCACGCAGACAAGGTGGTGTTGCTGCTGACGGACATCACCATGCCAGGCAAACTCAACGGTGCCGATCTGGCCAATCAGTTCGGCGACCGCTGGCCGGGCAAGCCGATCATGATCATGTCCGGCTTCGAAACGCCGCAGACTTCCGGCGTGCGGCATGAGGTGTCGTTCATCAAGAAACCCTGGGCGCTTGGGCAATTGCTCGATTGCGTGGAAGGTGCGTTGAAGTCGAAGACGGTTGGCTGAAACAACACGCGGCGGACAAGCCAATGCTACATTGCTCGGCAAAACTCGCCCGGCTCTTGCAAAAGGACGCTCATCCTTGTCAGCTCAACCATCGGTTTTAAACAAGCCTTATCGCGCTTTTCTGTTCGATATGGACGGCACCGTCCTCAATTCCATCGCCGCCGCCGAGCGCATCTGGACCGTCTGGGCCTTGCGCCATGGCGTGGATGTGGAGTCTTTTCTGCCGACCATTCACGGCGTCCGGGCCATTGACACCATCAACCGTCAGGCATTGCCGGGTGTCGATGCCGAGGCTGAAGCAGCGTGGATTACCCAAGCGGAAATCGATGATGTCGAGGGAATTGTCGAGGTGCGCAGGGCGGCGGATTTCCTGACGTCGCTGCCGGCCAGCCAGTGGGCCATCGTGACATCTGCGCCCAAAGCGCTCGCGCTTCGCCGGATGGCGGCGGCGGGGATTCCCGAACCTGCAGTGATGGTCACGGCGGAAGACGTCAGCGCCGGCAAACCCGATCCGGCGGGTTATCGATTGGCGGCCAGGCGGTTAGGTGTCGAAGTGACCGATTGCCTGATCTTCGAAGATGCCACCGTCGGCATTCTCGCCGCGCAAGCCGCTGGGGCAGATTTGCTGATTATTACCTCGACTCACGATCATCCGATCGAAACGCCGCATGCGACGATGGTCGATTATGACTCGGTCACCGTCCAGGTTGACCCCGACGGCCATCTCCGCCTGCTCACCCCCTGACAACACCGCCCCCCTGTAGGAGCCAGCTTGCTGGCGATGGTGTATCAGTCGACATCAATGTGGCTGACACACCATCGCCAGCAAGCTGGCTCCTACAAGGACCGTGGTGTTAATAGAGACCAGGAATCAACCGCCAGCTACGGCTGCAATACGCCTCATATTCACTGCCAAACTGCGCCCGCAGCAGCGCCTCTTCCGCGTGGATGCGGGCAATCAGCGGGATCACCGTCAACGCTGCCAGCAACAGGCCAACGCCCGAACGAAACGCCAGCGCCCAACCCACCGCAATCACCAACATCCCCAAATAGCTGGGGTTACGCAAACGGCGATAAATCCCCTCTGTCACAAGGCTATGCCCCGGCTGAATCGCCACCAGTCCGCTGAAGCGCTTGCCCAACACAAACACCGGCCACATGCGCAACGCACCGCCGATGATGAACACCAACGCCCCGAGCCAACGCACGCCTTCGCCGCCGAAGGTCCAGAAGTCGATCCGGTCGGTGTAGGCGGGTAGAAAACCGCTCGCTATCCCGATCACCCCGAAGGCCGGCAGCACCCAGCGATTGGCCCGGTCTTCACGTTCGCCGGAGCTGAGGTTGACCTCGGTGAACAGCGCTGCGACCGTCATCAGCAGCGTCGCCAACACAACCACCACCAGCGCCCCGTGAGAGAAAAAAGCGGCCCACCCGCCGAGCCCCCAGACAGCGAGCCCGAGGTAGGCGAGGGTGCTGACAATGGCGAAAAACGCCAATCTGGCCGAGATTTTCATAGTCACCCCGCACATTCAACGAATACACCATTCATTGTAGGAGCCGGCTTGCTGGCGATGGCGTTCCCAAAATCACCGCCGGCCTCAAGGGCCAATCGCCAGCAAGCTGGCTCCTACAAAATTTGTGTGTGACCGAGGATCGTGAGAGTTGCCCCGAATCCTGTAGGACCCGGCTTGCCGGCGATGGCGTTCTCAAAATCACCGCCTGCCTCAGGGGCCAATCGCCAGCAAGCCGGCTCCTACAAATGGTGCATATGACGGAGGACACGGGGATTGTCCCGAACCCTGTAGGAGCCGGCTTGCTGGCGATGGCATTTTCAAAATCACCACCTGCCTCAAGAGCCAATCGCCAGCAAGCTGGCTCCTACAGAACCTCGGCTCGGGCGTTGCGGCGAATTACTTGCGGCGGTTGGCCGAAGGCTCTGAGGAAGGCTTCACGCATGCGCCGGCGGTCGCTAAAACCGGTTTCGGTGGCGATCTGATCGAGGGTCAACCGCCCGCGTTCCAGCATCTGCCGAGCCGCTTCCAGGCGCAGGTTTTCGATGGCTTTGGCCGGCGACTGCCCGGTTTCGGCGCGAAACGCCCGGCTGAACTGGCGCGGGCTGAGGCTCGCCACGTCCGCCAGGTGTTCCACCGACAACGTTTCGGCGAGGTGTTCGCGGGCATAACCGAGCACGGTCTGGATGCGGTCGGATTTCGGCTCCAGTTCCAGCAGCGCCGAGTGCTGGGACTGGCCGCCCGCGCGTCGGTGGTACATCACCAGTTTCTGCGCCACGGCGCGGGCGAGTTCGGCACCGTGATCCTTTTCAACCATGGCCAGCGCCAGGTCGATACCGGCGGTCATCCCGGCGGACGTCCAGATCGAACCGTCGACCACGTAGATGCGATCCTCTTCCACTTTGATCGACGGAAACCGCGCCTGCAGTTCCCGTGCGTACGCCCAATGCGTGGTCGCCCGCCGTCCTTCAAGCAAACCCGCCTGGGCCAACACAAAGGCGCCGGAACAGATCGACGCCGTACGCCGTGCGGTCTTGATGCTGCCGCGCAGGTAATTCAATACCCCCTCGGGCGCCTGCTCGAGAATGGCATCGCCGCCGACCACAATCACCGTGTCGAACACCCGTCCACCAAACGCCTCGGTGCCAACGCTCAAACCACCGGAGGCGCGCAGGGTGCGGCCGTCTTCGGACACCACACTCACCGTATAAAGCGTCTCGCCAGCGCTGAAGTTGGCGTATTCGAACACCGGCATCGCCGCCAGCGCCATGGACTGGAAGCCTTCAAACACCACAAACGCTACGGAAGTCATTGCCGGCCCCTCAAAGAGAAATGTCCTGAAAACGTACTTTAAACGTCATTTGAGACAAGCGTCAGTCAATTTATAACTGTTCACACCCGGCGAACACTTCGCCTCACTGTGAAGGAAACTGAACATGGCTCTCTCGTCCAAAGGCACCGCCCTGATCACAGGCGCTTCTTCCGGAATCGGCGCGGTCTACGCCGACCGTCTCGCCCGTCAGGGGTATGACTTGATTCTGGTCGCCCGCAGCCAGGCCAAACTGAACGCCCTGGCCAATCACCTGAGCAACGAAACCGGGCGCGCCGTGGAAGTGGTCGCCGCCGACCTGAAAAACCGGGCCGATCTGCGCCGGGTTGAAGGCATTCTGCGTAACGACGCCAGCATTACATTGCTGGTCAACAACGCCGGGGTCGGCGCCGTGATGCCGCTGCTGGGCAGCCCGGTGGATGACATGGAAGACATGATCACCCTCAACGTCACCGCGCTGATGCGCCTGGCCTACGCGGTTGTGCCAGGCTTCGTCGCCCGTGGCACCGGAACCGTGATCAACATCTCCTCGATCGTCGCAATTGCGCCGGAAATTCTCAACGGCGTGTACGGCGGGACCAAGGCATTTGTGTTGGGCCTGAGCCAATCGCTGCACCACGAATTGGCGGATAAAGGCATCCGTATCCAGGCCGTGCTGCCCGGCGCCACTGCGACTGACTTCTGGAGCGAGGCCGGTAACCCGGTGGAAAACCTGCCACAGGAGATCGTGATGTCCGCTGAGGACATGGTCGACGCCGCGCTGGTGGGGCTTGCGAGCGGGGAAGTGGTGACCATTCCGGGCCTGCACGATGGCGAGCAGTGGGATCGTTACGAAGCCCAGCGCAAAACCTTGTCGGGCTTGTTCGGCAACTCCACGGCGGCACCGCGTTATCGTTGAAACAGCAAGCTCGGGCCAGGGTGATCTAAGCTTGGATAAGGACCGTGCAACACCGGCTGGTTGAAGAACTCGATCCGTCGGTGCGCGCCCGAGGAACCCAACATGCTTCACATCAGAACCCCCCTGATCCTGCACCCGGGTTTGTCGACCCCCACTCGGCGGATCTGGCTCAAGCTGGAAAACCTGCAACCCAGCGGCTCGTTCAAACTGCGCGGCATGGGGCTGTTGTGCAGCCAGGCAAAGGCCGAGGGCAAGCGCAAGGTGGTCTGTCCTTCCGGTGGCAACGCCGGTTTCGCCACCGCTGTCGCGGCGGCCAGCCTGGGGTTGCAAGCCTGCATCGTGGTGCCACACACCACCCCGGAAAGCACGCGCGCGAGGATTCGTAAAACCGGTGCCGAAGTGATCGTTCACGGCAAGGTCTGGGACGACGCCAATCAGCGGGCGAAGGAGCTTTCAAAAGGGGCAGACACCGAATATGTGCCGGCCTTCGATCATCCGGTATTGTGGGAAGGGCACAGCACGATGATCGATGAGGTTCTCGAGGACTGCCCTCAAGTCGACACGCTGGTGACGTCGGTGGGGGGCGGTGGTTTGCTGGCAGGCATTCTCACTGGATTGATTCGGCATGGCCGTATGGATTGCCGCATCATCGCCTGCGAAACCATGGGTGCGGCGTCTTTTTCGGCCGCGATCAAGGCCGGGCATCCGGTCAGGCTTTCGCGCATCGACACCGTTGCCACCTCGCTCGGCGCGGCTCAAGTGGCCGCCTGGCCGGTGCAACACATCCTCGATTTTCCTCACCAATGCGTGGTGCTCGGCGATGACGAAGCGATCATGGGCGTGGTGCGGTATGCCAACGATTTGCGCCAGCTGGTTGAACCGGCGTGCGGTGTTTCGTTGGCAATCGGCTATCTGGACCACCCGGCAATTGCCGATGCCCATGACGTAGTGATCGTGGTGTGCGGTGGCGTCAGCATCAACGCACAACTCGTTGCCGGATGGGCGCGTTCATCCGCTGAAAGCGCAAAGTAGCCGGCAAGCGAAGCAGGGCCGTAAACGCCTGGTCAGGTGTCACAAGCCCCACCGCGAATGTTTAGCCTTCATTGCCCGGCAGCGGCACCGTCCTGGATCAGAATCGCTCTGGCGAGGTCTTCATCGCTGGCGTTCAGTCCGGGATTGTCCTGGCGGATCTGCTGCATGACCGACTCCAGATACACCCCACGAATCGCACCGCCACTGGCCACGAAGCTGGAGGCATCATCCCGGGCGGGGATCATGAGTTTGTCGTCCTTGAACGTCGAGTACAGCGAAGCGGAAACCCCGGCCGAGGTGGCCACATCGCCCGCATCCACATCCGCGAAAGCCGAGCCGAAGGGTACGCACAACACAAGGGAAGAAATGATGATCAGACGGCGCATGACGGTGTCCTCTGAAAGCGTAATGGAAGTACCACATAATTTAGGATGCGCGGCGGCCGTCAGGAGTTCCTTGCCGCACACACAATCACTTCAATGCGCAGGTTTGGATCCGCTCGGCTGTTGGCATCGGCATGGATTGACCTGTTATTTCTGTCAGTAGTCGCCGTTCGCGTCGCATGGTATTCAACCTTTATGAATAACCTTGGCGTGGACACCCACACTCCCGATCTCGCGGTCATTGACCCGCGACGTCTGGCGGTGCGCGCGGTGGCTTATTGCCGTTCTGCGGTAGGGCAACCGGCGCAGCCGCAGATCACCCGGCAGGTGTTTGATCCGTTGGGGCGGGAAGTGGCGCGTGTGGATCCGCGATTGGGGACTGCGGGGCGTGGACCGAATCGAAGTTCCCTCCGTGGCTTGTCCGGCAGCGAGTTACTGAACGTCAGCGTCGATTCAGGTTGGACTCTGTCGTTGTTGGGCCCGGCGGGTCAGATCCTGCAACGCTGGGACAGCCGTTGCACAGAGCAACGCGCCTATGACCAACAGTTACGTCCCATCGCGGTGACCGAACAACTTGAGGACGAAACACCACGGGTGGTCGAGCGCTTTCAATACGGTGACCCCGGCGGCAACGCTCGTAATCAATGCGGACAGTTGATCCGCCACGACGACCCGAGCACCACCCGGCACATGCCCGACTTCGATCTGCGCGGCCTGCCGCTGCTGGAAACCAGTCATTTTCTGTCATCACTGGATCCAGTGCATTGGCCGCTGGAAATCGACGCCCGCAATGCCTTGCTCGAACCCACACCCGGCTTCGACAGTCGCTGGACCTATGACGCCTTGGGCGAGGTCGCGACGCAAACCGATGCCAAGCTTAACTGCCGACGGTTCAGCCGAACCTGCGCCGGGCAATTACGCGCGGTTTCCTTGCGGCGCCAGGGCGAGGCCGAGGTGACGCTGGTCAGCGAGATCCGCTACAACGCTGGTGGGCTGGTCGAGCAGGAAACGGCGGGCAACGGCGTGATCACCCGTGCCGAGTTCAGCCCGGAAGACGCGCGCCTGCTGCACTTAAGTACCGGTCTGCCCAGTCAACCGCTGCTGCAAAACCTGCATTACACCTACGACCCGGTCGGCAATCCGGTGCGGATCGATGACCAGGCCAAAGCCACCACCCATTTCAAGAACCAGCGAGTCGACCCTGTCAGCACCTGCACCTACGACAGCCTGTACCGGTTGATTTTCGCGACCGGCCGAGAGGTCTACCGCGCCGCCAACGACCCGAACGCGCTGGTCAACTATCGCGAAGAATACGACTACGACGCCGGCGGTAACCCGCTGGAATTGCGGCATCTTGGCGCGCAGCCGTTCACTCGGCGTTGGGCCGTGGATGTGAGTAGCAACCGTCGCGTGAACCAGCACGACGGCGATCCACCGCCGGATTTCACCCGAGAGTTCGACGGCAACGGCAATCAGCTTCACCTGCTGCGCGGGCAAACGCTGCGCTGGGATGCGCGCAACCAGTTAAGTCAGGTGTCCCCGGTCACCCGCGAAGATGGTCCGGACGACCGTGAACTCTATCGCTACGGCGGCGGTGGCAAACGCCTGCGCAAAGTACGCTGCGAACTGACCTCACGCCGCACCTTGATCGCCGAGGTACGCTACCTGCCGGGTGTGGAAATTCACCGCACCGCCGACGGAGCCGAGCGGCATGTGCTGGAGATCGAAGCCGGACGCAACACGGTGCGGCTGCGGCATTGGGTCGGCTCACCGCCCACCGGGGTGGACAACGATTATTTGAGTTACAGCGTCAGCGATCACCTGGGCTCCAGCCAACTGGAGCTGGACGAAAAGGGCGCGGTGATCAGTGACGAAGGCTATCTGCCGTTTGGTGGCCGGGCGTGGTGGGTGGCACATCACGCCGCCAAGGCGTCGTATAAAACCAAGGGTTACTCGGGCAAGGAGCGTGACGCCACCGGGTTGTATTACTACGGTTATCGGTACTACGCGCCTTGGCAACACGGCTGGCTCAACCCGGACCCGGCGGGGGAGGTGGACGGGTTGAATCGGTATGGGTTTGTCGGGAATTCGCCGATGCGCTATTTCGACAGAGATGGGCGAGTAAAAGACGATGACCAATCGTTTGGTCAGACCGCGCAGCTTGAGTTTATTAAGGCCTTGGAAGGCTACCCCGATACCCTTGAAGTCTTTGCTGCGCTGGTTGGCGAGGATATGGCGTCAGATCCGGATGATTTGCCAGCCGACGAAATTCATGAACCTCCCCCATCACCACAGCCCGTCATGCCTATGCCACCTGCATCTACGCCTGTGACGGATTTGGCTCCGGTGTCGCCGATACGCGGTACCAGTCAACCAGCGCCAGTCCTGAGTCAGGCAGAACCCCAGCCCTCGACCTCTGCTGCGGGTGATGGGAGGGAGCAGGCGCACGGCAGGAATATGCGGTTTAGCTGTCCGCGTTGCGCCAAAAGATTTGCGGGTAAAAGTAATTTAGATAACCACCTGCGAACCCACACCGGTGAAAAACCGTACAGCTGCGAGTTATGCAACAAATGCTTTGCGCAAAAGGGTAGTTTGAAGGAGCACATGCGCAGACATACCGGAGTAAAGCCTTATAAGTGCCTAATTTGTGAAACAGGTTTTGCGCAATCGTCTCATTTGAAGGCGCACATGCGCACTCATACCGAAGAAAAGCCTTATAAGTGCTCGACTTGTGACGCAAGTTTTGCCCGGAAAAGTGTTTTGGATATTCACATGCGCACCCATACCGGAGAAAAGCCCTACGTTTGCCCGACTTGCGGCACACGTTTTTCACATCGCAACTGTATGCTTCGCCATCAGCGGAGCATACATAGTGCTGTGATCTAGCCATATCCGAACGAAGGAAGTTTGCTCCAGACTTCCCTCATCACCGCGAAAACCGCCTCCGATACTCCCTCGGCGAACCCCCAAATTGCGCTGAAACGTAAACCGCATCCGCTCCTCATCCCCAACCCGCCCCCCTGGGCAATCTGCTCAATATTGCACTCGGACTCTTCCAGCAACCGCCGGGCCGCTTCCAGCCTCAGCACTTCAATCGTAAGGTTTTCGTGGCTGAGATTCTGGGCGATCCACTCGTGATAATCCGGAACAATTGAATTGCCGAACAAACCTGATTCCCTGGAGTATCCCGACGGCGCACGGTGGTAACGTTAGGTTTTCGAACCGTCGGGAGCATCGTCATGGAATTGGGCATATCGGGTCGCTGGGCGATTGTCTGCGCCGCCAGCAAAGGCTTGGGGCTGGCCTGTGCGCGAGCCTTGGCGAAGGAGGGCGTGAACCTGGTGATCAACGCCCGTGGCGACGAAACGTTGCAAGCCGCCGCCACAGAATTACGTGGCCTGGCGCCGAGCATCGAAGTGCGCACGGTGGCCGGCGACATCAGCGAGCCGGCCGTCCGCGAGCAAGTATTGGCGGCCTGCCCGCAGGTGGACATCCTGATCAATAACGCCGGAGGCCCGCCGCCGGGTGACTTCCGCGACTGGCAACGCGAAGACTGGTTGAAGGCGCTGGATGCCAACATGCTGACGCCCATCGAGCTGATCAAGGCCTGTGTCGATGGCATGGCCGAGCGCGGTTTTGGGCGCGTCGTCAATATCACCTCCGGTGCAGTGAAGGCGCCGATCGATGTGCTGGGCCTGTCCAACGGCGCCCGCAGCGGCTTGACCGGTTTTATCGCCGGGCTCGCGCGGCAGTCGCGGCTGGCCGGGCACAACGTCACGATCAATAATCTGTTGCCCGGCCCGTTCGAGACCGAGCGCCTGCACAAAACCCTGAGCGCCGCCGCCGAGGCCAATGGTGCCAGCGTCGAGAGCATCAGCGCACAGCGGCGCAAAAACGTTCCGGCCCAGCGCTTTGGCCAGCCCGATGAGTTCGGCGCCTATTGCGCATTCATCTGTAGCGCCCACGCTGGTTTCCTGACAGGGCAAAATCTGTTGCTGGACGGCGGCAGTTATCCCGGCACGTTTTGATCGTTTAAAAGGAGCGCAGGGCAGGTGAGTGTCGATATCGAATGCGTGGTGGTCGGGGCCGGCGTGGTCGGGCTGGCGGTGGCCAGAGCGTTGGCCCGCAGCGGGCGCGAAGTGATTCTGGTCGAAGCCGGCGAGGGCATTGGCGTGGGCATCAGTTCGCGCAATTCGGAAGTGATCCACGCCGGCATCTATTACCCGAGCGGCAGCCTCAAGGCGCAATTATGCGTGGAGGGCAAACAGCGCCTTTACGCCTTTTGTGATGAGCGTGGCGTCGGTTATCAGCGACTGGGCAAGCTCATCGTCGCCACTGATGATGACCAGCGCGGGGCGTTGCAGAAGTTGTTGGAGCAGGGCGCCCGCAATGGTGTCGATGACTTGCAATGGCTGGACGCCAACCAGGCCCGTGACCTTGAGCCGGCGCTGTCTTGCGTCGCTGCGCTCTGGTCTCCATCCACCGGGATTGTCGATTCCCATGCCCTGATGCTGGCGCTTCAGGCGGACGCCGAGGCCGCCGGAGCGTCGATGGCGTTTCATACGCCACTGATATCGGCCCGATGCAGTGAACACGGTTTCGAACTGCAGATGGGCGGCGTCCAGCCGATGACCTTGAGCTGCCGCGAATTGATCAATTGCGCCGGGTTGTCCGCCCCGCAGGTGGCGAGCCGCATTGAGGGTCTGTCGTCGCAGCACGTGCCAACGGCTCGTTTGTGCAAGGGCAGCTATTTCAGTTTCAGCGGCCGCGCGCCGTTCCGGCACCTGGTTTATCCAGCACCGGAGAGTGCCGGGCTGGGGGTGCACATGACCCTTGACCTGGGTGGTCAGGCGCGTTTTGGACCGGATGTCGAGTGGGTTGATGACGTCGATTACCGCGTCGATCCGCGCCGTGCCGATGGTTTCTACGAGGCCATCCGGCGTTACTGGCCCGCCTTGCCCGATGACAGCCTGCAACCGGCCTACAGCGGCATCCGCCCGAAAATCACCGGCCCGACAGAACCCGCCGCCGACTTCATCATCAGCGGCCCCGCCACGCATGGCGTGCCCGGACTGGTCAATCTGTTTGGCATCGAATCGCCGGGGCTGACCAGTTGCCTGGCGCTGGCCGAGCGGGTAACGCAGGCACTGGGCGACCGATGATCAGCGTTTGAGCTGCCACGCCTCACGAGGACTATGCTTTGCAGTGCGCCCATCACAATGGGAGACCTCTGATGATTAACGTACGCACAGCCCGCATGCTGGCCGATTACAAACGCTGGGCCGATCAACGTCTCTTTGACAGCCTGGCCGATTTGCCACCGGGCGAGGTCAACAAAGAACGGGTCTCGGTGTTCAAGAACATGATTGGCACGCTGAACCACATCTACGTCGTGGACTGCATCTGGCAGGCTCACCTCGAAGGCCGGGGGCACGGCTTCAAGACTTCGCACGATCTGCTGCATCCCGATCTCGCCGATCTGCGCATGGCACAAAAAGACATCGATCACTGGTACTGCGACTGGAGCGAACGCCAGACCGACGCCTCGCTGGATAAACCCCTGGAGTTCACGTTCGTCTCGGGCGAAAGCGGCACCATGAGCGCCGGCGCGATGCTGCTGCACGTGGTCAACCACGCCAGTTATCACCGTGGCTGGGTGATCCAGATGTACTTCGACATTCCGGCCATGCCGCCGATGACGGACCTGCCGATCTTCCTGCGCGAAACCGATCCGGATTTCAATTCGCTCAACCCCCCGGCAGTGGCGCCGACATGTGTTGGGCAATTCGCGCGCGCAACCAACGTTCTGCCGGATCGTTATCGTTGACCCCGTTCCAGACCATCGACAGTTCGGACAGGTTGATGTCAAACGGCGGGTCGTCGGCGCGCAACTGGCTGCTGCCTTCGATCAGCGCACACGCGGCGTAATCCGGCACCGTGGCGAGCATGTCGGTGCCGGCCAGCAAGGCGCGCAGCCCGGCAAACTGCGGCACCGCCAACACCACGCGGCGTGAACGACCGATGCGCGCCAGGTCATTGTCGATAGCCCCGGTCAGATCCCCAGAAAACGACACCAGCGCGTGAGGGCGCTCGCAGTAATCATCCAGCGTCAGGACACCGGGCCGACTGTCGCCACGCAAGATCTTCACGCTCAGGTCGCGCAGTTTTTTGCGCTTGGCGTTGGCCGGCAATTCGGTGGTGTAGCTGATCCCGACGGAAATTTCGCCGCTGGCGAGCATCGACGACATCAGCAGGAAATTCACCCGCCGCACCACTACCACAACGTTCTGCGCCTCTTCGCGGATCTGCTTGAGCAGCGGCGGAAACAGACCGAACTCGGCGTCGTCGGACAGGCCGATGCGGAACACGTCGCGACTGGTGGCCGGGTCGAAATCCTTGGCCCGGCTGACCGCGCCGGAAATGGTGTCCATCGCCGGCTGCAACTCCTTGAGAATCTGTAGAGCGCGCTGGGTCGGCTCCAGCACACGACCGTTGCGCACCAGCAGCGGGTCATCGAACAGATCACGCAACTTGGCCAGTGAAGCGCTGACGGCAGGCTGGCCGAGGAACAGCTTTTCCCCGGCCCGGGTCAGGTTCTTTTCGAACATCAGGGTTTCGAAAATCACCAGCAGGTTCATGTCCACGCGGCGCAGGTCGTTGCGGTTCATGGCGGGGCTACTCGCAGGGGGCGGGGTCTTTCCAGTAAAGCACCAAACCTTTGCCTGCGAAGGCGTCCATGAGATCGCCATCGCCGGCAAGCCGGCTCCTACAGGTTTGGTGTGAACCCCCATACCTGAACATCCCACGATTCTGTAGGAGCCAGGCTTGCCGGCGAAGGGGTCTGTGAAATCGCTATCGCCAGCAAGGCGGCTCCTACAGGTTTGGTGTGAGCCCCCATACCTGAACATCCCGCGATTCTGTAGGAGCCAGGCTTGCCGGCGAAGGCGTTCATGAGATCGCCTTCGCCGGCAAGCCTGGCTCCTACATGGGTCGCGTTTGGCAGACGGGTATCCTGATCATCCCGCCTTGCTTATGGCTCGGTCAGCACCTTCCTGAACGTCTCCACCAACGGCCGCAAATTCACCCGATGCCACGCTGCCCACAGCGGCGTGGTAAATGAAATCCACGGCACCTCCCGCAGCACCACACCGGGCGGCGCATTGCGGCTCAAACCTTTCTGAATCATCGCAATCCCCAACCCCGACGCCACCAGCCCCAGTGCGGTGAACGGCTCTGTCGCCTCCATGCGGATGTCCGGGGTGAAACCGGCGCGGATGCAGGCGCTGATGAAGTCGTCGCGGCTCGCGCAGTTCTGGCGGTGTTGCACGCCGATCCATTCCTGATCGGCCAGATCTGCCGAGGTCAGTTCCGCTTGCAAGGCCAGCGGATGATGCTCGGGCAGCGCCAGCAGCATTGGGTCGTCCAGCACCTGAAAACCCAGCAGGTCCGGATCGTCGGCGACGGGCGGTTCGCTGACCAGTGCGATATCGAGACTACGCTGACGCAGGCCTTCGAGTTGTTCGGCGGAGCTGAGGTTGTACAGCGCGACGTGCACGTTCGGCCGGTCGACCCGCAGCACGCGCAGGGCATTGGGCAAGACGCCGGCGTGCATGGCGTTCTCGATGTAGCCGATGCACAGGCCGCCTTCTTCACCGCGACCCAGGCGTTTGCCGAGGGATTCCAGGCGATTGGCGTGGGTCAGCAGGGCGCGGGTTTCGGCGAGGAAGGTCTGGCCGTCGCGGGTCAGGCGGATGCGTTGCTGGCTGCGCTCGAACAGGGTCAGGCCCAGGCGTTCCTCAAGCTGGGCGATTTGCCGGCTCAGGGGCGATTGGGAAATGTGCAGGCGTTCGGCGGCGCGACCGACGTGTTCTTCTTCGGCGACGGCGACGAAGTAGCGCAATTGACGGATGTCGATCATGTCAGACCTATAGGGACTCAAGTGCTGCGCATTATGTCTTGGACGGTCCGATCCTCGCAATCTAGGATTGGCTCAACGGTAAAGCAAACACCGCTCTTTGTAGGAGCCGGCTTGCCGGCGAAAAGCGTCTAGGCGACGCGTTCATTCAGACCGCCCGCGTTATCGTTGACATCCATCGCCAGCAAGCCGGCTCCTACAGGTTTACGAGACATTCGAGAGGATTTTTTCATGAGCTTGAAAGACAAACTGCCCGGTGCGCTGGGTTTCGGTACCGCCCCATTGGGCAACATGTTCCGCGCCATCCCTGAAGAAGAAGCGCTGGCCACCGTGCACGCGGCCTGGGATGCCGGCGTGCGCTACTTCGATACCGCACCGTTTTATGGTTCGGGCCTGTCGGAAATTCGCTTGGGCGCCGCGCTGTCCCAATACAACCGCGACGATTATGTGCTGAGCAGCAAGGTCGGGCGGGTGATTCTGGATGAAGTCGAAGACGCCGCCGCCCGTGATCTGGGTGAGAAGAGCGGCGTGTTCGAACACGGTCGCGCGAACAAGATCGTCAACGATTACAGCGCCGACGCGACGATGCGTTCCATCGAAGACAGCCTCAAGCGTCTGCAAACCGATCGTCTGGACATCGTTTGGGTCCACGACATCGCGCAGGACTTCTACGGTGATCAATGGCTGGAATACTTCAACCAGGCCCGCACCGGCGCGTTCAAAGTGTTGACCCGTTTGCGCGAAGAAGGCGTGATCAAAGGATGGGGGTTGGGCGTGAACAAGGTCGAGCCGTGTGAGCTGACCCTCGACCTGACCGAAGCCCAGCCGGACGGTTTTCTGCTGGCGGGCCGCTACACACTGCTTGATCACGACCGTGCCCTGCAACGCCTGATGGATGCCGCGCTGGCGCAGAATGTCGAGATCGTGGTCGGTGGTCCCTACAGCTCGGGGATTCTGGCCGGTGGTGCGCATTTCGAATACCAGAAGGCCAGCCCGGCGATCATCCATAAAGTCGAGCAGATCAAACGTATCGCAGCGGCTCATGGCGTCGACATCAAGGCCGCTGCATTGCAGTTCTCCCTCGCTAACCCGGCCGTTGCTGCCGTGATTCCTGGTTCCAGCCGTCCGGACCGGATTGCTGAAGATGTGGCTGCGTTGTCAGCCGCCATTCCCGCTGCATTCTGGCAAGCCATGCGCGACGCGAAACTGGTGTCCGAACGCGCTCCATTACCCCTCGCAGGAGTTTGAGCATGAAGATCGATCTGACTGGAAAACTCGCCATCGTCAGCGGCAGCACCGCCGGCATTGGCCTGGGCATCAGCAAGGCACTGGCCGAGTCCGGTGCGACGGTGGTGGTGATCGGCCGCGAGACGGCCAAGGTCGAGCAGGCGCTGGCGAGCATCCGCCAGAGCGTGCCGGGCGCGCAACTGCGTGGCCTGACCGCCGACCTCGGCACCGCCGAAGGTGCTGAGCAGTTGTTCGTCGCCGAGCCGCGAGCGGACATTCTGGTGAACAACCTCGGGATCTTCAACGAGGTGGATTTCTTCGACACGCCGGACAGCGAGTGGACGCGGTTTTATGAGGTCAACGTGATCTCCGGTGTGCGCCTGTCGCGGCATTACGTGCCGGACATGGTCAAGCAGGGCTGGGGGCGGGTGATTTTCCTGTCCTCGGAATCCGGGATTGCGATCCCGGCGGACATGCTCAACTACGGCGTGACCAAAAGCGCCAACCTCGCGGTGTCTCATGGCCTGGCCAAACGGCTGGCGGGCACGGGCGTGACGGTGAATGCGATCCTGCCAGGCCCGACGTTGACCGATGGTCTGGAGCAGATGCTCAAGGACGCCACGGCCGAATCGGGGCGCAGTGTGCGCGAAGAAGCCGATGCGTTCGTGCGCCAGGCCCGGCCGACGTCGATCATCCAGCGCGTGGCGGACGTCGAGGAAGTCGCCAACCTGGTGGCTTACATCGCTTCACCGCTGTCATCGGCCACGACCGGCGCCGCCCTTCGAGTCGACGGCGGTGTCGTCGACAGCCTGGCGATCTGAATTTTTTGATTGAGGAGAGAGGACTACATGGCAACTGCATCAGCGTTTATCGACATCCCGGCTTCGGCCGACAAGGTTTGGCAATTGATCGGCGGCTTCAACTCGCTGCCGGACTGGCTGCCGTTCATTCCCAAAAGCGAACTGAGCGAAGGCGGGCGGGTGCGCAGTCTGCAAACCGCCGATGGCGCGATAGTGGTGGAACGGCTTGAGTCGTTTGATAACGCCGGGAAGACATATAGCTACTCGATTTTGCAGGCACCGTTTCCGGCGACGGATTACCTGGCGACGATCCGCGTTGAAGCGCAGGGCGAGGGCGCCCGAGTGACCTGGTCGGGGCGGTTTGCACCGGTCGGTGTGACCGAGGAAGAAGTGGCGGCGTTGTTTGCCGGAATTTACCAGGGTGGCCTCCAAGCCCTGCGGGCCAACTACCCCGTGTAAACCCGATCCCCTGTAGGAGCCGGCTTGCCGGCGAAGGCGTCCGCAAAATCGCCATCGCCGGCAAGCCGGCTCCTACAGGTTTCGCGTTAATCCAAAATCCCGAACATCCCCCGATCCTGTAGGAGCCAGCTTGCTGGCGATAGCGCCCGCAAAATCGCCATCGCCAGCAAGCCGGCTCCTACAGGTTTTGTGTTAACCCAACATCTCGAACATCCCCCCAATTCTGTAGGAGCCAGGCTTGCCGGCGATGGCGTCCGTGAAATCGCCATCGCCAGCAAGCCGGCTCCTACAGGTTTCGCGTTAATCCCAACTCTCGAACATCCCCCAATTCTGTAGGAGCCAGGCTTGCCGGCGAAGGCGTCCGCAAGACCGCCATCGCCGGCAAGCCGGCTCCTACAGGTTTTGTGTTAACCCAACATCCTGAACATCCCCCGATCCTGTAGGAGCCAGGCTTGCTGGCGATGGCGTCCGTGAAATCGCCATCGCCAGCAAGCCGGCTCCTACAGGGGTGGCTGTGTCAAGTCTGGGCAATCAGGCTCTGTCGGCAATCGAGCACCAACCGTGCGCCGCCCGATTCGCTGTCAGCCACTTCAAGCGTAAACCCATGCAGGCTGACAATCGCCGCGACGATCGACAAGCCTAGCCCGAAGCCGCTTTGCTGATTGCCGCCCTCGGCGCGATAGAAGCGCTGAAACACCGCCTCGCGCTCGGCCAGCGCAATGCCAGGGCCGGAGTCGAGCACTTCGATCCGCGTATGCCCACCTTCGTTGATCCCGCGCAAAATCACCTCGCCCCCCGGCGGCGTGAATTTGATCGAGTTGCTCAACAGGTTGGCCACCGCCTCGAACAGCAACGCCCGGTCGCCATTCAATGGCGGCAGAGTGTCAGGCAATTGCAGCTTGAACGTCAGTTCGCCTTCTTCCGCCAACGGCAGATAAAAGTCGTGCAGCTCCTGCAACAACGGCACCGGATCCAGCTGTACAAAACCGGAACGCCGCTGGCGATCCTCCAGCTCGGAGATCCGCAGCAACCCGCGAAAACGCGCCATCAGCGTATCCGCTTCGGCGAGCACCGAATCGAGTTGCGTCGCTTCTGCCGACCCTTCGCCAGCCTGTTGCTGCATGCGGTACAACTGCGCCCGCAAGCGGGTCAGCGGCGTGCGCAAGTCGTGGGCGATGTTGTCGCACACCCCCTTGACCTCGTTCATCAAACGCTCGATGCGTTCGAGCATGGCGTTGACGATGGCGGCGAGCATGTCCAGTTCGTCGCGGCGATTGGACAGCGGCAAGCGTCGGGTCAGGTCACCGGCAACAATCGCTTCGGCGCTGGCCTGAATCCCACGAATGCGTCGCAACGGTCGACGGCGCAACAGGTGCCATCCGACGATGCCCGGCAAAATAGTCAGGGTCACACCCCAGAAAAGCGCGTGCAGAATGATGCGGGTCACGGCGAACAGCGAACCGTTGTCGCGCACCAGAATCAGCCAGCGACCGTCCCGTGTCTGGGTTGCCACGGCGTCGCAGCTGTCGGCGGGCAGCGTCGGGTCATCGGAGTCGGCGCAGTCGCTGAGCATGTGGATCTTGCCGTCCAGCGGCAAACCTTTAGGAATGTGGCGCAGGGCACCGTTGAGGTAGCGATGCTCGGCATCGAACAGGCCGTAGGCGTCGATGCCGCGAATATCGAAAGTCATGCTGACGGCGAGGGCGTCCAGCAGTTGCTCGCCGGAAAAACGCGAAAACAAATGCTGACGTTGCATCAGCGAATGCTTGGCCAGGTTGTCCAGGTAGGCGGACACCTCGTAGTACATGACCCCCATGAGAATCCCGCTCCAGAGCACGAACAGCGAACTGTAGAGCGCCAGCAACCGGCTGCTGGAAGAGCGCCAGCCTTTAGAGGGGTTCGGCAATGACATAACCCGAGCCTCGCACGGTCCGAATCAGTGGGACATTGCCGGGCGGGTCGATCTTCTTGCGCAGGCGGCCGATGTGCACGTCGATCAGGTTGGTGCCGGGGTCGAAGTGATAACCCCAGACCTCTTCGAAAATCATCATCCGCGACAGAATCTGCCCGGTATTGCGCATCAGGAATTCCAGCAACTTGTACTCGGTGGGTAACAGCGTCAGCAACTGGCCGTCGCGGCTGGCTTCGTGGCTGATCAGGTTCAGTTCCAGGTCCGCGACCCGCAGCGTGGTGGCCTGGGCGGTCACGGTGTTTTGCCGGCGCAGCAGCACTTCGACGCGGGCGGCCATTTCATCGGTGGCAAACGGTTTGGTCAGGTAATCGTCACCGCCGGCACGCAAACCGCGCACGCGTTCATCGACATCGGAGAGGGCGCTGATCATCAGGATCGGCGTCGCCACGCCCATGGTCCGCAGCGTCGTGGCAATCGCCAGGCCATCGAGCTCGGGCAACATGCGGTCGAGGGTAATCAAGTCATAGTTGCCGTTGACCGCACGCTCCAGACCTTCACGGCCATTGTCGACCCAATCCACGTCGAGGCCGTGGCTGCTCAATTCGGCGACGATCTCCCGGGCGGTCACGGCGTCGTCTTCGATGGTCAAGATGCGGGTCATAGGGCGGACCTGATAGTCAGTTCAAGGCAAGTGTGTGGGCATTCTGCCAAGAAATGCCGGCGACTTTTTAAATTAACTTTCATGTGGCTCATGGAGCGGTCCGGAACATTGATATCATCTGGCCATAACCTTGAAAGGGAGTTCGACTGTGCGCACTTTGATTCGCCGTGGCGGGATGTCGATTGTTGTGTTGTTGCTGTGTGTCATCAGCGGGAGTGCCTGGGCGGGAAACACTCCGTGTTCGGGGAAGAAGGGCGGTATCGATCGTTGTGATGGCGACCTGTTCCTGTGTAATGACGGCTCTATCAGCGCCTCGAAGAAAAGCTGCTCGGCACTTTATGGCGATTCAAGCCAGGCTCGCCCACAAACCTTATTGCAGAGCTCCGATGGCTGCACCTGCGGCTCAGGTTCGTTTTGCACCGGCCCACGAGGCGGGGTGTATTGCCTGACACCCAGCGGTAATAAGAGCTACAAACGCAAGTAGCTCATCTGCAATGCATAAAAAATCGCGAGCAGGCTCGCTCCTACAGTAAACCGCGTTCTCCTGCTGTCAGGTGCAACACTATTCAATCGGTGTACTCACAAACGCCTCAAGCCCCTCGGCATAGTCGGTAAACGCACTGATCAGCGGAAACTGCCAGGCATCCACCTGATCCGGCACCACCAGACGGGTAAAGCTCCAGGCCACCGCCAATGTAATCCCGTCCTGATCAATCGAACCGTCAGTCTTCAACGGTCGCAGTTCCAGCTCCCGTTCCAGTGCCGAATACGCGGCCGCCAATTGCCCCTCGACCCGTTCCACCCACGGTTCGAACTGAATTTCCGCGGGCCGCAGGTTGCGTTCGTAATAAAGCTGCACCGACTTCTCGCAGGCTGCCAACGCCAGGCCGATCAAGCGCAACGAACGCAGGCGTTGGTTCAGGTCCTCTGGCATCAGGCTGTTACCCGGTCCGGCGAGTGCCTCCAGGTAATCGATGATCAACGTCGAGTCGATCAACACCTCGCCGTCATCCAGCACCAGCGTCGGCGCCTTGACCACCGGGTTGATCTGCTGGAACTGCTCGAAGTGCCGAAACACCGAAACCGACTGATGATCGAGGTCGATGCCCAGGCGTTTGGCGGAAATGGCAACGCGTCGCACGTAGGGCGAATCCAGCATGCCGATCAGCTTCATTGAACCTCTCCTCAAGATTTGCCATTTCGGGAGGACAACCTTAGCTGAGGTTCATTGCCCTGCAAATGTGCTCGGTAAACACCACCGTTGAGGCCATTTGTCTTCTATATACAGCCGCTCGGTTGAATTTCTTGCTATAAACGCACTCCGATAACCACCGTAAAGGCTGACATAGAGCACTTTCGGGGCTTTGTCGGACAAATTCGCTGTCTTTTCAGTTGCTGAGGCCTCAAGTCGGCCTTAGACTGCCGCCCCTCGTAAATTGAGTGCCGGGTGGCGCTTGGAATAAACGGCGCCTTTCCGATGGCCAGACCAGGTCCGCCGGAACGCTCCCTAATTCGCCTTAATGCACGTTTTTTTATAGAGATATCAATGACAAAGGACAAGTTGCTGGCCATGCCGGCGGATGACTACATGAATGCCGAGCAACATGCTTTTTTCTCTGAGCTGTTGCAGAACATGAAAGTCGAAACCCATGAGCGCATCGAACAGAATCGCATCGCCATCGAGAGCCTGGACACCCCGGCCGATCCGGCTGACGCAGCTTCTGTCGAAGAAGAGCGCACCTGGCTGGTGAACGCGATCGATCGCGACCAGCGCATGCTGCCTCAGTTGGAACAGGCGCTGGAGCGCATCAAGGAAGACAGCTTCGGCTGGTGCGACGACAGCGGCGAGGCCATTGGCCTGAAGCGTCTGCTGATCAGTCCGACCACCAAGTACTGCATCGAAGCGCAAGAGCGTCACGAACAGATCGACAAGCACCAGCGTCAGGCCTGATTTCGTAGCGCCCCGCATCGCGGGCAAGCCTCACTCCTGAAGGAGCAAGGCTTGCCCGCGATGCTTTTTTTCGTCTGCGAAAAACCTCGCGCACTTCTATTGATCTGCTGCAACGACCACTACTAATGGACCATGGATAATGGCCCTCTAGTGGCGTTTAATGCAGTCACAACAATTAGAAGACGCATGGGGTGACGAAGATGACGAGAGACGGATCTCTGGTTGGGGCATTGCCTGCACCAGTGTTTGCACCGAAGACCCGCTGGCTGACGCCGACGCTGCAAAGCATCGCCCTGATGCTCTTGCTGTGCGGCATGACGCTGGGTGGCTGGCCGCTTTACGTTGGCTTGCCGTTGGCCGTCCTGATTATCTGGCTTCCTCGGCTCCGTTCTCGTGCCATTCCCTTAGAACCATCTGCCGACAACTCCAGCGCCATCGCCGAACTGACTCGCGATCTTTCCTACACCACCAGTCATAACGCCTTGTCGGCCGCCGGCGTGGCCTTTTCGGTCAAGCAACTGGCCGACAAACTGCAATCGCAACTCGGTGCCGCGGCACAGATTGTCAGCAATGCCGAAGTGATGATCGCCACCGAACAAGCCACCTCGACACTCAGTCGAACGGCCCTCAGTGCCGCCAGCGAAGCGCATCAGAGCAGCGCGGCAGGGCGCACGGAGCTGGTCGAATCCATCACCCGCATGCATCAACTCAGTCAGCGCGCGAGCAACAGTCGTGAGCTGATCGAAGCCCTGAGCCTGCGCAGCGACGATATCCAGCGGGTCACGCTGGTGATCCAGTCCATTGCCAGCCAGACCAATCTGCTGGCATTGAACGCGGCCATTGAAGCGGCACGGGCCGGGGAGCACGGTCGCGGGTTCGCAGTCGTCGCCGACGAGGTTCGCGGCCTGGCCGCGCGCACAGCGACGGCGACCGGCGAAGTCGGCGAGATGGTTGCCGATATCCAGCAACGCACCGCGCAAGTGGTGGAGCAGATCCGGCAGCTGTCCAGCGACCTCGACATCGGTGTCCAGCAGGTCGAGCACACCGGCCAGCACCTGGAAAACATTGCCCGCCTGGCGGCTGGCGTCGAAAGTCAGGTCGGCGATATTGCCAAGGGCGCCGACACCAACCGCGAACAACTCGACAGCCTGTTTCACGCCATCGAGCAGATGCGCAGCGATCTGGCGATCAGCGATCAACAGACTCAGCGTCTGGCGCAAGCCGCGGTGCAAATGGAAGGTCAGGCCGAAACCATCAGCGAGCGTCTGGCCGAGGTCGGACTGGATGACTATCACCAGCGGATTTATGACCTGGCCCGCGAAGGCGCGCGTCAGATTACGGCACGCTTTGAGGCGGATATCGACCAGGGGCTTGTCAGTCTCGATGACTTGTTCGATCGCAGTTATCAGGCCATTCCTGACACCAGTCCGGCCAAGTACCAGACCCGTTTCGACCGCTACACCGATAAGGTTTTGCCGGCGATTCAGGAACCGTTGCTGCCGCGCCATGAAGGCCTGGTGTTTGCCATCGCCTGCACGCAGCAAGGTTATGTGCCGACCCATAACAAGGTTTTCAGTCAGCCACTGACTGGTGATGCGCAGGTCGATACGCTGCAAAACCGCACCAAACGCAAATTTGCCGACCGTACCGGGATTCGTTGTGGCAGTCATCAACAGGCTGTTTTGTTGCAAACCTATACGCGGGACACGGGGGAGTTGATGCACGATCTTTCGGTGCCGATCATGCTCAAGGGGCGGCATTGGGGTGGTTTGCGGTTGGGGTATAAGCCGCAGGGTGCTCGCTGATAGGCATTGTTTTAGGGGCGTGTGTATATCCGTTGCTGCGGTGATGGCTTCTATTGGTTCCGCTCTTACAGCGGGTCACTTGGAAAAGCGCCAAGTAACCAAGCGCTCTTGCCCCTTTCGTTCGGTGCCTCGCTGTGGCTCGGCATGCCCTCGCTCCGGTCCTGCTC
>NZ_JACNDU010000033.1:0-52943 GCF_017351735.1 Pseudomonas sp. FW300-N2A2 | reverse complement strand
GTAAGGGTGCTGCACGCTATCTCTGAAGGCGAAATCTCCGGCATCACTGGCGCGCAGCAGATCTTCTTCGACGACGTGCCGCTCCAGAACGCCGACGGCAGCTACAACTTCTCCGGTGTCGGCGTCGATATCCGCCTCGGCACTCAAGGCCAAGCCTACATGCCGATGACCGGCCTCGAGGCTGAGCAGTCGGTAGGGGTTGAGCTGAAATACGGCGTAGCCATTGAGCGCGCCATCACCGACACCGACGTGGATGCCACTCGGGTCACGATCAGCGTTCCGCAGCTGAGCGAGCAGAACACTACGAACGGCGACACCACTGGTTCAACTGTTGCTTTCCGGCTGGAAGGGAAGATCGGGGCGAGCGCCTGGTTCCAGCTGTGTGACGACATCTGGGTCACTGGCAAGACCATGAGCCGGACGCAGTTCTCCTATTACGTCCGCCTTCCGGCATCCGGCGGCCTGCCGCGCTACATCCGTGCGACCCGGTTGTCGTCCGACTCCATCAGTGGCGCAGTCCAGAACCGTACCTTCTTCGACAGCTACACCTTGCTGTGGGACGAGAAGCTGCGTTACCCGAACACCGCGATGATCGGCATCTCAATCGATGCACAGCAGTTTTCCAGCATTCCACGCATGGCTTTCCAGATCCACGGTATCAAGGTCCTGGTGCCGAGCAACTACAACACCGGCACGCGAGCGTATACCGGTTCTTGGGATGGCACCTTTGTCCGGGCATGGACAGATAACCCGGCCTGGATCTGGTACGACATGCTCACCAACACCCGCTACGGGCTCGGTGGTTTGCTCGATTCGACGCTGATCGACAAGTACTCGCTGTACAGCATCGCCCAGTACTGCGATGTGTTGGTGCCGAACGGCTTTGGCGGCTGGGAACCGCGATTTACCTGCAACATCGCCCTGACCACCCAGCAAGATGCGTGGAAGCTGGTCAACGACATGGTGTCGGTGTTCCGGGCGATTTGCTTCTGGGCCGGCGGCTCGCTGACTGCTGTGCAGGACGCTCCGCACTCCAGCCGCTACCTGTTCAACAACTCCAACGTGGTCGGCGGCGACTTCAACTATCAGTCGGTCGCGTCCGATCAGCGCTTCAACGTCGCAGCTGTCACCTGGAACGATCCGCTCCAGCAATACAAGCAGTCGGTCGAGATCGTCGAGCGGCCTGAGCTGATCGCCAAGTGGAACCGCATCCAACAGAGCGACGTCGTGGCCATCGGCTGCACATCCCGTGGCCAGGCGCGCCGCCTTGGTCGCTGGTTGCTGTATGCAGAAACTGAGGCGGTTTCCTTTGCCGTCGGTGCTGACGGGGCGCTGCCGCTTCCAGGCGACATCATTGATATCGCTGATGCGAATCGAGCCGGTGCTCGCAATGGTGGCCGGCTCCTGACTGGCAGTACCGCTTCAACGCTACTGCTGGATGCTCCGATCGGCCTGGCCGGTACGGGGACAGTCGGCGTTGTCATGCCAGACGGGTCTTATGCCGTCGTTCCGGCAACCGTCGGGGTTGGCGGAACATCGATCACTGTCTCTCCGCCGCTTGCATCTGACCCTTTGGCCACTGCGCCTTGGGTATTTTCCACCCCTGAACTGGAAACGCAGAAGTTTCGCGTGATCAGCGTTAGCGAAGGTGATGACGGCACCTACGCGATCAGCGGCATCGCTTACGACCCGGACAAGTTCGATCAGGTCGAATTTGGTACGCCTGACGTCGACAATCCGACCAGCATCGTCAATCTCGGCAAACCGGATGCGGTAGGGCAACTCACGTTCCTTGAGTCGCTGTACGACACCGGCACCGGCCTGGCTGCTGCTCGATTGACGGTCAGTTGGACACCGCCGCGACGCGCGATGCGTTATCAGATCGAAGTCAAGAAACCGGGCGGTAACTGGGAGTACGTGACGGAGATCAACACGCCAACGATTGATTTCGACTCGGCTTCATCTGGGCTGTGGTCGGTTCGGGTTACGCCGAAGTCAGTCCTTGGTCTGGCGGGCCCTGGATCGATACAGGAGTACAACGCTCAGGCGCTGCTGGCACCGCCGTCGGCGCTCACCGGTCTGCGACTGGATGTGATCAGCAGCGTGGCCACGCTGGCGTGGGATGCCGCACCGGAGCTTGATGTGAAGCTCGGCGGCAGCATCTCCATCCGGCATACGCGCAATACATCTGCCAACTGGGATGCTGCTTTACCACTGGCTGAAGTGGCGGGGCGGTCCACGTCGTCCGTGGTCGCCTTGCTGCCCGGCAAGTACCTGGCGCGGGCGGTCGATTCCTCTGGTGTCGGTGGGCCGGTGACTGAGGTCTGGTCCGACGCACAGGTTCCGCTGCCGACCAACGTGGTGCTGACCATTACTGAATCACCAGCCTTTACCGGTGTGGCAGTCAACGCGGCGCCATCGGGCGGTCTGCTGAAAATGTCCGGGGCCGGCTTTATCGATGATGTCACTGATATAGATGCTGTCTTGGGCGAGATCGACAAGTTCGGCGGCTCGCTGCTCAGCTCGACCTACAGCTTCACGGCACCTGCTGACCTCGGGTACGTCTACGACTGCACGCTGACGGCCGATGTCGTGGCATCGCTGTATGACGACGGAACCTACATTGACACGATCACGGACTTCGATGCGCTGCTGGGCATTGATGGTGATCCGCCAAATGGCGCCTCGCTGTCGCTTTGGGTGCGCACCTCTGATGTGGTGCTGCCCGAGGTTTGGTCGGCATGGAAGCCGTTTGTTGTCGGCGATTACCGCGCTCGGGTTTTCGACTTCCAGCTTCGCGGCTCGGTCGAGCAGACCACTCACTGGATCGATGTATCCAAACTCGAGGTGGTGATCGACATGCCGGACCGGATCGAAAGCGGAAACGACATCGAGGTTCCAGTGGGCGGGCTTACCGTCACCTACTCACCGCCGTTCAACGCCTCACCGGCCGTCAGCATCACTGCGCAAAACCTCGCGCCCGGTGATTGGCCGGACGTGTCAGCCAAGACCGCAACGGGCTTCACGGTCTTCATTCGCAATTCCAGTGGGGTCGCCCAGTCAGGCCGCTCGATTGACTACATCTCTAAGGGATACTGACTTATGTCGCAACATGATATGACGCTGGACAATGCCTCTGGCCTGGTATTCCGGAATGATGCGAATGCTGCTTTGCAGGCGCTTGCGTCTCAGAGCAGCGGGGCTTCGGCCCCAAGCCCGACATTCCCATGCCAAGTTTGGGGAGACACCGGGACAGGACGTCTCAAACAACGAAACGCAGCGAATTCCGCATGGCTTGATAAAGGTCCGCTGGATGCCCCGCTACGCGACGCGGCAAGCCAGGGTGAATTCGTCGCCGACACCGGTGCAGCCGGCGCCTACGTGTGCAATTTCGTGCCAGCGCTGACCGCGCGAAGCGAGAGCACACCACTCCGCTTCAAGGCTGCGAACGCGAACACCGCCGCAGCCACCATCAACGATGGCTTGGGTGTGGTGGCGATCGTTGGCGCTGCGCATGCGGCACTCCAGGGTGGCGAGATCATCGCCAACGGTATCGCCTGGATTCAATGGAACGCTTCGATTGGTGGCGGCTCGTACGTCCTGCTGTTCTGCACCGGTGCGCCGCAGCAGGTGGCAGATGCGACAAAAAGCAAACATGCAGTGACTCTTGCTCAAATCCAGCCGCCAGTGGTTGGCAGCACCCGCAATGGCAAGATGTCGATTACCGCAGCGTCAGCCACCGCCACCTTTACGGCGGACGAGGTGATCGTCGAAACCGCACTTGGCGGGACGGGCTACAAACTTTCCAGCCTCAGCAAGACCATTAACCTAGGTTCCGTTGGCGCTGGCGGTATGGATACCGGCTCATCGCCTGCAAGTGGATGGGTTGCCATCTACCTGATTTACAACCCGACCACTCTGGCGAGTGCGCTGTTGGCGAAGAACGCCACCGCCGGCGTCCAGACAGAGGTTTATTCCGGGGCGAATATGCCCTCCGGGTACACCGCGTCCGCATTGATCGGGGTGATGCCGACTACCGGCTCGGGCCAGTTTGGTATTGCCTATCTGGATTCGGACTCTCGCAAGGTGGCCACGCCTGATGTAAACGTTTTAAGTACATCCTCCAACTCCGCCGGCCTGACGTCGCTCTCTCTATCGACGGCAATTCCACCCAATGCAAAAAGCGTTGGTGGTTATGTCAAGGTGTCGGCGAGCAGTGCTGGTGACTATGCCGCACGGCTGTCGGCAAACTCCGTGGGCATCGGACAGACATTTGTGACAGGCGGTTACACGAGCGCATCCGGCTATTTCAACTTAGTGGTCATCACGCTGCAAACCATGTGGTATGCGGTGTCGACATCGGCCGGCACGCTAACGGCGCTCATTTATGTCACTTCTTACACCTTCTAAAGGCGGTCATATGCCATACGTTCAATTTTCGGATGCATCGCAGGTGGCAGTGGTTTCGGTGTTTGGCTGTCCGCAGGATCCGGCGGAGTATCCGAACCAGGGGGAAGTGCTTGATGATGATCCGCGTTATCTGGCATTCATTAACCCGCCGCCGGATTATCTCGCCATCAACAGCGCCAAGTTACAGCAACTTATTCAACTTGCGGCAGCCCAAAAAACCGCTCTAACTAATCGAATAGGCGACCTTGAAAGCGCGATCGAAAACATCGGGATTGAAGGGCAAGAGGAGTTCGCGGCCACGCCCGAGGAGGAAGCTGAGTATCCGGTCCGGAAAGCCCAGCTGACGAAATGGAAGAACTACTCCATTTCGTTGGGGCGCGTGACCACACAGGCAGGTTGGCACACCGTCGTTACCTGGCCGGTTCAGCCAACAAGCGGGATGGACCTTACGGTCTCAGCTTCGGCTCCATCCACCGCCTAAGGCGAAACCACCCTGTAAACCGGCCGCCATTGAGCGGTTTTTTTGTGCCAGGAGAAAGCAATGCCCATAACCGCGCAGCAGCTGTTGCAGATACTCCCAAACGCCGGCAAACAAGCCGGCGTTTTTGCGTCTGCGCTGAATCTGGCCATGGAGCGGTTCCAGATCAACACCCGGCTGCGCATGGCGGCCTTCATCGCCCAGGTGGGACATGAGTCGGGGCAGTTCCGCTACGTGAAGGAGCTCGGCGGCGACCAGTACCTCAGCAAGTACGACACCGGGCTACTGGCCAAACGCCTTGGCAATACGCCCGAGGCAGATGGCGACGGCCAAAAGTACCGGGGCAGGGGGCTGATCCAAATCACTGGGCACGACAACTACCTGGCGTGCAGCAAGGCGCTGTTTGGTGATGATCGACTGCTGCGGACACCTGAACTGCTCGAGCAGGCCGAGTGGGCGTGCAAGTCGGCGGCGTGGTTCTGGAATTCGCGGAACCTGAATGCTTTGGCCGATGCTGGCGACTTCAACGGGATCACTCGGCGCATCAATGGCGGCCTGAACGGCCTGGCAGAACGCCTTGCTTTCTACAGCGCCGCGATGAAGGTGCTGGTATGAGCATCTGGCTGCGCATCCTTCCTTATATAGCGGCGGTCGCTCTGGTGGCCGGCGCGTTGTTCGGCGCCTACCACCACGGCCTTTCAGTCAAGGATGCTGAGTGGCTGGGCAGGTGGAATGACCGCAACACCCTGGACGCCAAGGCGCTGGCCGCCAATGAGTCCGCTGAACGCGTCAAAGAACAAGCCCGTCAACTCTCGACCAACAAGGCGATTCAAGATGGTCAACGCACGATCGATCAAGCAACAGCTGATGCTGCCAATGCTCGCGCTACTGCTGACAGCCTGCGCGGGGCGGCCGACGACCTTGCCGGTCGACTCGCAGCCAGTGAAGCCAGCGGCAATTCCTGCACTGCCGCCGCAAGCAAGGCAGCTACCCGCGCCGCAATGGTGCTTGCCGACGTGCTCAAGCGCGCTGACCAGCGAGCGGGCGAACTGGCTGAAGCTGCTGATCAAGCCCGAGCCAGGGGCGTGACCTGCGAGCAGGCCTATGATGGTCTGGGTCGGTAGCCTTCTGTCGAAGCCGGGTTGAATGCTGGCTCGCTGTTTTGGATGCTGTTTGTTTATCCAGTATTCGAGCAGGCCATGTACTTCCTTATTACTGTCATGAGAGAGAGGGGCGTCGCACGCTCTTGGAAAGACATCCACGGCGCCACGCCGATCAGGGGTGACATCAACATCAGAAACCAGATGTGCCAGCAGTTGAATCGGACCAGCGATATCGCCGAGATGAATCCGCCGGGTATGCCGCTGGATAAAGTGCCATTGCTTCCGCTGCTGGACGCGCGGCTTTCAGGTATGGCGACTAACGCTTTCACGATCAGCGGCCTGGAAGAGATCGACGGCTGCCTGTATGCGCAGTCGTGGTATTGCAGGGAGGTTCGATAGGTCGGCAGAACGCCGGAGATGGGAAATGCTAGGGGTCGAGGGAAAAGAGAGTGACAAAGTCACTCGACGTTAAACACGGTTGGGCATCGTTGCAGCGAGCGCCCCATGTGGAGTCACGTGTTTAGCGGTGTGTAGCCCCATCTGCTTGCATGGGGTGCTAGGGGTCGAGTGTTCGAATCACTCCGTCCCGACCATATTCCCTGAGTAAAATCAGACACTTAAGCCGATCAGTTAGATCGGCTTTTTTGTGTCTGCGCAAAACTACCCGGTGATTTCGCTGATGTTCAGGTCCAGAATTTCCTCAGCCCAAACGACTCCCTCGTGGTCCCGCTGGTAGTTTTTGATCATGCCCTCGTTCGCATGCCCCGCAATTTTCTGCCCATCCTTTCCGGTTTTCTTCTACAGGTGCAGTGACAGTGCTGCATTGGTTGCAGGATTTGGCATGGCAATAGAATTCCTCGCCCGCCGTTCACCGGCAGGCTGTGAGTCGTAAGGTTTTGGCTTGCAGTTGGACGAATTCGGCGGGGGCGCTGACGGTGGGTATCAGGGTATAGCTGATATACGAAGAAGGCCTGCTCGAATAAGGTCCAGTAGTTCGCCCTGCCAGCTGTTTCAGAGAAATGCTGAGTGGCCGCAACTGGTCAGGGTGGGCTTACTTCTTGGTCGTGGATCCTTGTGGCAGTACATGTAGGCGAACCAGGCGAGGGCGATCATGGCGAAACCTCGCGCCGAGCCCACTGCACATACGGGCTGTCTTCAGTGTCGAAAATGCCGAGCAAGAACCACTCATATGCCGGAGGCATTTCGGGCTCCCATCCGAGGCAGTGAGCCTCACCATCAACCCAGTAGGGGTGGGCGTCCAAGTCGAACTCCCACGATTGTCATTCCTGCTTACGTAGACGCAAAATCAGCGGCTCAAGCGCGGGGCGCTTGTTTTTCCATTCTTCTTTGGTAATGCCGAGCAGTACCACGTCAATTCGGCTTCCGTTTTTCAGAATGTTCTTGCGTCTAACTCCTTCAAGTTCAAAGCCAAACTTCTGGTGCATTTTTATTACGGCAGAATTAGTTTCCAATACCTCGCAATTGAGCTTTTCCAGGCATGCGTCATTGAATGCATAGTCAAGCATCCAAAACTCTACAATGCTTCCTATGCCTTTTCCTTGATGTTCAGTGTCTAGATAGAACGCCCAATCGGCTGTTTGTTGAGCTGCATTTATGGCGTTGAGTGAAACGACACCGATGGACTGCTCATTCCTCATGGCCACGAACACCGCTTGGCGCTTGTTTCCTTTCAAAGAACGCAACCAATCCTCGTGCTCCTCTTCGGTGATTTCGTGGGAGGTGTACATGTTGTTTCGGACATCCTCCTGGTTTCGGAGAGTGCGCACATGTGCTTGAACAGAGGGGCTGGCGTCAACTAAAGGAATAAACTGCACCGGATTACCTCACAGGGACCAGAAAACTTAAAAGGCTAACAGCTTCATAGAGAAAATACCTTTTCAAGCGACTTGGTTTGCAGAGTCACTCCAGAGCCATCAGTATCGCAAGCGTCACTTTGGTGATTTTACAGAGGACCGCATCAAGTCCGATAACTTGATGCGGTGGTTCACTACTAGATCCGAAACTGGCTAATCAAACGACCTAAACGATTACCTAACTCACTGAGACTTCTGGAGGTTTGTGCACCATCTTTGGCGTCCCCGGCGACCACATCAGTCGTCAGGGAGATGTGAGTCATACTACGGTTTACTTCCTCGGCCACAGCGGTCTGCTCTTCGGACGCGCTGGCGATCTGAGCGTTCATGTCGTTAATTGTATAAATCAGTTGGCTGATGGCATCCAGCGACAATCCCGCCCGGTTTGCCAGTTCCCCTGTTGTTCGGCCTGTTTCGCTGGAGCGGCCCATCGTGATCATGGCATCTTGGGTGCCTTTTTGAAGCAGGCTGATCATCCCGTGGATTTCCTGGGTACTCTTTTGCGTACGGCTGGCCAGGGCTCGAACTTCGTCGGCGACCACTGCAAAACCACGACCCGCATCGCCAGCCCTTGCTGCTTCAATGGCGGCGTTCAAAGCCAATAGATTGGTTTGCTCCGCAATAGAGCGAATGACGTCAACTACACCGGCAATCAACTGCACATCCTTGTTCAAGCTGTCCAGTGACGAGCTACTTTGTCCTATTTCCTCAATCAACGAATGAATGCTTTCGATGCTTTTGTTGACGACATCTCTTGCCTGCCCACCAACATCGCTGGTTTCTCGTGCTGCTTGCGAAGCACCTTGGGCGCTGACGGAGACCTGATGCGCAGCCGTGGACATTTCATGAATGGCTGTCGCCACTTGATCAGTCTCTTGGCGCTGACGATCCATGGCCTGCTCTGAGCGCTGTGCCTGGGCCGACATATCTTCGACCAGTGCCGTCAGTTGCCCGGTCATCTCCACGATTTGACGCACAAGGTTATGAATTTTTTCCACAAACAAGTTGAACGAGTGAGCCAAATCGCCCAGCTCATCGTTGCTCGAAACTGGCAGGCGGTGTGTCAGGTCGCCATCTCCAGCGGCGATGTCGTCCAGGTTCTTCTTGATGGCCAGTAAAGGTTTCACAATGCTGTTTCCTAGCCAAATACCAATCAGCGCCACAAGGAGCAGCACGCAAACGGCGAGGAAAAGGATGTACGCGGTGTACTGACCGATTCGCTCATAGCGCTCACTGGCGATGGCCTGTACCTGAACTTCAAGATCATCCAGATTCACTTGCGTGCCCACGATCAAGTCCCACTTCTCCAGATAAACGGTGTAACCGAGCTTGGGCGTAGGTTTCGGGCTGACGGGGGTTTGCCAGTCGTACCGGAAAAAATGTGTACCCGTCTTGGCCGCTTCAACCAGCCCTCGAATCACATACACGCCGTTGGCATCTTTGCTATCAACAAAGCTCTTGCCGATATCGGTGTTCAGGTTGGCGGAGAACACTCGAACAGACGAAGAGTCATAGCCGTAAAAATAGTTTTGTTTAGCGAAACTCAGCGTTCGCAGAATCTTCACAGCCTGATCCCGAGCGTCGGAATCCCCATATTTGGAAGCGTCATATATCGGCTGAATCGACGCTTGGGCAATTTCCATATAGTGCTTCAGTGAAGTTTTTCGCTCATTGATCAAGAGGTCGCGCGTCTGCTCAACCTCCTCGGATGCCAGCTTTTGCAAAACCCAAAAAGTGATGCCGCTGATCACTGCAGCCAGCAAAAGGCCAGGGATGATCGTCAGAAGGATGACTTTGCTACGAAGACTTAACGTCACGATGAGTTTCGCCTCACTCAAGAGATTTTATTTTTATCCACCCATTTTTATCTCGGCCAAGGCTGGCTCGACGACGCATAAAAGGAGGGAAGCTTTTAGGTTGGAGCGGTTGAGCCTGGAGCGATTTAAGGCCTTCTTTTGTTAAAAACACTATTAATGATCGATCGATCAATAGTAGTCTACGCTCAGCTCAAACGGCTTGTCGATGGCCGGTGAGGACGATGGCTGAGTCACCTTCAAGCCAGGTGCTGATATTGGAGATGAGCAGGCGCGATGCACAAAGGTGGGTGCCGGCAATGAGGTATCTCGCTCAATTGCGCGCCATTGACTCAAGAGGGGACGTTGACTGCGCCGCGCATCTTTTGCGCAGGACGCAACGTCACGTTGCGTCCTGCCCATATTCTCTCGAGGGGGAGTGCCGCCTATTTTGTTGACCTGACAAACAGTAAAGCGAGTGACCTTTCATTGGAAAGTCACCGCTGTCGAACTTCAGGAGTCTATGGCATGGGCGTTTCTACAAGTGGTACAGCAACGACGATACAAAAAGCTTCAATGACCAGAGGGCTGGTGCTTCTGTTTGCGTTTTGTTGCGGTGCCATCGTGGCCAACATCTATTACGCACAACCGATCATCAGCTTGATTGCCCCGGATATCGGTATGTCGAGTGGCCACGCGAGCCTTATTGTTTCGCTGACTCAGATTGGTTATGCACTCGGATTGTTTTTCCTGGTGCCCTTGGCGGACCTGGTCGAAAACCGCCGACTGATGATAGCGACGATCGTGATTACGATCTTCAGTCTGCTCGCCGCTGGTTTAGCCAGGCAGCCGAGCGTATTTCTTGTCGTATCGGCGCTCATCGGTTTCAGCTCGGTCTCCGTGCAAATGCTTATTCCATTGGCCGCGCATCTGGCTCCGGAAGAGTCTCGCGGCCGAGTGGTTGGCGGGATCATGGGAGGCTTGCTGCTGGGGATTTTGCTTGCGCGGCCGCTGTCGAGCCTGATTGCTGATCATTTGGGCTGGCGGGCAGTGTTTATCGGGGCTGCTGCCTTGATGCTCATCATCTCCATAGTGATCGGCATGACCATGCCCAAATGGCAGCCAGCCCATCGTGCGTCGTATGGTCAACTGCTGATGTCCCTTGGACAACTGTTTTGCCGCGAACCCGTATTACGTCAGCGAGCACTTTATCAAGGGCTGATGTTTGCATCGTTCAGTTTGTTCTGGACCGCCGTACCGCTGGTGTTGAGTCGTGAGTTCGGCCTCACGCAAAGTCAGATTGCGATGTTTTCTCTGGTCGGCGCCATCGGTGCAGTCGCTGCACCTATCAGTGGTCGGCTCGCTGATGCAGGGCACACTCGACGAGCCTCACAGTTGGCCATGGTGCTGGGCGTGGTGAGTTTCCTTCCAGCCTTCATTAATCCCTTTTACGGTGTGATTGGTTTGGCTGTCACCGGTGTTGCGCTGGACTTTGCTGTGCAGATGAACATGGTGCTTGGCCAACGAGCCGTCTACGCCTTGGGCACCGCCAACAGAGGCCGCCTGAATGCGTTGTACATGATCAGTATCTTCGTTGGCGGTGCAATCGGTTCCTCGGTGGCCAGTTCGCTTTATGAACATGCCAGCTGGTTGGCGATTGCAGCGGTGGGAAGCGCCTTGTCGCTGGTCGCTCTGATCGCCTTCTCGATTGTTTCTCGTCGAGCCGGGCAGGTTCACTGAGTCAATCGGTCGCTGGAACGCGCAATGCCCAAGATGAGAACGGGGATAGTCGAGGAGTGTCATGGACAAGTTGCTCGCATTGAAAATGTTCGTCCAGGCTGTGGATTCGAAGGGCTTTTCTTCCGCTGCTCGACAGTTGGGCCTGGCGACGTCTTCCGTGACCCGGATGATCGATGGGCTTGAGGCTGAGCTGGGCGCTGTCCTGCTTAACCGTTCCACGCGGCAAATCTCATTGTCAGATGCCGGGGCTGCCTACTACTTGAAAGCGCGGGAGGTGTTGAACGCTGTAGCCGAAGCGGATGCCTCGGTCACTGACCGTGGGGAAGTCCCGGCAGGGCATCTTCGTATTTCTGTACCCGTGGCGCTGGGACGTCGTCTGATTGCGCCGCATATCGCCGCGCTTTTGAAGCGTTACCCGCAACTCGTGTTGGACATGACGCTTTCTGACGACATTGTTGAGTTGTTGGGTGAGCGCGTCGATCTATCGATCCGGTTGGGCTCCGCAGCAGCAATGGACGGTGTAGTCAGTCGTCCTGTCGGTCATTTCAGCCGTAAGGTGGTTGCCAGTGCCGAGTACCTGAATGCGCATGGTTTCCCCGAACATCCTATGGACCTCATGCAGCACGAATGCATGCGCTTTAGTTATGGCCAAAAGCAACAGGTTTGGAGTTTCTTAAAGTCCGGTGAGAAGACTCGAGTACCTATTGAAGGCCGCTTTAAAAGCAACAATGCGGAGGTTTTGCGCGAGGTCGCGCTGGCGGGCGGAGGGGTGGCTCTTTTACCTGATTGGCTCGTCAACGATGATATTGGTAGCGGTCACCTGACGTCATTGTTCGAGTCTTTTGTTGTCAATCCGAACGACGCGAGTTCGGTTATCTCTGCGCTGTATCTCCCCAATCATCGCGGCTCCAGGCGCGTCAATGCATTTATCGATTTCATCAGCGAGTTGCTCGGGCCTGAGGGCTTGCCAGTGAGCTGATCTCGTTACCGTTGCTTAATTTAAAGCGTTGGATTTCGACGTAATGGACCACTTTCGCTGTATAGATACAGCAGATCCGGGAGGCTTGAATGAGCGCCGCAACATTGCATTACGTCTACGATCCGTTCTGTGGCTGGTGCTATGGAGCGGCACCAATGATCACGGCGGCCACCACGATTCCTGGCCTGGAAATTCAGGCTCATGGTGTAGGCATGTTATCGGGAGACAAAAGCAAGTTTGTGTCGGGTGAGTGGCGCGATTTTGTTCGTCCTCACGAAGCTCGGATTACCGCGTTCAGCAAACAAACCTTCGCAGACGCTTACGTCCAGGGCGTACTCGACCATGAAAACGTTTACCTGGACTCTTCACCGCCCATTGCAGCCATGATGACGGCTCAACAGCTGTCAGGACGCGGCGTTGAAATGCTCAAACGCTTGCAAGTCGCGTACTACCAGGAGGGACGGGCCATTGCTGACAGTGGGGTGATTGCCGACATTGCCGGCGAACTTGGCTTTGAATCAGATAGGTTTATGGCGGCTTTTGATTCGGTCACCGCAGACTCATTGCAGGACCATCTTGAGCGCAGCAACGGGATGCTGGAAGCCCTGAATGCGCGTGGCTTTCCAGCATTTGCGCTGGAAATCGATGGCGAGATGGAAGTGTTGGCCATGGGGCATTATTTAAGTCGACCCACATTGTTCAAGACGGATATTGAAAGCCGCCTGGCCAAATAGGTGTGGTTCATAGCCAGCACATTCTTTTGTTTTGTATGATGCCTGAATGAAGCTCTAGTGAGGCGTTATGCAAGACTCAAAAAATGTGGACGAGAACGAGCCAGGCAAGTCAAAAGACTCCGCAAGCCTCGTCAAATCGACGACTCGACGCCTTTCGCCAGAGGTCAGGGAAAAGCAGATTGTGCAGAAAGCCATCGAGCATTTTGCGACGTGCGGATTCTCGGGGAGCACCCGTGAGCTGGCGCGACAACTTGATGTTACCCAGCCTTTACTCTATCGATATTTCCCTAGCAAAGAGGCGCTGATAGATCGCGTGTACGACGAGGTGTACCAGTGGGATTCCTCGTGGGAAGCGATGATCAAGGATCGCTCGGAACCCCTTCAGTCTCGTCTGGTTCGTTTCTATACCTCATACGCAGGGGTGATTCTGCGGCGGGAATGGATTCGTATCTTCGTTTTCGCCGGGCTGACACGTGAAGGTATCAACGATCGGTATCTCGCCAAATTGCGTGAGCGAGTCTTCATTCCTGTCATCGCAGAGATTCGCCATGCTCATGGATTGGCACCCTCCTCAGGTGAAACGATCAATGACAAAGAGCTGGAATTGATCTGGAGTTTGCATGCCAGCATTTTCTATATCGGCGTGCGCAAATGGATTTACGATCTTCCAGTAACGGAGGACATTGATGCGCTGATCGAGCAGATGGTCGATGCATTCCTTAACGGCAGTCCCCACGTATTGCAACAAGTCGATAACGACCTCGGCGAGAAGCCTGGCTTGAATTGACCGGCTTCAATTTGAATTGGTTTTTCTGCTTTACCCGCCCGCTGATCTTTTGCTTTGCCTCTCTTTTTTGTCGACCACTCATCACCTGTTTCAGCCTTCAGCTGATCAGGTGGTAGGGGGCGTACGCTTGTCATTTTGCCCTGAAAAGCCCTTTCCCAACGCTTGAAACCCGCTTCCCCTTTGCGTCGCCATGACGTGGTCCAGGCCAGCCCTCAAAAATTTGACCCATCGGCTATTTACTTCAATTTCGTCAGGACGTATTGTTTATCGAGTGATAAATAAATACAAAAAACGTTGGAGGCACCATGCAAGTCCTGAAGCTCGCTCATTACTCGATCCGGTCGTTCGACCTGGAGAGGTCCAGCCGATTTTATGAAAGGGTGCTCGGTTTTACCCCTGGCTATCGACCGCCGTTCGATTTTCCTGGCGTTTGGTTGTACATGGGAGGAGATGAGGAGGACTTTGGCACGGTCCACATTATCGGGATTGACCCTTCCAACCCCGAAGGTCTGAAGAACTACCTCGGCGATAAAGAAATCCCGCTGACAGGCACTGGAACCGTTGACCACATTGCCTTTCTGGTAACTGGCCTGGTTGCATTCTGGAGCGTCTTCAAGGCCGAAGGCATTGCCTGGCGTGATCGCACCGTTCCGAGCCTCGGCCTGCATCAGGTTTTCATCGAAGATCCGTCAGGTGTCACCATCGAGCTCAATTTTCCAGCCTCCGAGATTGAAGCGGTTGGTTCTTACGCCTCCCATGTAGCTGCCACTGTGGGAGAACGGCCATGATCAATACGTTGAATAAACCCCGCGCCATTGTTGTGGGCGGTTCGCTGGGTGGTCTGTTTGCAGCAAATATGCTGTTACGCAAAGGTTGGGATGTTGAGGTTTTCGAACGTGTTCCGGATGAACTCGCTGGACGAGGCGCCGGGATCGTTACACACCCTGAATTGTTCGAGGCGATGGCCGCTGCGGGAATACCCCTCGATGCATCTGTCGGTATCAATGTGCTTTCGCGTGTCACGTTGGCCCAGGATGGCGATGTGGTACTTGAAAACGCGCTCCCTCAGACGTTGACCGCGTGGGGGAAAATGTACCAGGTTCTTCGCGCCGCATTTCCGGACTCGCTGTACCGCTGCGGTGGTAGCGTCATCTCGGTTGAAAGCACTGACACGCATGCCAGCGTCACGTTGGCCGATGGCACAACTCATCAAGCGGACGTCATTATTGCCGCTGATGGATTTCGGTCGACAATCCGCCAGCATTTTTTACCTGACGTACACCTGCAATACGCTGGATATATCGCATGGCGTGGGTTAGTCGATGAAAGTGCTCTATCGGACTCTGCCCACGCAGCGCTATTCGATAAATTCGCTTTTTGTTTGCCGCCACACGAGCAGATCCTGGGGTATCCAGTTGCCGGGCACTCCAACAGCACTCTTGTAGGCGAACGCCGTTATAACTTCGTGTGGTACCGCACCAGTGGCGACGACGATTTGCGCGATTTGTTGAGGGACGAAAGCGGGAAACAATTTGAAGGTGGAATTCCTCCGGCGCTGATACGCCGTGATGTGCTCGACACTATGTACCAGTCCGCCGAGACATTACTTGCCCCGCAGTTCGCCGAAGTTGTAAAGAAAGCCGCGCAACCTTTATTCCAGCCCATTTACGACCTGGAAGTACCGAAGATGAATTTCGGGCGTGTCGCTTTGCTCGGCGACGCGGCATTTGTGGCGCGTCCCCATTGTGGAATGGGTGTTACCAAGGCCGCCGGTGACGCGTTGGCAATCGTCGAAGCACTTGAGCGACATGCATCCGTTGAAGAGGCACTGGCGGACTATAGCGAGCAACGCTGTCGTTTCGGGGCGTCGATTGTTCAGCATGCCAGGCATTTGGGTGCGTATATGCAGGCGCAACTGAAAAGCGAGGAAGAGCGCGAAATGGCTGAGTTGTACCGAACCCCGGAAGCCGTAATGCGCGAGACAGCGGTGCCCGTGAAGTTTTAATACAGCCTAAAGCCCTTTGCAGGAGACAACCATGGAACATGCATATCCGCAAGACGGTGGCTCGGCCCTGTCCGCTGAACAGGTTGATAACGCTATTCAAAACCCGATTCTCGAAAATCCGGAGTTTCGTGCTTTGGTAAAACAGCGACGGATATTTTCGTGGAGTATGACTGCCCTGATGCTGGCAGTTTATTTCGGATTTATTCTTTCTCTAGCCTTTATACCGGCCCGTTTGGGTACACCTATCATCGAAGGGCAACCGATGACATGGGGCGTGCCAATTGGCTTTGGAATGCTCGCCTTCACGATTCTTCTCGTTGCTGTCTACGTATGGCGAACTAATACCTGCTACGACCCTAAAATAAAAACAATCATCAGGAGCTTCAACAAATGAAGCGTCTACTTATTGCAGTCTCAGCCATCCTGGCTTCGGTAGCGGTATACGCTGCCGACGCTCCAAGCACAGTCCACAAACATAACCCCATTGCCATCGGCATGTTTCTAGCGTTTGTTATTTTTACTCTGTTTGTCACACGATGGGCCGCACGCAAAAACAATAGTGTTGCCGATCACTATGCCGCAGGCGGAAAAATTACCGGCTTCCAAAATGGTTGGGCCATCGCCGGAGACTATATGTCCGCGGCGTCTTTGCTGGGTATCTCCGCGTTGGTGTTTACCAGCGGTTTTGATGGACTGATCTACTCAATCGGTTTCCTTGCAAGCTGGCCGATCATTCTGTTCCTGATTGCCGAACCATTACGCAATCTAGGTCGCTACACGCTGGCGGACGTACTGTCCTATCGCCTGAAACAACGACCCATACGAGCGTTTGCGGCGTCCAGTTCGATCGTGATCGTTCTGCTTTATCTGGTTTCTCAGCTGGTAGGCGCTGGAAAGTTGGTGGAATTGCTGTTCGGTTTCGATTACACCGCAGCTGTGCTGCTCGTCGGTACGCTAATGGTCATCTATGTTTTCTTTGGCGGGATGCTGGCAACCACCTGGATTCAGATCATCAAGGCAGTCTTACTGCTGACTGGCTGTGTCTTCATGGCTTTCATGGTGTTATCCGAATTCGGATTCAGCCTGAACCAGCTGTTCACTCAAGCTACCCAAGTGCATCCATCCCATGTAGCAATCATGAGTCCAGGAGGGCTGATTACTGACCCTGTGTCTGCGATTTCCCTGGGGCTGGCATTAGTCTTCGGTACGGCAGGTCTTCCACATATTCTCATGCGGTTCTTCACCGTCGGTAACGTCAAGGCTGCGCGCCAAAGTATTCTTTATGCCACCGGTCTTGTCGGCATAGGGTACGCACTGATCGTCATCATCGGTTTCGGCACCATCGCCCTGGTTGCCAGCAATCCTGCCTATCATGATGCGTCAGGTGGAATATTGGGTGGCGTTAATATGGTTGCGATTCACCTCGCACATAACGTCGGCGGCAATGTCTTCCTCGGGTTTATGTGTGCGGTATCGTTCTCGACAATATTGGCAGTAGTGGCAGGGTTGACCCTTGCAGGCTCGTCTGCCGTTTCTCATGATCTTTATGCACATGCCTTGCGCCGTGGTACCGCAAGCGACCGTGAAGAAATGCGCGTCTCTCGTGTTACAACCATCGTGCTGGGTGTGTTGTCGATTCTGCTGGCGATTGCTTTCGAGAAACAGAACATCGCATTTATTGTGAGCTTAACGTTCTCCATCGCCGCAAGTTCCAATTTTCCAGTGCTGTTGTTGTCGATTTACTGGAAGGGTTTAACGACGCGTGGTGCCGTGATTGGCGGATCGTTGGGGCTGGTGTCTGCAATTACCCTGTGCATTCTCAGTCCTACTGTTTGGGTCAAGATTCTCCATCATCAGCAAGCCTGGTTCCCGTATGAATACCCGGCCCTGTTCTCAATGGCTGTCGCATTTATCGGTATTTTTTGGTTCTCCATTACTGATCGTTCCGCCAGCGCCGTAGTTGAACGCAGTCGATTCGAAAATCAGTTGGTCGATACGGAGCTGGGTACGCCGGCAACATGGAAGGCGCAACTTAAAGCTGATTAAGCCAGGTGATGGCTGTCTACATTAAATAACTACAAGTTTCTGCATGAAAGTGTAGCTCCTGCAACGCTGGTCGCGAGAAGTTGATTTTTAATAAGCGAACTATGGTTTGGCTGTGTGCTTCTCGCGCACCATAAGCTGTCGGAATACCTACGTCTGGAAAGTCGCTTAATAGTTCATACAAAAATAACAATTTAAACCTGGGTGAAAATAAATGAAGTGTACTTTTGCTGTGGCGGCAGCCATGTGTGTATTGGCGCAGCAAGCCCATGCGGCTGGTTTTGTCGATGATAGTAAGGCAGCGATTAAACTGCGTAACTTCTATATCAATAGCGATTACCGAGACTCGGCAACACCCGCTCAGAAAGCAGCCAACCAGAGTTATCAAGCGGAGTGGGGGCAAGCCTTTCAACTCGAGTTCATCTCGGGCTATACCCCGGGGCCTGTAGGTTTTGGTGTTGATGCGCTGGGCATGCTGGGCGTCAGGCTGGATTCAAGCGCCGGTAAACATGGCAATCCGACGGGTACGAACTACGGTGGCGTGGTATTTCCAAGTGACGGCGACCATGCGGTTGACGATTTCTCCAACTTGGGGCTGACCGGGAAAATGAAAATATCCAAGACCGAACTGAAGCTTGGAACTCTGGTCCCAAAACTGCCGGTGATCTTCAGCAATGACGGGCGTTTGTTGCCTCAAACCTGGCAAGGAACCCAGGTTTCTTCGGCCGACATCAAAGACCTGACCTTGATCGGTGGGCAAATTGAAGAGGTGAAGGGGCGCAACTCCAGCAACAATGAAAATATGTCCATTGCAGGCGCCAATAATGCGGTCACTGGCCGCTTCAGTAATAAATTCATTTACGCCGGTGGCGATTACAAGCTGACTAAAGATCTAACCTTGCAGTACTACTACGGCAATCTCAAAGATTTTTATAAGCAGAATTTTCTTGGCCTGATTCACAACTGGGCAATCGGACCTGGTGTGCTGACCAGTGATGTTCGATACTTTAATAGCAAGGATGATGGTGCAAACGGCCATGATCCTGCGTATTTTACGACGGGCTACTACGGCGGTAACACGCTGAAAGGAAAAGTCGATAACGATTTGTACAGTGGGTTGTTTACCTACGCGGTTGCGGGTCACACTTTCGGAGCAGGCTATGAGGTCAGTGATGGGAAAAGTGACTTCCCTTATTTAAACCAGGGGGACGGCCCCACCACCTACACCATCACGGAAATGCAGGTTCAGAAGTTTGTTCGTGCTGGCGAGAAGTCGTGGCAAGCCCGTTACTCTTTTGACTTCGCAAAACTGGGTCTGCCTGGTGCGACGGCAGGTGTTGTGTATGTTAAAGGTAATGATATCAATACTGTCGCATCTAGCAATTCCAGCGAATGGGAACGTGATATTACGCTCGCCTATGTCGTGCAATCAGGTCCTTTCAAAGGCTTGGGTGTCATGTGGAAAAATGCAATGGTGCGGAATAATATCCCGAACGCCCGCCAACAAGACGAGAATCGCGTGATTATAAATTACCAATTGGCATTGTTTTGATTTTTAAATGCAGGCGATAGTTTGTAGCGGAAACAATACGGTGAGTCAGTGCTGTTGTGACTGGCCGCTGTAACTGACAGGCAGCGCTTTAACGAGTGTTGCGTGTACATGTCGTTCTCTTCCAACGGCATGTTTTTAAGTAGAGTAACGTTTCCCTTAGTTGGGGTAGGGCGGTGCAAGTGATCCTTCACCGCCCTTTTTTATTCTGAACAGGGGGCGTTCATGATCCCAGAGCATCCTGCCAACCACGTCGCGCCAACGGCAGATCCAGCAAGCGCTTGCCGATGGCATCACTGATGGCGTTGCCCAGCGCCGCGGCCATGGGGCCCTGGACGATTTCCGCCGCGCCGAGGAATGGCTGGCCGGGCTGATCAATCATGTGCACCTCGACCTGTTTCGGCAACTCGGGAAAACGCATGATCGGATAGCCGCTCCAGTCGAAGCTATGCATGCCGCTGGCGTCATAGAGGATTCGTTCATAGAGCGTCCAGCTGGCGGACTGAACGATGCCACCCTGGACCTGATTGAGTAGCCCATCGGGGCTGACTATTTGCCCCACATCGACGGCGGCCACCACCCGATCAATCGTCACTTGCCCGGTCTGCCGTTGCACATGCAGCTGCACGGCGATGGCGCAGTAACCCATGATGTTTTTATAGCGAGCGAAGGCGAAGCCGATTCCGCTGCCGGGGCCAGTTGCCTTTTGCGGCCAACCGAAGCTGCTGGCCACACGTTCCACCACCGCCCGTGCTCGTGGATCGCTCAAGTGATTGAGGCGAAATTGCACCGGGTCCACGGCGGCCTGCGCTGCCAGTTCATCGACAGTGCTCTCGATGGCGAACACGTTGATATGGGCGCCGAGCGAACGCATGGCCGAGGTCCTGAACGGCATGCTCAAAACGAAGTTCAGATCGACCTTCAGGTTGGGTATCTCGTACAACGGAACCGAGTTACGGTCGCCGTCACCCTCGGGCTGGGCAATAGGGATCGAAGGGGCTGGGGTGAAGGGCCTGGCCAACAGCCACGCCGGTAACAAGCGCCCGGCATTGACGATACGTTCGTTGTGCGGCGTGCTCCAGAGTTCGTATTTCCAGTCCCGAAGGCGCCCGCCGTCGTCCAGTCCTGCTTCCACTTCGGCAAGCATTGCCGAGCTGTAGGGCTCCCAAAGATTTTCCTGCTCGCGCATCCATTGCACCCGTATCGGCTTGCCGGGTATGGCCATGGCGATCAGCGCGGCATCGGCTGCGGCGTCATCCGCGCCGTTGTGGCCGTAGCAACCGGAACCTTCAGCGTGGATGCAACGCACCTGAGCCACTGGCAGGCCGACCATCTCGGCGATGCCCATGCGCAGAGGATAGACGCCTTGAGTGTGGGTCCAGACGGTCAGTGTTCCGTCCTGAAACCAGGCCATCGCACACGACGGTCCGATGGAGCCGTGCATGAGGTATTGCTTGGTCACCCGTGCCTTGTAGGCGCGTGGCGCAGGTTGCGCGAGGTTGCCCTTGGCGCTCACCGGGTAGCGTCGCGCTGGCAACTCGGTGAGGAGTTGATGGATATGTGTTGAGTCGGGCAGCGGATTACCTTCTGTCCAGCGGGCAGAGGCGTAGCCTTCGCGCATCGCTTTGACTGCCAGCCATTCATCAGTGGCGACCACGGCAAGGTAACTGCCGTTGCGGACCAGTTTCACTACACCGGGGAGTTTTTTGAGGGCCGCCTCATCGATGTCCAGCAGCTGACTGCCGCGCCGGGGTGGGCGTATCACACGGGCATGCAGCATGTCGGGCAGACGCATGTCTTGCACATAAGCCGCACCGCCGCTGACCTTGGCTGGAATGTCCAGTCGAGGCAATGATGTGCCGATCAGGGTGAAGCTGCTGGCTGGCTTGAAGGGCGAGCTGGCCGATGCGAAGCGATGCAGTTGAACCCCGACAACCGCTTGCACGTAGGTCATGCTGCGACCTTGCGCATCGTAGATCACGGCGTCCCGCGTGCTCAGGCTGTCGACTTTCTGCTGCCATTGCCGTGCTGCGGATTCGAGTAATAGCTGACGTACCTGGGCCGCAGCATTGAACAACGCAGTGCCGCTGTCGACGATTGTATGGCTGCCGGCGGTATAGCCTTCATTGGGCGTCAGCGCGGTGTCGGCGGTGAGAAAACGGATGAGCCCGGGCGACACTTCCAGGCGCTCGGCGGCGATCTGCAGGAGCGCCGTTTTGACGCCAGTGCCCAGCTCCACTTTGCCGGTGTAGACGGTGATGCCATCTTTCGCGTCAATGCGGATCCAGGCGTCCAGATAGGGCGTGGCCCGCAGGCTGCCCGGCAGGTCAGGTGCCAGGATTTGCGTGCCCAAGGTGTCCACTTCGGTGTCGGCGAAGGCGCGCGGAATGCCTGGGAGCATCGCGAAACCCATCACCAACGTGCCATTGATCACGAAAGCACGGCGGCTCAGATTGACGTTTTGCGTCGAGGTTTTCATACCTTGGCCCCCTGCGCGATGACCGACTTGATAGCGGCGAGGATCCGCACATGGGTGCCGCAGCGACACAGGTTGGGTGCCATGTGGCGACGGATCGTTTCATCATCCGGACGAGGGTTGGCCTCCAACAAAGCCTGCGCCCGTACGATCATCCCCGCGATGCAATAACCGCACTGGGCCGCCTGTTCGTCGATAAAGGCCTTCTGCAACGGCCCCGGTTGGTCGGCGCTGCCCAGGCTCTCCACGGTACGCACAGATTTTCCCGCCAGCGCGCCGCACGGTGTCAGGCATGAAAACACCGGTTTGTCGTCTACTAAAACCGTGCAAGCGCCGCACTGACCCAGGCCGCAGCCGTACTTGGCACCATTGAGCCCCACCTGGTTGCGCAAGGCATAAAGCAGCGGCATGTCTTGCGCAATGTCCAGTACATGAGTCTTGCCGTTGATGTCGAGTGTGATCACGGTTGCTGCTCCTGAGCCCGAATGCTCTTGATAGTTTTCTCCAGGTCCGTCCAGGGTCTGGTCGCGCAGCTTTCGGTGCGCAGATACTCGGCAATGGCGGCCAGATGGCTATCGTCGAGGTTGTGTGCGAAGGCCGGCATGTAGTGGCTGGGGGCGGCACTGGACATCGGGATGCCTTGCAGGATGGTTTGGATTAAATTGCGTGGTGAGTCCGCCGTTACTGCCGAAGTGCTTGCCAGAGCGGGCCTCGATTCAATGGCGCGCATCGGGGCGGCGGTGCCGTGGCAGCTCGCGCAGGCACCTTCGAATAACGAGGCGCCCAGAAGCGCCTTGGCACTGGGCTTGGCCTCAGAGGTACAGGGCGGCAACGTCGCATCCGGTGAGGTTTTCTTGAGGTCAAGAATGTACAGCGCGATGGCATGGGCATCTTCCTCCGGCATCTGCGCGATGCTCAGGCTGACCGGCAACATAGGGCCCGCTGCTGCGCCGTGTCCTTCGGCGACCTCGCCGGTCAGGTAGGCGACCAGTTGGGCTTCATTCCAGGGATGTTGCGCAGAGGCCATTGCGCGCAGGGCAGGGGCCGTCCAGCCGTCGACGATACCGCCGTTGAACAGCTCGCTGCTTTTCTCCCCGCCAATCAAATTCAGGGGCGAATGGCAGGATGAACAGTGTCCCGCGCCCTCGACCAGATAGCGTCCACGGTTCCATTGCGCTGTTTGCCCGGGAAGTGGTTCCAGTGGATCCCCATGCAGGAACAGCAGGTTCCAGAAAGACACCAGCGGACGGAAATTCATGGGAAAGACCATATGGTTTTCCGGTGCGGTGTAGTTGACCGGGTCCACGCTCATCAGGAAGGCATAGGCATCCGCAATATCTGCATCGCTCATCTTTCGGTAATGCACGTAGGGGAACGCCGGATAGAGAAAATGGCCGTCGCGCGCAATGCCTTCACGCATGGCCCGTTCAAAGGCGTCCAGCGACCACTGGCCGATACCGGTTTCCCGGTCTGGGGTTATGTTGGTGGTGAAGAGTGTTCCGAAGGGCGTTACCAGCGGCAATCCTCCCGCCATGTAAGCGCCGCCAGGTCGTGTGTGGCAGACCGCACAATCGCCCGCTTCGACGACGCGTCGGCCTCTGTCCAGGGTCTCGCGATCTGCATTTTCGGGCGGGCTGACAGTGGCGATTTCCGGCCTCCACATCATCCAGAATGCAAACCCTATCCCCACGATGCCGATTGCCAGAACGGCACCGATGATCGTCTTGCGCTTCATCGCCTTACCTCTCGAGCTCAGTTAACGACAGATTTTTCAATCCGCCGCGTGCGATTGGCGTACGGCGACTTTCTGTGGCGTGAGCTTAGAGAGGGCGGTTGTGATGGAGTACCCCATCAAGGCGCAACGCTACATTGCGCCCAGCGCAACGACGTCAGAATTAACAACCGTTAACTCGCGCCACTTGCGCGCTTGTCCAAAGATGGATCCTCAAGGAATGTACCGATGGCATTGAAGGAGTTTCATGGACAAGCTGCTCGCACTGAAAATGTTCATCCAGTCGGTAGATTCCAAGGGCTTTTCGGCGGCCGCCAGACAACTCAATCTGGCGACTTCTTCAGTGACCAGAATGATCGACAGGCTTGAGGGTGACCTCGGTACCGTGCTGCTTAATCGCTCTACCCGGCAAGTCACGTTGACGGATGCCGGGAGTGCTTATTACTTGAAAGGCCGGGATATTCTGAATGCCATGGCGGAGGCTGACGAGTCGGTCTCGGATCGTGGTGAAGTGCCCGCAGGGCAGCTGCGTATTTCGGTCCCCGTGGCGTTTGGACACCGCCTCATCGCCCCTCATATCTCCACGCTTTTAGAGCGTTACCCAATGCTCATGCTGGATATGACGTTATCTGACGACATCGTCGATCTGCTCGGCGAAAGCATCGATCTATCGATCCGGATGGGGTCGCCGGCGGCGATGGAAGCTGTGGTCAGTCGCCGCATCGGCAGCTTTCGACGCCGGGTGGTCGCCAGTGCCGAGTACCTGAATGCTCGCGGACTTCCTGACCAACCCATGGACCTCATGCGATACGAGTGCATGTGCTTCAACTACGGTGCACCGCAGCAGGTCTGGACATTTACAGGCAAGGGACAAGCGATTCGCGTGCCCGTCGACGGGCAGTTCAAGAGCAACAATGCCGAGGTTTTGCGTGACGTGGTACTGGCCGGTAGCGGGGTGGCGCTTTTGCCCGATTGGCTGGTCAATGATGATATCGACAGTGGTCGATTGACGTCCTTGTTCGACGCTTTTGTCGTCAATCCGGACAGCGCAAGTTCGGCGATCTCGGCCCTGTACCTGCCCAACCACCGCGGCTCGAAACGTATCAATACGTTTATTGATTTCCTCAGTGAATTACTCGGATCGGAGTGTCAGCTCGTGAGCTGATCGCCCCACCTTTGCGTTTTGCGAAACGCAACGTTGTGCAGAAGGTGGATTCTCTGACGGGGACCGGCCGCCTACCGTGGGGGTGTGAAAACATTCAACCACGGAGACTGCCATGAGTTTGCACTCATCCAAGATTCAGGTGACTTACGACTTCATCTGCCCATGGTGCTGGATCGGTGAGGAAAATCTCGAACGCGCGCTTGCCGCTTCGGATTATTCAGCTGACGGCCACATTACGTTCCTGCCTTATCAGTTGAACCCGGACATGCCTGTTCAGGGCATGGATCGTAAAGCCTACCGCTCTGGCAAGTTCGGCAGCTGGGCGCGTAGCCAGGCCATGGACGCACAGGTGACCCACGCCGGCAAGGCTGTCGGTCTGGAGTTCGATTACCAACGAGTCGAAAAAACCCCCAACACCTTGGCAGGGCATCGGCTGGTATGGCGAGAGCAACTGGCGGGTAGAGACGCTTCCCTCCTGATCAAGGCCATTTTCAAGGCGTACTTCAGCGAGGGGCGGGATATCGGCGACCTCAATGTGCTGGCCGACATCGCTGCCGAAACGGGGCTGGACCGGGGGGCTGTTGTCGACTTTCTCAGCACCGAGGAAGGCACCGCTGAAGTCCTGAAGCTGGAGGCCATAACCAAGGCCTCCGGTGTGCGCTCGGTACCGAGTATTCAGATCGCAGACGACGTCATCAGTGGTGCTCAGCCCATCGAAGTAATGATCCAGATACTAAGACGAAGCCAAGCGGCTTAAGCCGTTTTTTCAATCCCTATTCATTCAGGAAATCATCATGACTCATCACTTGTTCAGCCCGATCAAACTCGGCCTGCTCACCCTTGATCATCGCGTCGCCATGGCCCCTTTGACTCGCTCCCGTGCGGGCCAGCCTGGCAACGTACCGACCTCAATGAACGTCGAGTACTACCGTCAGCGTGCCAGTGCCGCGTTGATCATCACCGAGGCTACGCAGATTTCGCAGCAGGGGCAGGGTTACGCCTGGACGCCCGGCATCCATAGCGACGAGCAGATTCAGGGCTGGAAAGCTGTCAGCGAAGCCGTGCACGCAGAAGGCGGGCGCATCTTCCTGCAGCTCTGGCATGTGGGGCGGGTGTCGCACCCGGTATTTCAACCTGACGGCGGCCTGCCGGTGGCACCGACCGCGCAGCCGGTCCCCGGCAAGACGTTCATCCTGAATGAAAAGGGCGAGGGGGTCTGGGGTGATGTACCGGTTCCTCAGGAACTGGACATTCCAGGCATTGAAGCGATCGTTGCCGACTTCCGCAAGGCCGCTCGCAATGCACTTCTTGCCGGTATGGACGGTGTGGAGATTCACGCAGGCAATGGCTATCTGCTTGACCAATTTATCAACAGCGCCAGCAATCAGCGTAGCGATCGCTACGGTGGAAGTATCGAAAACCGCGCGCGGCTATTGCTCGAAGTCGTGCAAGCCGTGACCGAAGAAATAGGCGCCGAACGTGTTGCTGTGCGCCTGACACCGATGGGGCGTTTCATGGGCATGGGCGATGACACCCCGGAACAAACCTTTGGCTACATTGCATCCCGGCTCAATCACTGGAATCTCGCTTACCTGCACCTGGTAGAACCGATGATGGTCGGCACGGTGCTCGACGAAAGTAACGATCCCCGCTGGGACGCCATCATCAAGCAGCTGCGTACTGACTTCCATGGCGTTCTGATGCTGGCGGGTGGTTACACCGGCGAAACGGCCGAGCAGGCCATCGCGCAGGGGCGTGCCGACCTCATCGCTTTTGGTCGCCCGTTCATTGCCAACCCCGACTTGCCAGCGCGTTTGCGTGGCCGTACCGAACTCAACCCGGCGGACGGCAACAGCTTTTTTGGCGGCGACGCCAAGGGGTACATCGACTATCCGGTGTTGGCATAACGCAACGTCAAATCCAGAGGCTGTGGGAATCACCCTGCTACGAGGAGAGAGGTAATGAAGAGTTCAGACGTTCCGAAGGCCTTGGTCATTGGTGGTTCCCTGGGAGGACTGTTCGCCGCCACGGCGTTGCGTGCGATTGGCTGGCACGTCGATATTTTCGAGCGATCCCCCGCGGCGATGGATAGCCGTGGTGGAGGCATTGTTCTGCAAGCAGATGTTCTTCAGCATTTTCGCTATGCCGGAATCAAACCTGCCAATGCACTTGGGGTCCGCTCCCATGATCGTCTGTATTTGAATCGAGCTGGCACCGTCGTGCATAAAGAGCCGATGCCGCAAACTCAGACGTCCTGGAACACGCTCTACAACTCATTGTTCTCTGCCTTTCCTGCCGAGCACTATCACCGTGGAAAGACGCTGGTTGATCTGACTCAAAATGAGCAACGAGTGACTGCGAATTTTGCAGATGGCAGCAGTGCTGAGGGAGACCTGCTAATTGGTGCCGATGGTGCGGGTTCAACCGTGCGAAGTCTGGTGTTGCCTGGTGCGCAATACACCTATTCGGGGTATGTAGTCTGGCGTGGTCTGGTTGATGAAGACGGACTTCCAGACTTCGCCAAAGCGCAGCTTTACGAAGACTTTGTCTTTCAACAAGACCCTGAATCGTTGATGTTGGAATACATGGTGCCGGGCTTGAATGGCTCGATTAATCCTGGCGAGCGACGGTTCAACTGGCTCTGGTATTTGAAAGCTGCCCAAGGCGCAGCATTAGATGCTGTGCTTACTGATAACAATGGTCATCGGCGTAGCCACTCCATTCCACCGGGAGCCTTGGCCGCTCAGCAGGATGCTTACCTGCGGGACATGGGTGAGCAGCATGCCAACCCGGCTTTTCGTGAACTGATTCGCCAGACAAAGGATATTTTCGTTCAAGCGATCCTTGATCTGAAAGTCCCCCAAATGGTGTTTGGTCGCGTGTTGCTGACTGGCGATGCCGCTTTTGTGCCGCGTCCTCATACGGCCGGCAGCACGGCCAAGGCCGCCCGCAATGCACTGTCCCTGGCTCAAGCGATCGACGACATTGGCGACATCGATAAAGGCTTGCTGGTCTGGCAGCAACTGCAACTTGCAGAAGGCAAGCGTATGGCGGATTGGGGGGTGAGCATGGGTGACCGGATCATGGGCATCAACTGATCCTGATTCAGCCGCTTTAACTGGAAAAAGTTCGTTTACAGGCGAGTTGTTGTTGCCGTATTTCCAGTCTGGAATATAAAAAGAGGAGAAAGCTTCAGCTCGAAGCTTTCTCCTCTTTTTGGCATCTGCATGTTTTAAGGCATTAACCATTCAGGCAAGCGCTACCGAATATCTTGTATTGCAGGTCGTGCGTTGCGCCCTTGTGATCCACATACACCATGTGCGCATCCACCGGGCCGCAAGCGTTATTTGTGTCCTCGGCGGTAGTGATGTTGATGACTTTGGCGATATCCATGTGTTCGGAGTAGTTGTAGTGCTCAGGTTCAGGAGTGGCGACCTTGACGTTGGAAGCGCTTTGGGCGGAAGCGTAAACGCTGAACATCATGAGTGAGGCGAGCATTGCGTATTTCATGAGGGTGATTTCCAGAGGTTGTTTAAGAAGGAACTCTTTGTGTGCTTCTGGAGTTAATTGTGATGTCGAGCGTTAGTTTATAAAAATACCCAATTCAAATACCGGTAATTACCACAATTGATGTGTCACCAACGTGCCTGACAACAAGTGACTGATAAGTTGCATGATCGACAAAGCGCCAGGTATTGCTCACTTGTCCACTTCGTCATGAAGGCTTGAATCGGAGCAAAAAAAAAGGCCGGTCAGACCGGCCAAAGGGAAATTGAGTGTTTCGCTAAAGTTATCCGCGGAGTCCGAGGATTCTGGCCGCGTTTCCACCGAGCACTGCAGCCTTTTCGCGGGGGCCCAGACCTACGCTTTCTACAAAACGCACCGGTTGTTCGTATCCCATGTCGAAGCAGTAGTCGCTGCCCAGTACCAGATGGTCGATACCGACATTGGCGATCAAATAGTCCAGAACCGGCCCGGAGTGTGAAACGGTGTCGTAGCTGAATCGCGTCAAATAGCTGCTCGGCTTTTGAGCCAGACGCCGGGTCTCGGGACGTGAATTCCAGCCTGCGTCGAGACGCCCGACGAGTATTGGCAATGCTCCACCGGCGTGGGGCAATGACACATGCAGCTGTGGGTAGCGATCCAGTACTCCACCGAGAATCAGGTGTGAAGCCGCGATAGCGGTATCGAACGGGTTGCCTAGCAGGTTGCTCAGGTAATAGTTACTCAAGCGGCTGCCGCCAACCGTTTGTTGCGGGTGCAGGAACACTGGCAGTCCCAGCTGTTCAATGCGGGCAAAGACTGGTGCAAAGCGTGGATCGTCCAAGTCCAGACCGTTGATATTGGTGCCCATATAAACGCCCCGCACCCCGGGCAGTTCGGCTGTGCGCTCCAGCTCGATAATGGCGTCGTGCACATCCAGCATCGGCAACGTCGCCAGCACCACAAAACGCAGCGGGTGTTGGCGATGAACAGTTGACGCGGCATCGTTCCAGGCACGTGCCAGGCGAGCATTGAGTTGACGATCTGCCCAGTACACCATCGGCACGCTCAAGGACAGCGCCTGAACATCGACGCCTGCGCGATCCATGTCGAGCAAGCGCGCTTGCACATCGATAAATTTCAGGGGCAAAGGCCCTAATCCGCCAGCCGGGGTAGCGAAGCTGAATGAGTTCTCCTGGCGGGTATAGCTTCCACCGAAAGCTTTGCCATCACCGCCCAAGAGGTGCAAGAACTCTTCAGGATAGTAATGCGCATGGATGTCCACCGATCTCACCGGGATGTCGGCACCCCTCTTGATTGGCCCCGCCGAGGCGGGTACCAAACGGGTGACCAGCAGGCCGCCCGCAGTAGCTGCCATGATGCCTAGCAGTTGGCGACGGGTCTTCGAGAGACAGCAGGGACATTGCATGGTCAATCTCCTTTTTATTGTTTTTGTTGGGCGATGAACGCCGAGACGCCTTTATTGATCAGTCGATTACTTTTGGGTTTTGATTATCAATCGATAAATTGAAATAATGCAAGGGGCTTCAATTGGCCTTCGTTCTCAATCGGAATCATGGGGGGAGCGTTGGCGGTGATGAACGTTCTGCTATAGTCGCGAGCTTACTGATCGCTCGATAAAAAGGAGTGGCAATGACTGACTCCACCTCTGATCCGATAGACGCGCTTGATTGGCGGAATCGCCGCAAGAGCGCCCGCGCAGGTAGTCAGAAGCCATGCAACCCCAAACCCGCTACCGATTGAGCACAGCCATGCAAGACGCCCACCGCCTGGTCATGCACAGTCGTTACCTTTACTTTTCGATCTCGGAATCCGTTCATGGATAAGTTGCTGGCGCTCAAAATGTTTGTCGAAACGGTTCGCTGTGGTGGTTATTCGGCAGCGGCGCGCAAGCTCGGCATCTCCACTTCGTCAGTGACGCGACAGGTAGCCGGACTTGAAAGCGAGTTAGGCGCCAGCCTGCTTAACCGCACCACGCGCAACACCAGCGTCACGGTGGCGGGCCAGAACTATTTCGATAAAGCCGTGGCGATACTCGAGGCCATCGACGAGGCCGATGCCGTCGTTACCGACCGCGGCAGTGAAGCCCAGGGGCGATTACGGGCCAGCGTCCCGGTGGAATTCGGCCGACGTATCATCGCTCCCCATCTGGGGCGGTTGCTTGAGCGCCATCCTGGCCTGGAGATCAGCCTTTCGCTGAGCGACGAGGTCAGTGACCTGCTCAGCGAGCAAATCGATGTGTCCGTGCGTCTTGGTTCATCGGTTGTCAGTGATGACATCGTCAGCAAGCGAATCGGTGATTTCCAGCGTTGGGTGGTGGCAAGTCCCGAATACCTGACGCGTACCGGGCTGCCCCGGCACCCGCGTGACCTGTTGGAGCATCAGTGTCTGCGTTTTGATTACCGCACGGGTCACCACAATTGGACCTTTCAGGGCGACGAAGAAGTTATCCGCTTGAATGTGCAGGGACGGTTGCAAAGCAACAACGCCGACATTCTGCGCGAGGCGGCGTTGGCCGGTGGCGGGGTGACGCTGTTGGCCGATTGGCTGGTGCGTGACGATGTCAGCGCAGGTCGGCTAACGCGCGTGCTGGAGCAGTATGAGGTCAACCCTGGCAGTGCAAGCACCTGCATCAATGCGTTGTATCTGCCCAATCATCGTGGTTCCAGCCGCATCAATGTGTTCATAGAGTTTCTCAAGGAAATACTCGCCCCCTAAGCACGTCCAGTGCATTTGACCAGACGGCGTTGCGCGTCGCTTTTGGCCGAATCGAAATGCCGGCCGATGCCATCGCGGCGCACAGCGTGCTGCCTTGATTGCGCGCTCGCGCAACGGCAGCGTTGCCGAATGCGCAACGAAGCCTTGCAGTGGGCAGCGATTCTCCCGGCGTGCCCGGGTTCGTAAAGTGATGCCCATCAACTGACCCCGGTCGTCAACGCGCCACCCCGCGGCACTGACAAATTTTTTCAATTGGAACTCGCCCCGATTCGGCCGGCTACGGCCCGCTATCGCCTGGCGAAAGTATGAGGAATGTCCCATGAAACCCCTGCAGACGGTTCCCTTGATCCTCTCGGCTCTGGCGCTGGCGGTCGTGCTCGCTGGCTGCAAGCAAGAGGCCCCCGCACAAGCTGTTACACCGCCACAGGTTGGTGTCGTGACGCTTCAATCACAAACGTACACAGTGCAAAGCGAGCTACCGGGACGTACCGCGCCGTTCCGCGTTGCAGAAGTGCGGCCGCAAGTGGACGGTATCATCGAGCAGCGTCTGTTTGACGAGGGCAGTGAGGTGAAACCCGGACAGCCGCTGTACCGCATTGATCCATCACCGTACGAAGCAGACGTCGCCCGCGCCCGCGCATCGTTTCAACAGGCCCGTTCCCTCGCAGACCGTTATCGACAGCTGATCGGAGAAAAGGCGGTGAGCCGTCAAGAGTTCGAGGATGCACAGGCGCGACAATTGACGGCGGAGGCTGACCTCAAACGTGCCGAGATCAACCTGCGTTACACCCGTGTGCTCGCACCGATTGCTGGCCGCATCGGCCGCTCCAGCGTGACCGAAGGTGCGCTGGTGAACAACGGCCAGGCAGCGGCCATGGCATCGATTCAGCAACTCGACCCCATCTATGTCGATATCACGGAGTCATCTGCAAACCTGCTCAAACTGCGTGATGATCTCAAGCAAGGGCGTCTGGAGACGGCGGGGGCGGACGCCGCCGTGGTGAGCCTCGCGCTGGAAAATGGCAGTGCCTATGGACTGCCAGGGCGCTTGAAGTTTTCTGAGGTGTCAGTCGACCCCTCCACCGGTTCGGTGACCCTGCGCGCCGTGTTTCCCAACCCGGAGCACCTGCTACTCCCAGGCATGTTTGTGCGTGCAAAACTTCAGAGCGGCGTCCGACAAGCCGCCATCCTTGCTCCGCAGCAAGGGGTGACCCGCGACCTGAAGGGGAATCCCAGCGCACTGGTGGTCAGCGCTGATGGAACCGTTGAACAGCGTCCCCTGACGGCCAATCGCACAGTGGGCAACCAATGGCTGGTAGAGCGTGGCCTCGAAGCGGGGGATCGCTTGATCACTGAAGGGCTGCAGTTCGTCAAGCCAGGCATGAAGGTCTCCGTGACTGCCGCGCAAAACGTGGCACCGGTGTTGGCCGGTGCCGTGGCTGGGGGGAACTGAACATGTCCAGGTTCTTTATCGATCGGCCCATTTTTGCCTGGGTACTCGCATTGATCGTCATGCTGGCCGGCGGGCTGGCGATCCTCAAGCTGCCCGTCAACCAATACCCTGACATCGCTCCGCCAGCGATTTCGATTCAGGTGACCTACCCAGGGGCATCGGCCCAGACTGTGCAAGACACCGTGGTCCAGGTCATCGAGCAACAGCTCAACGGCATCGATAACCTTCGCTACGTCAGTTCGGAAAGCAACTCCGATGGCACCATGGCGATCACGGTTACGTTCAACCAAGGGACGAACCCCGACATCGCTCAGGTTCAGGTGCAAAACAAACTCAACCTGGCCACGCCCTTGCTTCCGCAGGAAGTGCAGCAGCAGGGGATCCGGGTGACAAAAGCGGTCAAGAACTTCCTGATTGTGATTGGCGTCGTTTCCGAAGACGGCAGCATGTCCCGCGAGGACCTGGCCAACTACGTGGTATCCAACATGCAGGATCCGCTGTCGCGCACTTCCGGCGTCGGTGACTTCCAGGTGTTCGGCGCGCAGTACTCCATGCGGATCTGGCTTGATCCTTCGAAGCTGGTCAGTTTCGGCCTGACGCCCGTCGATGTGAAAAGTGCGATTCAAGCCCAAAACGTGCAAGTGTCTTCCGGCCAGATTGGCGGCCTGCCTGCACTGCCGGGCCAACAGCTCAACGCCACCATCATTGGCAAAACCCGCTTGCAGTCAGCAGAAGAATTCAAGGACATCCAGCTCAAGGTCAATCCTGACGGCTCCGAAGTGCGTCTGGCCGATGTGGCCGATGTCGCATTGGGCGGTGAAACCTACAGCGTCAACGCCCAGTTCAATGGTATGCCGGCGTCCGGCATCGCCATCAAGCTTGCCCCCGGGGCTAACGCGCTGGACACCACCAAGGCGATCCACGACACCCTCAACCAACTGCAACCGTTTTTCCCTCGCGGTATGAAAGTGGTCTACCCCTACGACACCACGCCAGTGGTGCGCGACTCGATCCATGGTGTGTTCCATACCCTGGGTGAGGCGATCGTGTTGGTGTTCCTCGTGATGCTGCTGTTTCTGCAGAACCTGCGCGCGACCATCATCACCACGCTGACCGTTCCTGTCGTCCTGCTGGGTACGTTCGGTGTTCTCGCGGTCGCCGGTTTCACCATCAACACCTTGTCGATGTTCGGCATGGTGTTGGCCATCGGCCTGCTGGTGGATGACGCCATCGTCGTGGTCGAGAACGTCGAGCGTGTCATGCGTGAGGAGCGGTTGTCGGCGAAAGAAGCCACGATTCGCTCGATGAAACAAATCCAGGGCGCGCTCGTGGGCATTGCCATGGTGTTGTCGGCGGTGCTGTTGCCGATGGCATTTTTCGACGGGTCAACCGGCGTCATCTACCGTCAGTTTTCCCTCACCATCGTGTCGGCGATGGCCCTGTCGGTGCTCACCGCGCTGGTGTTCACGCCTGCCTTGTGCGCCACGATGCTCAAGCCCCATGACCCGACGCATGGGCTCGCACGTCTCGGCTTCTTCCGTGCTTTCAATCGCGGGTTTGATCGCGGCGTGCAACGCTACGAGCGTGGTGTCGCCGGGATGTTGCGGCACAAGGCGCCGGCATTCCTGGCCTACCTGTTGATCGTCGTTGGCATGGTCTTGCTGTTCAGCCGCATCCCCACTGCGTTTCTGCCCGATGAAGATCAAGGCGTGATCTTTACCCAAGTGCAGACCCCCGCCGGGTCCAGTGCTGAGCGCACGCAAAAGGTGCTCGACAGTGTGCGTCAGTATTTGCTCGCCACTCCTGAGCAGGGGGGAGAGGCTAACGCTGTAGACGCCGTGTTTACCGTGAATGGATTCAACTTCGCGGGGCGTGGGCAAAGCTCGGGCATGGCGTTTGTTCTGCTCAAGCCGTGGGAAAAGCGCGGTCCTGAAGATGCGGCGCTCGCGTTGGCCAAGCGCGCTCAAGCGAAATACAGAGGCATGCGCGATGCAATGGTATTCGCCGTGGTGCCTCCAGCAGTGCGTGAGTTGGGCAACGCTTCGGGCTTTGATTTATTCCTTCAGGATCAGGCCGGCGTCGGTCACGAAGTCCTGGGGCAGGCGCGCAATCAGTTCCTGCGTCTGGCCTCCGAAAGCAAAGTGCTGACAGCGGTTCGACTCAACGGCCTGAGCGATGAGCCCCAGTATCGGTTGAAGATCGATGACCGGCGGGCGAGGGCGCAGGGCGTTTCACAAACAGACATCAACACCACGCTCTCTGTGGCCTTCGGCGGCAACTACGTCAATGATTTCATTGACCGTGGCCGAGTCAAAAAAGTGTTTGTACAGGGCCAGGCCAGCGCGCGCATGTCCCCTGAAGATCTGGACAAATGGTACGTACGTAACGCCGCCGGGAAGATGGTGCCGTTCTCCGCTTTTGCCTCCGGCGAGTGGGTCTTCGGTTCTCCCAAACTGGCGCGCTACAACGGTGTGCCGGCAGAGGAAATACTGGGTGGCCCGGCACCGGGTTACAGCACGGGTGATGCCATGGCTGAAGCACAGGCCATCGCTGCTCAGTTGCCGCCTGGTGTCGCGCTGGCGTGGACGGGCTTGTCGTATGAAGAAAAGCTTTCCGGGTCTCAAGCACCTGTCATGTATGCGCTTTCGCTGCTTGTGGTGTTCCTCTGTCTCGCGGCCCTTTACGAAAGCTGGTCCATACCCTTGGCCGTGATGCTGGTGGTACCGCTGGGTGTTGTGGGGGCATTGCTTGCCACCACCTTGCGCGGCCTGTCCAACGACGTGTTCTTTCAGGTAGGCCTGCTGACGACAGTCGGGCTGGCGGCGAAGAACGCCATCCTGATCGTGGAGTTCGCCAAGGAACTGCATGAGCAGGGCATGGGCTATGCCGAAGCGGCGATTGAGGCGGCGCGGCTTCGTTTGCGTCCCATTGTCATGACCTCGCTTGCGTTCATCCTCGGGGTTGTGCCGTTGGCTATCTCCACCGGTGCAGGTTCTGGCAGTCAGCATGCCATTGGCACCGGTGTGATCGGCGGCATGCTGACCGCCACCGTCCTGGCCATCTTCTGGGTTCCACTCTTTTATGTGTCGGTGTCGTCACTGTTCGCACGTCGATCGTCCGTCGCTCTGGCCGCAGTCGCTCACGAAGAGGTCATGTCATGATCAAACCATTCAGTTTTCTGGTCCTGAGTTCGTTGTTGTTCTGTGGTTGCTCTCTGATCCCGGAGTACCAGCAACCTCAGGCACCGGTGGCGGCGACTTACCCCTTGGCGCCAGTGTCACGTGATGAGAGTGCCGCAGCGCTCGATTGGCGCGAGTTCTTTTCCGATCCGGCCTTGCATCGATTGATCGAGACCGCACTGGCCAACAATCGGGATATCAGGATTGCCACGTTGAACGTCGAGGCCTATCAGGCGCGCTATCGCATTCGCCGCGCGGATCTGTTGCCGGACGTCTCGACGGTGGGCAGTGGTAGTCGTCAGCGAGTTCCGGCAGATCTGGCATCCGGTGATAAAGCCACGATCGAGAGTCAGTACTCTGTCGGGCTGAACGTGAGTTATGAGGTGGATTTGTTCGGCCGTGTGCGCAGCCTCGATCAAGCAGCATTGCAGCGTTACCTGGCCAGTGAACAAGCACAGCGTTCAGCCCGTATCGGGCTGGTGGCAAGCGTTGCAAATGCCTGGCTCACTCTGCAGGCCGATCAAGCACTGGAGCGACTGACCAGCGATACCCTCGACACCTATGAAAACAGCTACCAGCTGACACGTCGCAGCGCTGAAGTAGGTACCGTTTCAGATTTGGCGTTGAGCCAGGCACAAACCCTGGTGCAAGGCGCTCGAGGCTCGATGGCCCGGTATCGTCGGCAGGTTGCCGACGACCGAAACCAGTTGGTGTTGTTGATTGGAGGTGAACTCCCCACCGATCTGTCGAGCGGTGATTGGGAGCGACAATCTTTACCTGAGGTGCCAGTGGGATTGCCGTCGGATCTGCTCAACCGTCGGCCCGACATAGTGGAAGCAGAGTTATTGCTCAAGGCTGCCAATGCGGATATCGGCGCAGCCCGGGCTGCGTTCTTTCCCCGAATCAGCCTGACGGCGGATGCTGGCACCTCGAGCGAAGAACTGTCAGGGCTCTTCAATGGAGGCTCGGGTGTCTGGAGCTTTTTCCCCCGGATCAGTCTGCCAATCTTCAATGCGGGCCGCTTGCAAGCCAGCCTGGACGTCACTCAAGTCGAGAAAGACATACAAGTGGCGCGTTATGAAAAGGCGATTCAGTCAGCCTTCAGGGAAGTCAGTGATGGACTGGCTGCAACGCAGACCTTTGGACAGCAGATTGAGGCGCAACAAGGGCTGGTCAGCGCGAGTGCCAAATACTATCGGCTGGCGGAAAGTCGCTACCTGACAGGTATCGACAGCTCTTTGACTCTTTTGGACGCGCAACGGACGCTGTTCGCTGCACAACAAGCGTTGATCAGTGATCAGTTGGCCGAACGAGCGGCAACTATCGATTTGTACAAAGCGCTGGGAGGAGGGTGGCAGGGCTGACATGACGACCACGGATCCTCCTTTTTGGCCATGAAATGGATTCTCCCTACTTTTACGCCCCACAACACAGTAGCGCCTAAGTATTCGTCTGCGCAGCGCCAAAGCAGAGGGGGCGGGAATTGGACAGAGTGATGGCCATTGGCTAACGTCAGGTAGCCTCCCTCCGAATCACAAAACGGCGGATTACCAAGGCATGCAAATCGATCTACCGCCCGAGCCGGGAAGCGAATCAAGGGAGATAGAGGCATGGAGAGTGCTGGGGCGGACTTTGATTTGATCGAGGTTTCTGGAGGTCCTCGGTTCCGACCTGGAGAATCCCTTGCTCGCAAGTGAAGCTTTTTCTCAGCTCCCGAAAGCAACTCACGACACGATCAAAATCACGTTTTAGAGTTGGTTGATATTGGTAGGTTGTTGTTAGTCCCGTCGTTAGTGCCAGATAATTTGATGTTGATGGAAAAGCTGGAGAAAAGTCGGGGGCAGCAGGTGGCCCAGAAGAATACTGAAGAGGCGAGGTAACGTGGAAGTGCGATGTTTGCCATCTTTAATGGCAAATTTTTCGTCTTTCAAGGAAGGCTTAATATGCGCTTTCTAATTCTTGTGTTTCTTGTTCTCACGCTGCAAGCCTGCGCTCCGATATCGTATCGCGAAACCGATGAGGGAAGGTTTGAAGGCGCCTTGGATGTGCGCTGGATCAAGAATGACTATTTTCTGTTTGTTCCAAGCAAGGATGATCCGTTTCGATTTACACGTTCTAATGGTGAAGTAATTCGCCCTGGCCCCATGTATACCGATGGGGGGTCAATTCCTCGATTTTTATGGGGCGTCAATGGTTATTCCCCTTGGGGGTACGCCCCCGCTTATATCATTCACGATTGGCTTTTCGTGGCTCATGAGTGTGGTTACCCCGGGTACAAGGATTACTCGTTCAAAAATACGCACATCGTCCTGGCAGAGGGTTTGAAGGCGGTGATGGAGGTAAGTCCTGAGATTCGAAATTACTTTGTTTTTGAGTCGGTGGTTGCAGCCGTCAGTTCGCCCATAGCGAAACGGCTCTGGGAGAAGGGTATATGTAACGAACCCGTAGCTTTCAACCTGCAGGGCATTCCTGAACAAACGCCTCCCGGGGAGTTGCTGATGACAATAAAATTCAAATAGTGGCTGACGCGCAGTTCCACTCAGCTGCCCGAGGTCAACGCCGGAGTCGTGACGGGTGATGCTGTCGTTTTTGCGGCCCAGAAGCGCCTTTCGGCTTGTTACAGGCAGGTGATATCAACCCTGACCAAGAAGCCCACGGATGCCGGTCAAACATTTGCCCGCTACAATGCGTGCCTCGACCGTGACAAACCAGATAAAAAATATGTCCTTGCCCAAACATCACCTGGAACTGCTCAGCCCTGCCCGTGACGTGAGCATCGCTCGCGAGGCGATCCTGCATGGTGCCGACGCCATTTATATCGGTGGCCCGAGCTTCGGCGCCCGCCACAATGCCTGTAACGAAGTGAGTGAGATCGCCGGACTGGTGGAGTTCGCCCGGCGCTACCACGCCCGGGTGTTCACGACGATCAACACGATCCTGCATGACAATGAGCTGGAGCCAGCGCGCAAGCTGATCCATCAGCTCTACGATGCCGGCGTTGATGCGTTGATCGTTCAGGACCTTGGCGTGATGGAGCTGGATATCCCGCCCATCGAGCTGCACGCCAGCACCCAGACCGACATCCGCACCCTGGCACGGGCGAAGTTTCTGGACCAGGCGGGCTTCTCCCAACTGGTACTGGCCCGCGAGCTGAATCTGCAAGAGATTCGCGCCATCGCCGACGAGACCGATGCGGCCATCGAATTCTTCATCCATGGCGCGTTGTGTGTGGCGTTCTCCGGCCAGTGCAACATCTCTCACGCACAGAACGGTCGCAGCGCCAACCGTGGCGACTGTTCACAGGCCTGTCGTTTGCCGTACACCCTCAAGGACGACCAGGGCCGCGTCGTCGCCTACGAAAAACACCTGCTGTCGATGAAGGACAACAACCAGAGCGCCAACATTCGCGCGTTGGTGGAAGCCGGTGTTCGCTCATTCAAGATCGAAGGGCGTTACAAGGACATGGGCTACGTGAAGAACATCACGGCCTACTACCGCCAGCGCCTGGACGACGTTCTTGAAGATCGTCCGGACCTGGCCCGCGCGTCCAGTGGCCGCACTGCGCATTTCTTCGTGCCCGACCCGGACAAGACCTTCCACCGTGGCAGCACCGACTACTTTGTCACCGACCGCAAGGTCGACATCGGTGCCTTCGATTCACCGACTTTCACTGGCCTGCCAGTGGGCGTGGTGGAGAAGGTGGGCAAGCGTGACTTGCAGGTGGTGACCTCTGAGCCGCTGTCCAACGGCGACGGTCTCAACGTGCAGATCAAGCGCGAAGTGGTGGGCTTTCGCGCCAACATCGCCGAGCCCAAGGGTGAGTTCCTCGAAGAGGGCGAGAAGCGCTATCGCTACCGTGTCGAGCCCAACGAGATGCCGGACGGGATGTACAAGCTGCGGCCCAACCATCCACTGAGCCGCAACCTGGACCATAACTGGCAGCAAGCCTTGCAGAAGACTTCCGCTGAACGTCGTATCGGTCTGGCCTGGGTCGCACAGCTGGACGAGCAGCGCCTGCAACTGACCGCCACCAGCGAGGAGGGCGTCAGTGCCAGCGTGTCCCTGGACGGCCCGTTCGGTCTGGCCAACAAGCCGGAGCAGGCCCTGGACCAACTGCGTGATCTGCTCGGTCAACTGGGCACCACCGACTACCACGCCACCGGCATCAAGCTGGAAGCAACCCAGGCGTTCTTCATCCCCAACTCGCAGCTCAAAGCGCTGCGTCGGGAAGTGATCGAAGCGCTGACCGCGGCCCGTCTGCTGGCCCACCCACGGGGTGGTCGCAAGGCCGAGACAAACCCGCCGCCGGTGTACCCGGAATCGCACCTGTCGTTCCTGGCCAACGTCTACAACCAAAAGGCTCGCGACTTCTATCACCGTCACGGCGTCAAGCTGATCGATGCAGCCTTCGAGGCCCACGAGGAAACCGGAGAAGTGCCGGTGATGATCACCAAGCACTGCTTGCGCTTCTCCTTCAACCTTTGCCCCAAACAGGCCAAAGGCGTCACCGGCGTCCGCACCAAGGTTGCGCCGATGCAGCTGGTGCACGGTGACGAGGTGCTGACGTTGAAGTTCGACTGCAAACCTTGCGAAATGCACGTGATCGGCAAGATCAAGGGCCACATCCTTGACCTGCCGCTACCGGGCAGCGTCGCGGAGCCGGTGGTCGGTTACATCAGCCCTGAAGATCTGCTCAAGACGATTCCTCGCGCGCCCCACTGAAAGGTGGGCTAACCCGCATCAGGGACAGGGACGTTTCTTGATCGGTGTCAAACGGGTGGGGCGGGCAGCTCTGTATTCTGTGAAGCAACACTCGCGCGCCCTTGCGGATGAACGCGCGAGTTCCCATTGGGCCGAAGTTCACCGGCACTGGCGACACAATGGGATTGATGTTCTTCTCGCTGAGTCATCAGAGCCATCCCTCTCATGGTCTATCCCGTTTTTTTGACATTGCACCTGTTCGCCGCGCTGATCTTCATCGGCACGGTGTTCTTCGAAGTCCTGTTTCTGGAAAGCATCCGCAAGCAATTGCCCGACAGGGTGATGATGCTGGTCGAGCAGGGGATCGGTCGTCGAGCACGGACGCTGATGCCGTGGGTGTTGCTGGTGTTGTTCGGCGCGGGGATCGGCATGGTCTGGCAGCGCTACTTGCCCGCTCTTGCCACGCCGCTGGCGTCCTCGTTCGGCACGTTGCTGATGGTGAAAATCGTCGTTGCCGTGAGCGTGCTCCTGCATTTTCTGGTGGCCATGATTCTGTTCAAAAGCGGGCGCATGAACGCTCGTTACCTGCAATTCATCCACGGCAGCCTGTTCTGCCATATGGTCGCCATCGTCTTGCTGGCCAAGGGCATGTTTTACCTGACGTGGTGACCGATGGTCGGCCTCTGCAAGCACTTGGCTGGCGGCTTGATACAAATCAAGGAGCGATGCTTGCCGATCCCGGACACTGAAGATCTGCAGCCAGTCTGGGAGACCCGTCATGCTCGATTTCTTTCACAACCCTGGCGAGCTTGTCGCTCGGTGCGATCAGGGCGTACTCGACCCCAACTGCCATGCCGATACGCAAAAGTTTCACAACGGCATCGGCTCTCTGGATTTGCTTCGTGCCTTGCGCGTCAGCCGCCAGAAACGCCGGCCGCTCTCCCTGAACTTGCGCCTGCCTTCCAGCCTCAAGCCATCCTTTTGCACCCTTGCTGATGCCTGCGGCGAGCAGGGCGCCATCGAGCAGTACCTGCGGCGTCTGGAGCACGAGATCGACCTGGTCGGTTGCCACACCCATCCAGAGCAACGGGTCGAGCAATTTCACCTGGGCGGTGGAACGCCCACCATCGCCCATATTCAGCGACTGATGGGGCATTTGCGTCGCCGGTTCAACTTTCTGGCGCATGAGTCTGGCGACTACAGCGTTGAAGTGGATTTGCATCACACCGATTGGTCGACCATGGGCGTGCTGCGTGACCAGGGATTCAATCACGTCAGCATTGGTGTTCCGGACATCGACACCGAGTGCGAGATGTCCGTGGCTTGCTACCAGAATCCGGCGCCGATCCATTCGCTCATCGATGCCGCGCGTACGTTTGGTTATCGCTCCATCAATGTCGATCTGGGTTTTGGCCATGCCTGGCAAACGCCGGACAGTTTTGCGCTGAAGCTGACGACGATTATCGAGCTGGAGCCCGACCGCCTGATGGTGTTCGACTACGCACGGCCGCCTCGCCGCTATCGGCCTGTGCTCGGTGACAAGGCCAGGGCGTTGTGCAGCCAGGACGACAAAGGCGCGATGCGTCAGATCTGCTTCGAGCAATTGCTGGCAGCGGGGTATCACTACATCGGCATGGGGCAGTTTGTCCGGCCCGATGATGACCTGGCGATCGCTCAGGAGCGAGGCCGCTTGAGCCGCACCTGCGACGGTTTCACCCGTCACGGCTATTGCGACCACATCGGGTTCGGTGTGGGCGCCATCAGCCGGATCGACGATTTGTACACGCAAAATACCGACGCCATTGAGCGCTATCAGCGTCAGCTGGACAGCGACCAGCTGCCGACAGCGCGTGGCTGGCGTTTCGAGGCGGGGGAGCAGATCAGGCAAATGGTCATGGAGCGACTGGCGTGTGATCAGGAGCTGGATATCCGTGCCATCGAGCGGCGCTATGGGCTGGTGTTCCCCATGTATTTCTCATCCGTCTGGCCGTTGCTGGAGCAATTGAGTCGTGACGGTTTGATTGAATTGTCAGAGCGTTTCATCAGCATCCTTCCCGCCGGCCGGCAGGAGGTGGATGCTATCTGCAGCCTGTTTGAAAAGGAGGTGGACAGTGCAAAACATTAACCCACCTGCGAGTTGATTGATCATGAAGCCTTCATTCGATTTCAATCGTGCCCTGGTCGAAAAATATGACCGGCCCGGGCCGCGCTACACCTCTTACCCGACGGCGCCGCAGTTTCATCAGGCGTTTGCCGTTGACGACTATCAGCGTGCCGCCCACGACAGCAACCAGGCCGCTGTGCCGAAACCGTTGTCGGTGTACATCCACATTCCGTTTTGCAAAAGCCTTTGTTACTACTGCGCCTGCAACAAAATCATTACCCAAAAAACCCATCGGGCCGTCGAATACCTGACCTACCTCAAGCGTGAAATCGCCATGCAGGCCGCTTTGTTCGATAGCACGCGCAAGCTTACGCAGCTGCATCTGGGCGGGGGCACACCGACGTATTTGACCCAAGAACAACTGGCCGACCTGATGGATTGCCTGCACCAGGCATTCGACATGGACGACAGCGACAACCATGAGTTTTCCATCGAGGTCGACCCGCGCACCATCAGCAGCGAACAGATCCATTCGCTACGCCAATTGGGCTTCAATCGCCTGAGCTTTGGTGTGCAGGACTTCGATCCCGACGTCCAGGCGGCGGTCAATCGCCAACAAAGTGAAGCGCAGATTTATGCGCTGGTCGCGGCGGCGCGCGAGGCGCAATTCAAGTCGATCAGCGTCGATCTGATTTACGGCCTGCCCCTGCAAACGGTGCAGAGTTTCGACGTCACCCTCGCCAAGATCATTGCCCTGCGCCCGGACCGGATTGCTGCCTATAGCTATGCGCATCTGCCGGAGCTGGTGCGCGCGCAACGGCTGATACGCCCAGAGGACATGCCACCGCCGGAGCGCAAGCTGGAGTTGCTCGAACTGACCATCCGCCGTTTGACCGAGGCCGGTTATGTCTACATCGGCATGGACCATTTCGCCTTGCCGGATGACGAGCTGGCGCTGGCCCGCGCCCATGGCACGCTGCAACGCAATTTCCAGGGGTACTCGACCCATGCCGACTGCGACTTGATCGGCCTCGGGGTGTCTTCGATCGGCAAGGTCGGCGACAGCTACAGCCAGAGCGTCAAGGAGCTTTCGCAGTACTACGCACGCATCGATCAAGGTCTGCTGCCGGTGCATCGGGGTTATCGCCTGAGCGCTGACGACCTGTTGCGCCGCGAAGTGATCAGCGACCTGATGTGCCATGGCCGGATCGATTTCGCCAAGTTCGAAGCGCGTCACGTGATCTGCTTCACCGAGTATTTCGCCGAGTCATTGGCCCAACTTGGCGAGCACGTTCGCGACGGGCTCTTGCAGATTCACCGTGACGAGCTGGTGCTGTTGCCGCAAGGGCATCTGATGATGCGCAGCGCCGCGATGGCGTTTGATGCCTACTTGGGCGATCAGCAAAAAGGCCAGTTTTCACGCACTGTTTGAGACATTTTGGCGCTCTGGAACGGGGATTGTCGGCAAGTTGATTTCAATCAAGGGACGGGGGCGCAATGCTCCCTAACATGACCGCAGACCCTTTGAAATCAGCCCGCTCATGACAATCTCTTCGCCTTCGATACCTGGCAACCTGCGCATCTGGAGCGTTGGTCTGGTGGTGACGGTCTTGCTGATACTCGCGATGTTCGCGGTGGTTCAGGCCAAGTCATACGGCGACATCGAGCAGCAGCGCATCGAGAAGGTCTTCCCGCAAACCGATTCGGTTTCCGCAGCGGAAGGCCCGTTCAAGGTGCGGACGATATCAGCGGCCGGCAAGGTCATTGGTTATGTCTTCCAGAGCCTGGACGTGGTGGACATTCCGGCCTACTCGGGCAAGCCGATCAATACCCAGGTGATCCTCGACACCGCCGGTGTGATTCAGGATGCCTACGTCCTGGAACACCATGAGCCGATTCTGCTGATCGGTATCCCCGAAGAAAAACTCCACGGTTTCAGTGCCCGCTACACAGGGATCAAGGTCAGCCAGCGAGTGGTTGTCGGCCACTCCAGTGACCCGAGTGCGGTCACCGTGGATGCCATCGCCGGCGCAACCGTCACCGCCATGGTGGTCAATGAAGTCATCATGCGGGCCGCCCATGAAGTGGCCGTATCGCTCAAGCTGATCGAGGACAAGGGGGCAGTGGCGAGCAAGCCCGCCACCGTGCGCCAGGACTTTTTCGAGCCCGCCACCTGGGAGCAACTGAGCGGAAACGGCGCCATCCGCCGCTTGAACCTGACCCGTGGACAGGTCGATGCCGCCTTCAAAGGCACCGAGGCCGAAGGCGTCGACACGGCCGCGCCTGACCAGGTCGATGACACCTTTATCGAGCTGTACACCGCCGACCTGAACCCGCCGACCATCGGCCGCGCGCTGCTGGGTGACATTCAATACCGTGTCCTCATGCAAGAGCTCAAGCCCGGCGAGCAAGCCATTGCTGTATTGGGACGCGGCTTGTATTCGTATAAAGGCTCGGGTTACGTGCGCGGCGGGATTTTCGACCGGGTGCAATTGCGCCAGTTCGGCAATGTCATCAGCTTTCGCGACATGGACCATCAGCGCCTCTCTGACGTGTTCGCCAAGGGCATGCCCGAGTTCAATGAGATGTCGGTGTTCATTGTGCGCAAGCAGGCGGGTTTCGATCCGGGATCGCCCTGGTCCCTGGAGTTGCTGGTACGGCGTCAGACCGGTCCGGTCAGCGGCATGTTCAGCAGCTTCGAACTGTCTTATCAATTGCCCGAGCAATACCTTGAGCGCCCCGCACCGAGTGCCGAAGAACTGGCTGCCATCGAGGAAGCCAACCGGCCGATGTGGTTGACGATCTGGTATCAGAAATACTTCCAGGTCGGTGTACTCGCCACCGCATTGTTGCTGCTGACCGCGATCCTGTTCCTGCAGGACAAGTTCACCCGCCGCCCGCATTTCCTGCACTGGCTGCGTCGCGGTTACCTGATCTTCACCGTGGTGTTCCTCGGCTGGTATGCGCTGGGGCAGCTCTCGGTGGTCAATGTCCTGACCTTTGTCCATGCGTTGTTCGAGCACTTTCGCTGGGAGCTGTTTCTCACCGATCCGCTGATTTTCATGCTGTGGGTGTTCACCGCCGCGAGCATTCTGTTGTGGGGGCGTGGGGTGTTCTGCGGCTGGTTGTGCCCGTTCGGTGCCTTGCAAGAACTGATCAACGAAGCCGCGCGCAAGCTGAAAATTCCCCAGTACGAATTGCCCTTCGCGGTGCATGAGCGGTTGTGGGCGATCAAGTACATCATTTTGCTGCTGCTGTTCGGTATCTCCCTGGAATCCATGTCCACCGCCGAACTGTTCGCCGAAGTGGAACCGTTCAAGACCGCCATCACCCTCAGGTTCGACCGCCAATGGTGGTTTGTCCTCTACGCGGTGGCGCTGCTGGTCATCAACATCTTCACGCGCAAAGTCTATTGCCGCTACATCTGCCCGTTGGGTGCCGCGTTGGCGATCCCGACCAAGCTGCGCCTGTTCGACTGGCTCAAGCGCCGCAAGGAATGCGGCAACCCCTGCCAGTTGTGCGCCAAAGAATGCGAGATCCAGGCGATTCACCCGGATGGGCGGATCAATGCCAACGAGTGCCACTACTGCCTCGATTGCCAGATGACTTACCACAACGAACACAAATGCCCGCCGCTGATCAACAAGCGCAAGAAGCGCGGCAAACCGGCTCCTGTGGCGGCGCAACTGATACCTGTCGTGGAAGTGACCGCCCCTGAATGACGCGCCCTTGTAGGAGTGAGCCTGCTCGCGATGGTCGCTAACGTTGACGCGTAATGACTGGCTCAACGCGGCGCTCTTGAGTCCATCGCGAGCAGGCTCGCTCCTACAGTTGACCGAGTTCTACCCGCACACAGTTTTTATCCCTTCAAGGAGTACGCAGCATGACTGACACAGAATCCACAAAACCGGTGCAGGAAGAAGAGCACACCGGACTCAGCCGTCGCGGTTTTCTCGGTAGCAGCGCCGTCACCGGGGCGGTGCTGGCAGGGGCCACGACATTGGGCGGGGCGGTGTTCAGCCGCGAGTCATGGGCGGCTGCGGTCAAGGATGCGCAGGCGAAAACCCATGTCGGCCCCGGCGAGCTGGACGAATACTACGGCTTCTGGAGCGGCGGTCATCAGGGCGAAGTGCGGGTGCTGGGCGTGCCGTCGATGCGTGAGTTGATGCGTATTCCGGTGTTCAACGTCGACTCGGCCACCGGTTGGGGCCTGACCAACGAAAGCAAGCGCATCATGGGCGACAGCGCGAAGTTCCAGAACGGCGATTGCCATCACCCGCACATCTCCATGACGGACGGCAAGTACGACGGTAAGTACCTGTTCATCAACGACAAGGCCAACTCCCGTATTGCGCGCATCCGCCTGGACATCATGAAGTGCGACAAGATGCTCACGGTGCCGAACGTGCAAGCCATTCACGGCCTGCGCCTGCAAAAAGTGCCGTACACCAAGTACGTGTTCGCCAACGCCGAGTTCGTCATTCCGCACCCCAATGACGGCCACACCTTCGACCTGCAAGACAAGAACAGCTTCACCATGTTCAACGCCGTCGATGCCGAAAAAATGGAAATGGCGTTTCAGGTGATCGTCGACGGCAATCTGGACAACGCCGACATGGACTACACCGGCAAGTACGCCGCGTCCACCTGCTACAACTCGGAGAAGGCCTACGACCTCGGCGGCATGATGCGCAACGAGCGCGACTGGGTCGTGGTGTTCAACATTCCGCGCATCGAAGCCGCGATCAAGGCCGGCAAGTTCATCACCCTGGAAAACTCGAAAGTGCCGGTGGTCGACGGTCGTAAAACCGATGGCAAGGACTCCGAATTCACCCGTTACATCCCGGTGCCGAAGAACCCCCACGGCCTCAACACCTCATCCGATGGCAAGTACTTCATTGCCAACGGCAAGCTGTCGCCGACCGTATCGATGATCGCCATCGACCGTCTGGACGACCTGTTCGCCGATAAATTCAAGGACCCGCGCGAAGTCATCGCCGCCGAGCCGGAATTGGGCCTGGGCCCGTTGCACACTACCTTCGACGGTCGCGGTAACGCCTACACCACGCTGTTCATCGACAGTCAGGTGGTGAAGTGGAACATGGCGGACGCGGTACGTGCCTACAAGGGCGAGAAGGTCAATTACATCAAGCAAAAACTCGACGTGCATTACCAGCCCGGCCACAACCACGCGTCGCTGACCGAAACCAGTGAGGCGGACGGCAAGTGGCTGGTGGTGTTGTGCAAATTCTCCAAGGACCGCTTCCTGCCGACCGGGCCGCTGCACCCGGAAAACGACCAGTTGATCGATATTTCCGGCGAAGAAATGAAACTGGTGCACGACGGCCCGGCGTTTGCCGAACCGCACGATTGCATCCTCGCGCGGCGGGATCAGATCAAGACGCAAAAAATCTGGAACCGTAACGACCCGTTCTTCGCCGCCACCGTGGAGCTGGCCAAGAAGGATGGCATCAACCTGGAGACCGACAACAAGGTGATCCGCGACGGCAATCATGTGCGGGTCTACATGACCTCCATGGCGCCGGCGTATGGCTTGACCGAGTTCACCGTCAAGCAGGGCAACGAAGTGACCGTGACCATCACCAACATCGACCAGATCGAAGACGTGTCCCACGGTTTCGTCATGACCAACCACGGCGCGAGCATGGAGATCAGCCCGCAGCAAACCTCGTCCATCACCTTCACCGCCGACAAGGCCGGCCTGCATTGGTATTACTGCAGCTGGTTCTGCCATGCGCTGCACATGGAAATGGTCGGCCGCATGAAGGTCGAGCGGGCCTGACGGTTGAGCATCGACAGGAGCGGACCGATGACCGACATCAAGGGAAACCCGATCAAGGTGATCGCGCTTGCGCTCCTGCTGATGCCCTGCAGCGTGCTGGCGGTGCAACCCATTACTACGCTTCCGTTGCGCCTTGACGCCGAGCAACGCTGGCACGTGCCGGCGGGCGAATACCGTGGCTCGTTCAGCGTCGATCAACCGATGCAGATTGTGTGCGAGCCCGGCGCGGTTTTTCAGGCGCAAGGGCAGGGCAACGGGGTGATTGTCAGCGCACCGGACGTCGGGATCGAGGGCTGCACTTTTCTGGACTGGGGGCACGACCTCACGGCCATGAATGCGGCGGTGTTCCTCCAGCCCAAGGCCCGTGGCGCGGTGATCAAAGGCAATCGCCTGCAAGGCCAGGGTTTCGGGATCTGGGTCGATGGGACTCAGGATGCGAGCCTGATCGATAACCGCATCCAGGGTGATCCGGCGATGCGTTCACAGGATCGCGGCAACGGCATTCACCTGTATGCCGTGCATGGCGCCAGGGTCATCGGCAACCAGGTGCGCGACACCCGCGATGGTATCTACATCGACACCTCCAACGGCAATCTGCTGCAAGGCAATACCCTGGAAGACCTGCGTTACGGCGTGCATTACATGTTCGCCAACGACAACCAGCTGATCGGCAACACCACCCGCCGCACCCGTACCGGCTACGCCCTGATGCAAAGCCGCAAGCTCACGGTGATCGGCAACCGCTCCGAACAGGATCAGAACTACGGCATCCTGATGAACTACATCACCTATTCGACCTTGCGCGACAACTTCGTCACCGACGTGCGCGACGGCTCGACCGGCGACAGCATGATCAGCGGCGCCGAGGGCAAGGCGCTGTTCATCTACAACTCGCTGTTCAACCGCATCGAACACAACCACTTCGAGCACAGCGCCGTGGGTATTCACCTCACCGCCGGCTCCGAAGACAACCGCATCGCCGACAACGCGTTTGTCGGCAACCAGCGCCAGGTCAAATACGTCGCCACCCGCTTGCAGGAATGGTCGGCGGATGGCCGGGGCAATTACTGGAGCGACTATCTGGGCTGGGACCGCAACAACGATGGCCTGGGCGATATCGCCTACGAACCCAACGACAACGTCGACCGCCTGCTGTGGCTGTACCCGCAGGTGCGGCTGTTGATGAACAGCCCCGGGATTGAACTGCTGCGTTGGGTGCAACGGGCGTTTCCGGTGATGAAATCGCCGGGCGTACTCGACAGCCATCCGTTGATGAAATCCACCACGCACACCCTGACCAAGGAGCCCGTCACATGAATGTCGTCGATCTGGAAGGCGTCAGCCAGCGTTATGGGCACACCACGGTGTTGCATCAGTTGAGCCTGAGCCTGGCCGAAGGCGAAGTGCTGGGTTTGTTCGGGCACAACGGCGCGGGCAAGACCACCAGTATGAAACTGGTGCTCGGTTTGCTGCAGGCCAGCGAAGGGCAGGTCAGGGTGTTTGGCCGCTTGCCCAGTGATCCGAATGTCCGGCGCCTGCTCGGCTATTTGCCGGAGAACGTGACGTTTTATCCGCAGATGAGCGGCCTGGAAACCTTGCGTCATTTCGCGCGACTCAAAGGCGCCGCGTTCGCTCAGGTGGATGGGCTGCTGGAGGAAGTTGGCCTGGCAGGGGCGGCGCATCGACGGGTCAAGACCTACTCCAAAGGCATGCGCCAGCGCCTCGGGCTGGCGCAAGCGTTGCTCGGCGAACCGCGCCTGTTGCTGCTCGACGAGCCGACCGTCGGCCTCGATCCCATCGCCACTCAAGACCTGTATCGGTTGCTCGACCGTCTGCGCAGCCAAGGCACCAGCGTCATTCTCTGTTCCCACGTTTTGCCGGGGGTCGAGGCGCATATCAATCGAGCGGCGATCCTGACCCAGGGGCGTCTGCTGGCCCTCGGCAGTCTGCGCAGCCTGCGCGAGGAAGCCGGGTTGCCGACGCTGATTCGCGCCAACGGGCTCAAGCATGCCGGCCCCTTGCAGGCCTCGTGGAACATCGCAGGGCACGTCACTCAACGTTGGGGCGTGGAGGGCCTCGAAGTGGCTGCCCTCAATGGCAGCAAACTGGGCCTGTTGCGCCAGTTGCTCAATGAGGATGAGCCGGCTGACGTGGAAATCACTCCGCCGTCCCTGGAAGACCTCTACCGCTATTACATGGGACGGGCCGCTGCGACCCACAGTGGAGAGATTCTATGAACCCGATCTGGAACATGGCCCGCAAGGAATTCAATGACGGTTTGCGCAACCGCTGGTTGTTGGCGATCAGCCTGTTGTTCGCGGTGCTGGCCACTGGTATTGCCTGGTTGGGAGCGGCGGCGTCCGGTCAGTTGGGCTTTACCTCGGTGCCCGCGACCATCGCCAGCCTGGCCAGCCTGGCGACGTTCCTGATGCCGCTGATCGCCTTGATGCTGGCGTATGACGCCATTGTCGGCGAGGACGAAAGCGGCACCTTGCTGCTGTTGTTGACCTATCCGCTGGGGCGCGGGCACATCCTGCTCGGCAAGTTCATTGGCCACGGGTTGATCCTGGCGCTGGCGACGCTGATCGGTTTCGGCTGCGCGATGCTCGCGATCGCCGTGCTGGTGGACGACGTCGAACTGAACCTGCTGCTCTGGGCCTTCGGACGATTCATTGTGTCGTCGACGCTACTGGGCTGGGGCTTCCTGGGGCTGGCTTATGTGCTGAGCAGCGTGGCAGCCGAGAAATCCACGGCCGCCGGTTTGGCGCTGGGCGTGTGGTTCTTTTTCGTGCTGGTGTTCGACCTGGCGCTGCTCGCCCTGCTGGTGCTCAGCGAAGGGCACTTCAACCCCAAAGTGCTGCCCTGGTTGCTGCTGTTCAATCCCGCCGACCTTTATCGCTTGATCAATCTTTCCGGCTTTGACGCCGTCGCCAGTACCGCTGGTGTGCTGACCCTGGGCAGCGATTTGCCTGTGCCGGGCTCGATGCTCTGGCTCTGCCTGCTGTTGTGGGTGGCGGCGCCGTTGGGTACGGCCTGGCTGCTGTTCCGTCGACGGGCGACTTGAATTCTTACTTTGGTTTTTTGGAGCACCTGACGATGAGAACGCTTGATTGGAAGACGCTGCGCAACCTGGCTGGCCTGATGGTCTGTGTGCTGCTGACGGCGTGTGACAAACCCGTGCAAGCCAGCTACAGCGATGCCCCCAGCGCCTTTCATCCCAGTGATGAGTGCCATGTCTGCGGCATGATCATCGATGGCTTCCCCGGCCCCAAGGGTGAAGTGGTCGAGCACAGCGGCATCAAGAAATTCTGCTCCACGGCGGAAATGATCGGTTGGTGGTTGCAACCGGAAAACCATCATGGCGATGCCAGGCTGTATGTCCACGACATGGAGCACAGCCCTTGGAATTCGCCGGATGACACCCAACTGATCGATGCCAAAGATGCGTATTACGTGGTCGGCACCCGGCTCAAGGGGGCGATGGGTGTGGTGTTGGCGTCGTTCTCCAGCCAGCAGGCTGCTGAAAAACTGGCCACGGAGCAGGGCGGTCGCGTGCTGCGGTTCAGCGAGATCGATCAGTCGGTGCTGCAGCAACCGGCCATGTCGCACTCGACTCATTGAGCGGTCGATCCATTGAGAAAATCTGATCGCCGTCAAGTCGGTATTTTTGCATCTGTTCAAAGATAGGGGCCCGCCAGGTCCCCAGTGCTTGGCATCGACGATGCCCAGGAGAACATGATGCAAACCGAGTTTCAGGATCGTTTGGCCGTGATCACCGGCGCCAGTTCCGGGATTGGCCTGGCCTTGTGCGCGGCGCTTTTGCCGCGTGGGGTCAGGGTGTTGGCGATGTCGCGCACCGTCGGTGACTTGCCGGCCTTGCAGCAGATCTATGGTGAACGGCTGCAATGGTGTGCCGGGGACGTTACCTGCGAGGACGATCTGCAAGGGTTGGCCCGGCGGGCGGCGACGTTGGGGCGGGTGGATTATCTGGTGCCCAACGCCGGCATTGCCGAAATGGCCGATAGCCTGGATATGCCGGCCTTTCAGCGGCAATGGGCGGTTAACGGTGCGGGTGCGTTGAATACCCTGGCGGCGTTGCGCGGTGAGTTGGCGAACCCGGCGTCGGTGGTGTTTGTCGGCAGCTTCCTGACGGGGTCGAGTTTTCCCGGCCTGGCGGCTTGCATTGCCAGTAAGGCGGCATTGGCGGCCCAGGCGCGCACGCTGGCGGTGGAGTTTGCCCGTTACGATGTGCGCATCAACCTGGTTTCGCCGGGGCCGACCGCGACCTCGATGTGGGACAACCTGGGCTTGAGTGATGGTGAGCTTGATGATGTTGCCGATACGCTTGGCAAGCGTCTTTTGCCGGGGCATTTTCTTGATGCGTCTGCGGTGGCCAACGTGATTATTTTTCAGCTGTCCCAGGGGGCGCGGGGGGTTTATGGACAGGACTGGAAGGTTGATAACGGTTATACGTTGGGCTGACGGGGGGGATCGGGGTACATATCCATTTCTGCGGTAACGGCGGCTTATGGTTTCGCTCTTACAGCGACTCACTTTTCCAAACGCCGAAAAGTAAGCAAAAGGCTTTGCCCCTGACGTACGGTGCCTCGCTA
>NZ_JACNDU010000032.1:0-58480 GCF_017351735.1 Pseudomonas sp. FW300-N2A2 | reverse complement strand
GGCAGTGTCAGCGCCGGCGAATTGAGCAGTGCGTTGCAGGCCAGCAGCACTTCAACCACCAGCAGCGACACCAGCGCCGCGTTGCTCAAGGTGCTGGACAGTGACAGCAGTGGCGGCGTCAGCAGCGACGAATTGGAAGCCGCGTTGCAGGCCGGTCGCGAGAAAAACAGCAACAGCGCCACCGATCAGGCGAACGTGACTGAAGCGCTGAATAAAATGATCGCCAACCTGAGCAAGCAGTACTCGCTCGACAAGGTGGCGACGGTAGGCAAATACCTGAACGTTACAAGCTAATTGTAGGAGCCGGCTTGCCGGCGATCGGATCACCGCGGCGTTTGAGGTGAAACGCGGTGATGCCATCGCCGGCAAGCCGGCTCCTACAATTTATCGGCCATGAGTTTACGGTCGGCGATCTTCCACCCGCGCCTGACTCTTGCTCCAGTCGGTCAACAGGCTGTACGCCACGGCCAGCAACGTCGGCCCGATGAACAGGCCGATGAACCCGAACGCAATCAATCCGCCAAACACGCCCAACAGCACGATCACCAACGGCAAATTGCCGCCACGACTGATCAGGTAAGGCTTGAGCACGTTGTCGACCCCACTGATGATGAACGTCCCCCACATTCCAAGGAACACCGCCATCCCGTATTCGCCCTTCCAGGCGAGCCACGCCGTGGCCGGAATCCACACCAGCGGTGGCCCCATGGGAATCAGGCTCAGCAAGAAGGTGACGATGCCCAGCACCAGTGCCCCTGGCACCCCGGCAATCAGGAAGCCGATCAGCGCCAGCACCGCTTGCGCCGCCGCAGTCCCGATCACGCCGTTCACCACCCGTTGCACCGTACCCGCCACCAGTTCGATGTAATAACCGGCGCGGTCACCGATCAACCGTTGCAGCAGCCCATGGACAAACGCCGCCAAACGCGGCCCGTCCCGGTAGAAAAAGAACACGAACACAATGCTGAGTGTCAGCTCGAGAATGCCGCCGCCAATCTGTGCACTGCGCGCCAGCAACCAGTTGCCGACCTGCCCCAGATAAGGTTTGAGCGACACCATCATCGCCGCGCCCTGCTGATCGATGCTGTTCCAGATCACCACCAGACGCGCGCCCACCAAAGGAATACTGCCCAGCCATGCCGGCGCCTCGGGCAGGCCATCCATCTGCACGTCCTTGATAAACGCCGTGGCATCACGCACATGGTCCGCGAGGTTGAAACCCAGCCACACCAGCGGCACCGCCACCAGCAACATCCAGCCGAGGGTCAGCAATGCCGCCGCCAGGGATTCTCGCCCATTGAGCCAACGGGTCAGCAAGCGCATCAGCGGCCAACTGGCGAACGCAAGCACTGCGCCCCAGAACATGGCCGACCAGAACGGCGCCATCACCCAGAAGCTCGCACCAAACAGCACCAGCAGCAGGATCTGCACCAACAGTCGATCGTTATTGATCATCCACGTCTCGAAAAAAGTCAGTCAGCCAATAAGAGTAGGCGAACGCGGCAAGCACGTCCGCCTGTCACAGCTTATCGCAACAGTTCGATGTGCAGGCCAGAGCCTTCGACGCTGCCGGTTTCCATCCTGGCCGTACGCACACCCTGGCCGATCAGGGCCTGGCGCCAGGCTTCGGCCTTCGGCCCAGACACACTGACCCGCAACGTGGTGTCCAGGTTCAGTCCACGGGAGATCAGACGCAGCCAGGTATCGTCAGGGTCGCCGGTCAGCTTGGGGAAATCGAGCTCGCCGGTGCTCTTGAGCTCTCGAAGCAAGGTGGCGGAAGTCGGCAGCAAATCACCCAGCGGTGCTGCGGCGTCGAACTGCTCGACGTGCAAATAGGCTTTGCGATTGCCGCGAGTGATGCTGTAAAGCGCCACCAGGGTGTTGTCCCGCGGCGCCGCCAGACGCAACAACAGGTAGGCCTGCTGATCGTCGGCCCCATAGAGCTTGGCATTGCCGAAGACCTCATTGGCCCACAGGCTGCTCTCGCCGCAATCACGGGCCTGGCACCAGAACAGCAACTGGGCGTCCTGCTTCTGCAAGGCTTCGCGAGCGGCCGTGAAGGCTTCGGTGGAGGAATGCTCCGCAGGCAGCTCGTAGGTCACCGACGTGGTTTGGCCCCGGGCGCTGACCTGACCGTCGAAGCGCAACTGCCCGCTGATCTTGCGGATCGAGCCCAGCGGGTAGATCCGTTCGAGTTCAGCCGTGGGGCGATAGTCGACGATCTGCGAATCGGCCAGGCGCGGCACGATCGGCAGGTCCTGACTGCCCGGCACATCGGCGGCAAACAGCGAAGGACTGAAACAACACAGCATTAGCAGACTGAGTGATCGCATGGACAGGCTCATCGGATCAGCATGGCCTGGGCACCCTTGACGACACTGGCGTCGTCGATGCGCTCGGGCACCAGCAAACCGCGCTGCACCGCCGGGCGCGCCGCCATCGTCGCCATCCAGCGTTGCAAGGCCGACAAGCCGTCCACTGCCACACCGGACCACTCGTGACCACGGACCCACGGATAGGTCGCGATGTCGGCAATGCTGTATTCGTCCGCCAGAAACTCTACGTCTTGCAGGCGCGTGTCGAGCACTTCATACAGGCGTCGGGTTTCATGCTGATAACGGTCGATGGCGCCCTGGAGCTTTTCCGGAAAGTAACGGAAAAACACGTTGGCCTGGCCCTGCATCGGACCGATTCCACCCATCTGGAACATCAGCCACTGCAGCACCACCGAGCGCCCCTTCGGGTCCTTGGGCAACAGCTTGCCGCTCAGTTCTGCCAGATAAATCAGGATGGCGCCGGATTCGAACACGGCAAAATCGCCGTTGGCGCGATCGACAATCGCCGGGATCCGGCCATTGGGGTTGATCTTGAGGAAGTCCGCGGACTTCTGTTCCTTTTTGTCGAAACTCAACGCATGCACCGTGTAGGGCAGGCCGAGTTCCTCGAGCACGATAGAGACCTTGTGGCCATTCGGGGTCGCAGCGGTGTAGAGATCTATCATGGTTGTCTCCCATTTCAACCCGCCCAGCCTCGACAGTTGCCCGGCGCAAGTCAAGGAACGGCGAAGAACCGATTGAAACAGTCTGCGACAAGGTCGGCACCGGATTCGTCATTCAGGTGCAAATGATGACCGCCAGGCAGCTGTTCACGGCTAAAGGGTAGACGCTCCAGCAACTCGGGATGTTTGGCGAGCATGCCGTCGGCCGCGACGACCAGCAGCGCAGGACAACTGACGCGCTGGACGAAGGCCATGGCTTGTTCGGTGGTCAGACGCAGCGGCGATGGCAGCGTCAGACGGCTATCGGTGCGCCAGGTGTAACCGCCCGGCACTGGCATCAAGCCGCGTTGCGCCAGCAATTCGGCGGCCTCGCGACTGACCGCCACCAAACCTTTCATACGCGCTTCGATGGCGCGATCCAGGGTGTTGTAGACCGGTTTGCTTTTCTCTCGCAGGTCCAGTTGCGCTTGCAGGGCCATGCCCATGCGCTCGGCAGCATTTTCGCCTTTGTCTGTAGGAGGAATGATGCCGTCGATCAAGGCCAGGTGCGTAACCCGCTCCGGCAGCGACCCGGCGATGATCAGCGAAGCGATCGCCCCCATGGAGTGCCCCATCAGCGCAAAACGCTTCAAGCCCAGCTGTTCGGCGACTTGCAGCACGTCATGGGCGTAGTCCCACATCGCGTAGCCGGCCCCCGACGGGCGATGCCCGGAATGACCGTGACCGGCCATGTCCAGCGCGATGATGCGCAGCCCTTTGAGCTTCGGCGCCAACCGGGCAAAGCTGTTGGCGTTGTCCAGCCAGCCGTGCAAGGCAATCACCGGCAAACCGTCTTCGGGGCCGAACAGGTGCGCCGCCAGCTCAATGTGCGGCAGGCTCAGGCGGACTTCTTCGACGGCATGGTTCATGCGCAATCCTGCTGATGACGAGCGTCCCAGCGGCTGAACAGGTTTTTCAGCAGCGTGGCGGTGTCCTGGGGACGTTCGAGGGGAAACATGTGGCCGCCGGGCATGGTCAGGGATTCGCCCAACGGCATGCGCCCGACAGAATTGGCGTGATGGCGCATCACCACGCGGCTTTTGTGCCCACGCACCACCGCCAGCGGCACTTTCAGTTGCCGTGCGCGACCGGGACTGGTGTGGGGTACGCCCCGGTAGATGCTGATTTCCGTGGCGGGGTCGAAACGCAGACGCAGTTTGTCGCCAACCTGATGCAGGCCATGTTGCAGGTAAGCATCGAAACATTCAGGGTCGAAACCGCGAAACAGCGTTTTACCGGCGAAATAACGGCGGGCACTCTCGATATCGGCGAACTCTTCGCGACGCCCCAATGTGCGGCCGGCCGGGGTCAGGCGGTCGATAAAACCGAAACGCTTGGCCGCGAGGATCACCCATTGATCGGCGCGGGTCAGCACCGGCGAATCGAGCATCACCACGCCGCGATACAGCTCGGGACAACGCAATGCCGCGTGCAGGTGCAGCACGCCGCCGAAGGAATGGCCGACGCCCCACACCGGTTCCGCCTGTTGCTTGAGGTGATGAATCAGCTCGTCGACCAGGTTGTGCCAGTTGTCATCCGCCGGGAAACGCGGGTCATGGGCATGCTGCTCCAGATGCGTCACCTGATACTCGGGCGCCAGCGCCGCGAACAACTTGCCGTAGGTCCCGGAAGGGAACCCATTGGCGTGGGCGAAAAATATCTGCTGCGACATACCGGTCGTTCCATCAAACGAAAAACAGAACCCGATTGTCCGCAAGCCCACCGGGAACCGCAATGACCGTAACTGCCAGGAATGATGACAGTCGTGCCGTGGCTATGAGCGGCACGTTGGGTCGGACCTGTTATTTATGACAGTTGACAGTCAATCCTCATGACGCGGATAAGAGCACTGTCGCCAAGCCTCAGGCAATGCCTGTCATGACCCACGCCAACACGCCCGCTATTGCAGTGATCGACTCCCGCGGTCTGGGTGTGCGTGCAGTGGCGTATCACCGCCGCGACAACTCTGCAGCCGAAAGCTGCATCACCCAGCAGGTCCACAATGTTGCCGGGCGTGCCGTGCTGAGCCGCGATCCACGGTTGTTTCGTTTACATCAGGCAGGCCAGAGCGCCGCCAATCAAATCAACGCGTTCAGCCTGTCGGGCGCCCTGTTGTTGTCCGAAAACACTGATGCCGGCTGGCGCCTGGGCTTGCTCGGCGAGGACGGACAAGGCGTCGAAGGATGGGATCAGAAGCTCACCCATAGCCGCCTGCACTACGACGGGCAGCGCCGGCCGATCGCTTCATTCGAGAACGCCCACGGTGAAGCGCAACGCTGCATCGCGAGGTTTGCCTACGCGGCTGCCAGCGCCGATGAAAGCCTTAACCTGTGTGGCCAACTGATTCGCCAGGACGACACCGCAGGCACTTTGCGCTACCTCTCGTTCGGCATTGGCGGCACACCGCTGCAACACAGCCGTACTTTTGTCGAAGATCCGCATTGGTCCGTGGATTGGCCCGCGACGGAAAGCGAACGCGATGGTTTTCTGGAGGATGATCCAGCGATCACTCGCCTTCACTGCAACGCCGTGGGCGACCCCATCAGGCAGACCGACGCAAAAGGTAATACTCAAGCGTTCATTCAGACCCGTGCAGCCGAGCTGAAAGAAGTTTGCCTGACACTGGCCGGGCAGACCGAGGAAAAAACCCTGGTCAGTGACATCCAGTACAACGCTTTCGGTCAGGTCGAGCGGCAACGTGCAGGGAATGGCGTTGTTTCGTGTGCGACTTTTCGCCCTGAAGACGGGCGACTGGAACATCTGAAGGCTTACGTGCCAGATCAACCTGCGATCCAGGACCTGACTTACGAGTACGACGCCACAGGCAATATCACGGGCCTGACCGACACTGCCGACCCGACTCGCTATCACCGCAACCAGCGGATCGAACACACCCATCGCTACCGTTATGACAGTCTTTACCGACTGATAGCCGCCACCGGCCGACAGCTTCGCAATGCCAGCGGCGGGCCGCAGTTACCGGCGTTCCAATCTGCACCCGACCCCGGACAACTGGAAAATTACACGCGTATTTACACCTACGATGCCGCCGGCAACCTGCAGGTCATGCAGCATCAGGCCGACAGTGCCAGCCGCACCGAACGTACAGCCATCGCCGCTTTCAGCAATCGCAGCCTGCCTCAAAAGACCAATGGCGAGTTACCCGACGACAACGACATTTCCGCCGGTTACGACCTGAACGGCAACCGCATGACCCTCCAACCGGGACAAGACTTGCTGTGGGATTTACGCAACCAATTGCGCCAGGTCGATCGAGTGGTGCGAGAGGACGAGCCTGACGACACCGAGATTTACCTCTATGACGGCAGCGGCCAACGCCTGCGAAAGATCCGTCAGGCCTACACCGGCACGTTGACCCGCATCCACGAAACCCGCTACCTGCCGGGTGTGGAAATTCGCTCGTGCGCTGACGAAATCCTTCATGTCATCACGGTGGAGGCCGGGCGCGGCAAAGTGCAGGTACTTCATTGGGAGAAAAAACCTGCGTCAGGCATTCCCCAGGACCAGCATCGCTACAGCTTCACCGATCATCTGAAGTCCAGCACCGTCGAGCTGGATGAAGCTGCGCGATTGATCACGTGGGAAAGCTACTACCCGTACGGTGGAACCTGCTGGTGGGCGGGGCGCAGCAAGCTGGAAGCCCGTTACAAAACCATTCGTTATTCAGGGCAGGAACGGGATGCCACGGGTTTGTATTACTACGGGTTTCGCTACTACATGCCTTGGTGTCAGCGGTGGCTGAGTGCGGATCCTGCGGGGACCGCTGACGGGTTGAATCTGTATGCGATGGTTCACGCAAATCCGGTGGGGCATGTAGATATCGCCGGACTGATAGATGACCACACGCTACAAACCAGTAACCTGCGCGATGCGTCTTCATCTGCCTTTGTGCGTGATTTCTTTTCCAGGAGTATGTCCGGCCTGGCGCAAATGTCGACCAATGCGGCGTTGAACACCTTGCCAGCCAGTCGTGCTACCAACGCTGCACTGGAGACAACCGCCGGCCTGCTTGATGGGATTGCCGTCGGGATTGTCGGTGGTGGTTTGGCTGCACGGTTTCATCGCAACGCAATGGTATTCGGTGCCATAGTTGGCTTTTTGACAGGCGCTTTACCGGCCGCGTTGAGTCATGACAGTGATTCAACGGACGAATCAGAGGTAGAACTGAACCAGACAGCCATCAACCGAATAGGCGCAACGGTAGGCGCTGTCACTCGAGAACTCTTACAACAGATACTCAGGGGGCATGGAGCAAACTTTCCCTGGGGCGATGTCAGCCTGGGAGATCGGGCGCCGACCGTTCATCGAACAGTCTTGGCCTATGCGGTAACTAACACACTCAATGGCGCGCTCGGTCGATTTGTCCCAGAGTCCATTCGCAGTTGGCTAGGTCCTTTGATTGAGGGGGCGGATGGCGTTGTTGGCACGTGGCTGCGGGGAAATCATCCAGATACAAACTATACAGCTGGTACTTCGCCGATTCAGAGTCCACCGCTCCTCGATACAGCCTTAGGGGCGACCGGCAGGGTTACCTCCAGCCTGTTCATTTACGGCGTGAATACCGCGGTTGAAGCTGCGACGGCCAGCATCACCGGCCTGAGTGCCTCCGAACGCGGGGATTCGGTGAACATGCTAAGTGGAGCCATCGCCGGAGCCTTCATCGGGCTCGCTGACTATCGAGCTGTGGTCATGCCAGCCGCTCTGGACGGATACAGTGTATTTGATCCGCAGGCCGCAGCTCGCATTAGTCCAGACGTCCAGTCAACGGCGCCTAGATTCAGCAGCCGTTCTGTCGTCCGGCGCCATAGCGTTCATGACATCTGAAGCCGTCAGTCCAGACCCGGTTCGAAAGGATTATCGGGCCGGCGGGCTCTCCCCCAACGGCACCACCGCCATGGTCAACCGCGACACACAACTGGCCTTGCCCTCATCGCTGGTCAACCGAATGTCCCAGACATGGGTCGTGCGCCCGATGTGAATCGGCTTGGCCACCGCCGTCACCCGTCCGCTGCGCAGCCCCCGCAAATGGTTGGCGTTGATCTCAAGGCCTACGCAGTAAAACTTGCTGGCATCGATGCACAGATAACTGGCCATGGAGCCGACTGTTTCAGCCAACACCACCGAAGCACCGCCGTGCAGCAAACCATAAGGCTGGTGAGTGCGGTGGTCGATGACCATGCTCGCGGTCAGGGACTCTTCGTCGAAGGCTTCGAAGCGGATATCCAGCACTTCGCCGATGGTGTTTTTCTGAATCGCGTTCAACTGCTCGATGTTGGGAGTGGTACGCCACAAACTCATTGCACACATCCTTTGTTGGTTTTGTTCGTGGCTCAATCCTGCCACAGCACCGCTTCGCTATGCTCGCTCCATTCTTCGAACCGGGGGCCGTAAGCCGCTTCGATCACGTTGCGCTTGATCTTCAGGGTTGGCGTCAGGAAGCCGTTTTCCACGGCCCAGCTGTCTTTGACGACAACGAGCCGGCGCAGGCGCTCATGTTTGTCGAGGGCGCCGTTGACCTCTTCGAGAAGTTTTTCCAGGCTTGAATGCAGGCCGGCACGCGCGGTTCCGCCGGCGTCCTGCTGCCCGACTGCCGAGAGCACGCACAACCCCAGCGGCGCGCTCAACCCATCGCCGACCACGCACACTTGCTCGATGCGTGAATGCACCGCCAAACGGTTTTCGATCGGTGCCGGTGCCACGTACTTGCCTTTGCTGGTCTTGAAGATTTCCTTCAGGCGGCCGGTCAGGCGCAGGTTGCCTTCGGCGTCCTGTTCGCCCTTGTCACCGGTGCGCAGGAAGCCGTCCTCGGTGATGGTGTCGGCGGTTTTTTCCGGTTCCTTGAAATACCCGAGCATGGTAGCGCCACTGCGCACCAAGACCTCGCCCGATTCGGCGATCTGCACTTCAACGTCGGGGCAAGGCTTGCCGATCCAGCCCGGTTTGTTGTCGCCGGGCCGGCCGATGTGGGAATAACCGCAGCTTTCGGTCATGCCGTAGACCTCCAGCACGTCCAGCCCGAGTTTGCGGTACCACAGCAACAACGTCTGCGGCACCGGCGCGGCGCCGGACAACGCGACGCGCAAGGCGTCCAGCCCCAGCCCGGCGAGCACTTTGTGCCCTACCCGTTTGCCGATGAAGGGCAGCCCGAGCAGGAAGTCGAGGCGTTTTGCCGGGATCTTGCCGTACACGCCCATCTGGAATTTGGTCCAGATGCGTGGCACGCCGAACAGCGCAGTCGGCCGCGCCCGCTGCAAATCAGTCAGGAAGGTGTCGAGGCTCTCGGCAAAGAACACGGTTTGCCCGGTGTAGATAGACGCCAGTTCGACGAACATGCGTTCGGCGACGTGGCACAGCGGCAGGTAAGACAGCAATCGATCCGACTCATTGAGGCCGAACAACTGCGTGCCACGGGTGGTGGCGAACCCCAGATTGCCGAAGCTGTGCATCACGCCTTTGGGCATGCCGGTGGTGCCGGAGGTGTAAATGATGGTCGCCAGTTGGTCAGCGACAGGTTTGGGGTCGTCCTGGATCGGTGAGCAGGCTTGCAGGTCGGACCAACTGAAATCGAAGGTACCCGGCGGGTGCAACGGCAGGCTGATGGTCGGCAAGTCGGGATTGACCCCGCGGGACATGCCGGGCCAGTCGTCGAGTTTGCCGATGAACGCCAGCGCCGCTTCGGAGTGTTCGAGTACTTGCGCGACGGATTCGGCAGTGAGGTTCGGGTACAACGGCACCGACACATGCCCGGCCATCCAGATCGCCAGGTCGGCGATGATCCAGTGGGCGCAGTTTTTCGAGATCAGGGCGATGTGGCTGCCTTGCGGCAGTTCACGGGCGCGCAGCCAGTGCGCGGCGCAGCGAGCCTGATGGCCGACGTCTTCCCAGGTCAGGGTCTCGACCTGGCCACCACCCGTGGGCTGGACCAGAAAGCGCTGGCGGGGATGACGGGATTCGCGCTCGTAGAAGACGTCCAGCGGCAAACGAAAAGCAGCAGACATGCGACTCGCTCCTTTATTTTTGGTCTGGAGCAAGCGTAGTCAACCAAGCGGTTGCTTGGTTGACTATTTCATTACAAAAAATCAGTACTGCAGCCGAACACTGTAGGAGCGAGCGGTGCGGCGGTCCGACTTGCCCGCGAAGGGGCCCTTGAAGGCGCTAAAAGCTTCGCGGGCAAGCCACGCTCCTACAAAAGCAAAAGCAGCAAAAAGTGTTATGGGTGCTTGAGGCTGTTGAGCTTCATCGATCCGATCAACAACTCATTGTGCTCAAGTTCGGCCAGGCCGGCGGTGCTGACTTTTTCCGGTGGATAGCCGGCGCCATGTTGCAGGTAGCTCAACAAGTTACCCACCAGCGGGTTGTGACTGACCAAAAGGACGTCACTCACCGACACCAACTGCTCGGCCACTTTGTCCGGGTCGGTTTCCGGGGTCAGCCAGTCGACTGTACGAATCTCCGGTTCGAAGCCCAGAGCCTCACGGACCAGTTGCGCAGTTTCCTGCGCTCGCAGGTAAGGGCTGGCATAGATCGCGGTGACGGGCTGCCCCATCAACCGCGCAGCGCTGCGCAGCACTTCTTCACGACCGTGGGCAGTCAATGTCCGTTCGGAGTCCGGACGCGAGCCGTAAGGCTCGGCTTCCCCATGACGCAATACCCAGAGTTTCATAGCTTGGGTTCCTCATCTCGGGCCGGATGCGGCGCAGGCGCCACGACGTGTGGCGCTTCACCTTCCGGTGTACGCGGCGTCGGCCAGTCGGCGAACGGCCAGGGTTTCTGGTCGCTGTGAAACGTGCCGAAACGACCGATCTGCGCCAGGAACTGGCTCAGGCTGTCGCCGAAATTCATCAGGCTGGCGCTCGGGGCGCCATAGATCAAACGATAGACCAGTTGCACCAGCACCACGGCGCCGAGGATGAACTGCGCCACCTGCCAGACCAGCAGGAAGACGATCATCCACAACACCCGCAGCAGGATGGATTCGTATTGGGCTTCTGTTTTCGGATCGTTCATGTCTCGCTCTCCTGCTCCTTATGAGGAGCGTGATCAGTTAAAACCACTGGTGGAAATAAAGTCGACGTCGGTTTTCGGTTCGCCACGCATCAGCAGTTCAATGACCTGATTCAGCGTGCGCCCTTCGAACAGGATCGCGTGCAGCCCGGCGACCAGCGGCATGTAGACGCCAACTTCCTGGGCCTTGGCCTTGAGCACTTTCAGGGTGTTCACACCTTCGGCGACTTCGCCCAGGCGTGTCACCGCGTCTTCCAGGCTCAAGCCCTGACCGAGGGCGAAGCCGACCTGGTAGTTACGGCTTTTTGGCGACGAACAGGTGACGATCAAGTCCCCCACCCCGGCCAGTCCCAGGAAGGTCATGGGGTTGGCGCCCTGATTCACCGCGAAGCGGGTCATTTCCGCCAGCGCCCGGGTGATCAGCATGCTCTTGGTGTTTTCGCCCATACCCAGCGCCACCGCCATGCCGGCGATGATCGCGTAGACGTTTTTCAGCGCCCCGCCCAACTCCACGCCGAAACGGTCGGCGCTGGCGTACACGCGAAAGGTGCGCCCGTGCAGCGCTTCCTGAACCCGTTGGCAGAGTTCTTCGTCTTCGCTGGCGACTACCGTGGCGGTCAGCGCGTGCTCGGCGATTTCACGGGCCAGGTTCGGGCCGGACAGCACGCCGATGCGCGCTTGCGGGGCGATTTCTTCGAGGATCTCGCTCATCAGTTTAAAGGTGTGGGCTTCGATGCCTTTGGTCAGGCTCACCAGCAATTTGCCGCTCAAGCGATCGGCGTGCGGAACCAGCACCGCGCGCAGCGCGCTGGAAGGCAGCGCGACAAAACACAGATCGCAGGCGTCCAGCGTGGCTTGCAGGTCGGTGACTGCTTCCACTCCCGGCAGAATCTTGATGCCCTTGAGGTAACGCGGATTCTCGCGATTGACCCGAATGGCCTCGGCCTGCTCGGGGTCACGCATCCACTGCCGGACCTGATGCCCGTTCTCGGCCAGCAGATTAGCCACGGCGGTACCAAAACTTCCGCCTCCCAGGACCGCAATTGGGCGCTGTTCAGTCATATGCAATCCGTTAATCCATACCAATGGCGATGTCGGCATTATACGGAGCGGCCCAGTGGCGGCCAGCCCCCGCGTCAATTACCGGCACTTGTAGAAAGAAGACGGATAAATCCGAGGAAAATGCCGGCATCGTGACTGAAAAAGTCGACCCGCTCGGTTAACATGCGCGCCCATTAATCGCTATCAAGGATGTGTTGTGTCGTTTGGCCCCGCTGCACCTCGCTCTCCGCTGGTCCTGGCGCTGATATTCAGCCCGCCATTGCTGGCCGACGACCTGTTTCTCGACAACGAGCCTGTGCCGCAAGTGCTGACGGCTACGCGTCTTAAACAATCGCCGGCGGCGGTTCCGGGAAGCATGACGGTGATCGACAGCGAACTGATCAACGCCAGTGGCGCCCGTGACATCAGTGAATTGCTGCGGCTGGTGCCGGGGATGATGGTCGGCAACATCAGCGGCAATCAGGCGGCGGTGAACTATCACGGCACCAACGCCAGCGAAGCGCGGCGCATGCAGGTGCTGATCGACGGGCGCTCGGTGTACCGCGCTGGCCTGGCCACGGTCGACTGGAGCGACATTCCGGTGGCCATGGAAGACATCGAGCGCATCGAGGTTTTCCGCGGCCCGAACACCGTCAGCTATGGCGCCAATGCGTTGATGGCGGTGGTCAACATCATCACCCGCAACCCGGCCGACAGCCATGGTACGCGGGTCAAAGTCACCCGTGGCCAGCGCGGCATCGATGACTTTTACGCCAGTCAGGGCGTGGGTTGGGATGGTGGAGACATGCGCCTGTCGCTGTCCGGCCAGCAGGACGACGGCTTTGACTCGGACCGCAGCGGCGCCGATTACCGCGACAGCCGCCGCTTGAACCGCTTCAACCTCGCCGTCAGCCAGACGCTCAACGAACAGCAAAGCCTCGATTGGCAATTGAATGCCAAGGACGGCAGCAACCAGCGGCCTTATACCTACCGCCCGGTGTTTTCGGGGATTACTGCCGCCGGGAACAATTCCGACGTTGTGGCCAAGGACTATGCCGGTTCCCTGCGCTGGAACCTCGATGTTAATCCTGATCACAGCCTTTATATCCAGGGCTCGGCCCAGCACTGGGATCGTCAGCAGACCTGGCGCGCCTGCGACGCCGAGGTTTCGTTCAGTCCTGAACTGACCGAACTCTGGCAGCTCAATCCGAATTACACCGAGCGCCTGGCGCGCAACATCGAGCGCTACGTCGGCCTCGGCGCACCGTCCGGCACGCCGGCAGAAAAAGCCTTGGCCAGTAAAGTGCTGGACCAGTGGCGCAACGGCGCCCGCCAAACCTTGTGCGGCGACATCGACCAGAGTACCCGCGAGACGCGCTACGACCTCGAACTGCAAGACACCCTCAGTCTGTCCGACAGTCTGCGACTGGTCAGCGGCCTGAACTATCGTTACGACCGGGCAGATTCCGAGACCTACTTCAATGGCACGCTCGACGACACGACATGGCGCGCGTTCGGCCAGCTCGAGTGGCGCGCAAGCGAACACTGGCTGTTACAGGGCGGTGCAATGTTCGAAGACACGCAATTGATCGGCAGCTCGCTGACGCCGCGCGTGGCGGTCAACTATCTGATCAATCCGCGCCACGGCTTGCGTGCGGTGTATTCGGAAGCCATCCGCTCGCCGGACATGTTCGAGAACAACGTCAACTGGAGTTACCGGGTGACCAACCTGCAACCCGCTGCCTACGGCCAGAACAGCGCCCGCTATTTCGTCAAGACCCGCGGTCCCGGCAATCTCGACCAGGAACACATGCGCTCGCGGGAATTGGGCTACAACGGCTACTTCGCCGAGTGGAGGCTGGCGGTGGACGTGAAGGTGTTTCACGACGAAATCACCGGCATGATCAGCGAGCCGCTACGCAACAATCAGTACATCGCCAGCAACGCCAACAGCTCGCGCTTCACCGGTACGGAAACCCAGCTCGACTGGCGCCTGAGCAGTGCCGATCGCTTGCGCCTGACCTACGCCTACGTCGATGCCGAGGCGAGCAACCCGCTGGATGCGCAACAGACCGCGCGCAACAGCGGCTCCGCCGGTTGGCTGCACGATTGGGGCCACGGCTGGAACAGCGCGCTCTTCTACTATGGTGACGACGCGCTCAACGGCTATCGTTTTGAGCGGGTCGACACGCGCATCGCCAAGCGCGTTGGCCTGGGCAAGGCCAGCCTGGAACTGGCCGGCGTGCTTCAACAGCGCCTGGACAATCAACCCACGACGTTCATCGACAACCGCTACGACGAGCGGCGAGTGCTCTACTTCAGCGCGGAGCTGGCGTTCTAAATGTTGCGCTCTCTATCACGGATGATGCCAAACCCTGGCCGCCTGCTGGCCGGGTTGTGCCTGGTGTTTGCCGGGTGGCTGGGTAGCCTTTCGGTCAACGCTGCCGAGATTCTGCTGGCCGGCGCCGACGACAGCGCGGGCATGCAGTCTTTCGCCAAGGCCCTGAGCGACCTGCGCCCGGCTGACAACGTTCGCTTTCAGCCACTGGCCAATCTGCCGACACCGGACAAATTGCCCGCCGGCACCCGGTTGATCCTGCTGGATCTGCCGAGCCTCGACTGGCGCCTGCAAGACGCCCGAGGCCCGGCGACGCTGGTGCTGCGCATCAGCCGCCTGCAAGCCCGCCAACGCCTGGGGGCAACTGTGCCGGCGCATTTGAGCCTGTTGTGGAGCGACCCACCGCTGGATCGACAATTACGCCTGACCCGAATCCTGTTGCCTCAGGTCAAACGGGTCGGGGTGCTTTACGACAGCCACAGCGAATTTCTCCTGGGCGAACTGCGCGAGATCGCCAAGCCCCTGGGTTTCGAAATCGTCACCGAGCGCTGGGACAATACCCATGACAGCCGACCGTTGCAGACGCTGCTGAAAAACAGTGACGTGCTGCTGGGCCTCGACGATCCCGACCTGTACAACCCCAAAACCGCGAAAAACCTGCTGCTCAGCAGCTACACACGGCAAACCGCACTGATCGGCCCCAACGCCGGGTTCGTCAAGGCCGGAAGCCTGACCAGCACCTACAGCGACCAGAGCGACTGGCTGGCGATTCTCGACGATCTGCTCGACCGGCCACCGGCCACGTGGCCGCGCACGCACTACGCCAATCGCTTCAAAGTGTTGAGTAACCCACAAGTGGCTCGTTCGTTAGGCATTGAACAGATTAATGAAGCGTTGGTCGCAACACAGCTGGCCGAAGGAGAACGCCGCCCATGACTTTCCGTCGTCGTTGGGACATCAACACGCGAACCCAGATCATCAGCCTCGGCCCTGCCCTGCTGCTGACCTTGCTGCTGATCAGTTTCTTCACCTTCGTGCGGATCCAGGACCTGCGTCAGGAGCTCAATCACACCGGCCAACTGATCGCCAACCAACTGGCGCCGGCCGCCGAGTACGGGGTGATTTCCGGCAACAACGAGGTGCTTGAAAGTTTGCTCAAGGCCACCCTGGCCACGCCCAATGTGCGCTTTCTGGAAGTCCAGGACAGCGCCAACCGGATTCTGGTGTACGTCGAGCACCCCTCGGAAACCTACACCCGTTCGCAGCAGGTCGAAGTGTTCCAGGCGCCGGTGCGCTTGCAACGCATCGCACTGCACAATGATTTCTTCCAGGCCAGCAAAGCCACTGGTGCCGCCCCCGCCGAGGATTATCTGGGGCGGGTGATCGTCGGCCTGTCGAATGACGCCTTCAGCAAGCGCCAACAGGAAATCCTCTTCAAGGCCGGTGTCCTCGCGCTGTTCGCCTTGCTGTTCACCTTCCTGATTGCCCGGCGCCTGGCCGGCAGCCTGTCGCAGCCGATCCGCGACATCGGCAACGCGGTCAAGGCGATCCAGAGCGGCGACTACAAAACGCCATTGCCGATTGTCGACGACACCGAACTCGGCGCGCTGTCGCAGCACATCAACAACCTCGCCAGCGGCCTGGAACAGGCCAGCCGCGAACAGCATCAGGCCATGGCGCAGTTGATCCAGACGCGCGAAGAGGCGGAAAAAGCCAACAACGCCAAATCGGACTTCCTGGCGATGATGAGCCATGAATTGCGCACACCGATGAATGGCGTGCTCGGCATGCTGCAACTGCTGGAAACCACCGATATGACCGCGGAGCAGGTTGAGTACGCGGCGCTGGCCTCGGAGTCCACCGAGCACTTGCTCAAAGTCATCAACGACATTCTCGATTTCTCGCGCATTGAACGTTCGGAGCTGGAACTGGAGCACATCCCGTTCAACCTCGCGGACCTGATCGGCAGTTGCGCCCAGTCGTTCTCGCACAGCGCGATGCAGCGCGGGCTCGACCTGGCGTTGCTGATTCCCGAGGACATGCGTGACTTGCAGGTGCAGGGCGACCCGACGCGGATCCGGCAAATCCTGGTGAACCTGGTGGGCAATGCGCTGAAGTTCACCGAAAAAGGACGCGTCAGCATCGAGCCGCAGTGGCAGTCGCTGGATCACGAGTTGTTGTGGTTCACCTGCACCGTGCGCGACAGCGGGATTGGTATCTCGGCCGAAAGCCTGGAATTGATGTTCAACGCGTTCCAGCAGGCCGACAGTTCTATTTCAAGGCGTTACGGCGGCACCGGGCTGGGGCTGCCGATTGCTCGCACCCTGGCAGAACGCATGGGCGGAACCTTGCGCGCCCAGAGCGAGGAAGGTCGCGGCTCGGTGTTCACCCTGGAAATCCCGCTGGCGCTGTATAAACAGAAGCTGCCGGTACTGACACCGCGCACACCGACCGGCAGCGGTGACGGTGAAGGGCGCAATGTGCTGTTGGTCGAGGACAACCCGGTCAACCAGACCGTTATCGAAGCAATGTTGCGCAGTCTGGGCTTTACTGTCAGCGTCGCCACCGACGGCGCTCAAGCGGTGCGAAGTGCCGAAAGTCTGATTTTCGAAGCGATTCTGATGGACTGCCGACTGCCGATCATTGACGGCTACGAGGCCACCCGCCAGATCCGCCAATTACCCGGCTGCACTGACCTGCCGATCATCGCGCTGACCGCCAACGCCTTGCAGGGCGACCGCGAAGCCTGTTTATCGGCGGGAATGAACGATTACCTGGCCAAGCCCTTCAAACGCACTGATCTGCAGCAGATTCTGCAACGATGGGTGCAGTAGTGCAGGCCTTTCGACCATCTGCGACTGGCGTGAAAGGCGAAAGTGCGGCAGTCTTAGGCACCCGAACAGGCCCGAAAAGGGGCTTGAATAATAATTTCAGTGCACAAGTGTACATTCATGTCCTTGGTGCTGTGACTTTCACCACAACGCAATAGTCTATGAGTAGGCTGCCGATTCGAGGCATGAACGCTTCGATCGGTCGGGAAGATTTGCCCCACCTGCCGCATGGGACTATTGAGGAGCTCGCATGACCAAACAAAACGCCTTTACTCGGGAAGACCTGCTGCGCTGCAGTCGCGGTGAGCTGTTCGGCCCAGGTAACGCGCAACTGCCCGCCCCGAACATGCTGATGGTGGATCGCATCACCCTGATCAGCGAAGAAGGCGGCAAGTACGGCAAAGGTGAATTGGTCGCCGAGCTGGATATCACTCCGGATCTGTGGTTTTTCGCCTGTCACTTCGAAGGTGACCCGGTGATGCCAGGCTGCCTGGGCCTCGACGCCATGTGGCAACTGGTCGGTTTCTTCCTCGGCTGGCAAGGCCTGCCGGGCCGTGGCCGCGCCCTGGGTTCGGGCGAAGTGAAGTTCTTTGGTCAGGTTCTGCCGACCGCGAAGAAAGTGACCTATAACATTCATATCAAGCGCGTCCTCAAAGGCAAGCTGAACCTGGCCATCGCCGATGGTTCGGTGACTGTCGACGGTCGCGAGATCTACACCGCCGAAGGCCTCCGGGTCGGCGTTTTCACCTCCACTGACAACTTCTAAGGGTTATCCGCATGCGCCGCGTCGTTATCACTGGTCTGGGCATCGTTTCGTGCCTGGGCAATGACAAAGAGACCGTCTCCGCTAACCTGCGTGCAAGCCGCCCTGGCATCCGGTTCAACCCGGAATATGCCGAAATGGGTCTGCGTAGCCAGGTTTCCGGCTCCATCGACCTTCCCCTCGAAGAACTGATCGATCGCAAGATCTATCGCTTCGTCGGCCACGCGGCGGCTTACGCCTATCTGGCCATGAAAGACGCCATCGCTGACTCCGGTCTGACCGATGAGCAAGTCTCCAACCCGCGTACCGGCCTGATCGCCGGTTCCGGTGGCGCCTCCACGCTGAACCAGATGGAAGCGCTGGACATCCTGCGCGAGAAAGGCGTGAAGCGCGTTGGTCCATACCGCGTGACGCGGACCATGGGCAGCACCGTTTCCGCCTGCCTGGCCACGCCGTTCCAGATCAAGGGCGTGAACTACTCGATCTCCTCCGCCTGCGCCACCAGTGCTCACTGCATTGGTACTGCGGTCGAGCAGATCCAGTTGGGCAAGCAGGACATCGTATTTGCCGGTGGCGGTGAAGAAGAACATTGGAGCCAGTCGTTCCTGTTCGACGCCATGGGCGCCCTGTCCACCCAGTACAACGAAACCCCGGAAAAGGCCTCCCGCGCCTACGACGCCAAGCGTGACGGTTTCGTCATCGCCGGCGGTGGCGGCATGGTGGTGGTCGAGGAGCTGGAACACGCTCTGGCTCGCGGCGCGAAAATCTACGCGGAAATCGTTGGCTACGGCGCAACTTCCGACGGCTACGACATGGTTGCCCCAAGCGGTGAAGGCGCCATCCGTTGCATGCAGATGGCCATGTCCACCGTTGACGCACCTATCGACTACCTGAACACCCACGGTACCTCGACTCCGGTCGGCGACACCAAGGAAATGGAAGGCGTGCGTGCGGTATTCGGCGACAAGGCTCCGGCCATCAGCTCTACCAAGAGCCTGTCCGGTCACTCCCTGGGCGCCGCTGGCGTTCACGAAGCGATCTACTGCCTGCTGATGATGGAAGGCAACTTCATGGCGGGTTCCGCCAACATCGACGAGCTGGACCCGGCGGTGGCAGACATGCCGATCCTGACCAAGACTCGCGAAGACGTCGCCTTCAACACCGTGATGAGCAACAGCTTCGGCTTCGGTGGTACCAACGCTACTTTGGTACTGAAGCGCTGGCAGGGTAAGTAATACCCCGCCGCTACGCTGCACACAAAAACGCCCCGACTGGTTCGGGGCGTTTTTTTTGTGATTGAAAAATACAGTCAAACACTACCCTGTGGGAGCGAGCCTGCTCGCGATGACGGCTATACATTCGATATCAATGTATCTGTCAGGACCGCTATCGCGAGCAGGCTCGCTCCCACAGGTTCAGTAGTTAACTCGCAAATTTCTTTCTCACGAACATGAAGCTTTTGTCATGAAACTCAAAGCCCTGCGACCGAATGTCGCGTATTACGCGGGCTGCAGCACTTTTACAGAATTGGCAAGAGTGCGTTACCAAATGCAGTCGTTTACTTAGCAAGCTAACCAAACATATAACTGAGTCCTGCACACGCCTTGCTGCAGATATCACAGAGATTGGAGCTAGCAGATGACTGTAAAAGTAACTGAACGCGACGATTCACATAAATCCCACGAAGGCGTAGCCGCCGGCATCCGGATCTGGGACGTGCACCAACAAGGCATGTTGGTTGGGATGTTCCACTCCGAAACAGACGCCCACAGCTACAAGGCCGAACTGGAAACACTGGAGCAACAACGAGAGCTCCGATCCGCATAAGCAACGACAGCATTGAAAACGACAAACCCCGCCATGAGCGGGGTTTGTCGTTGTAGCAGTCGTTAACCGCTTACCACATCAGATCATCAGGAATCTGATAGGCCGCGTACGGATCGTCTTCAGCCGCCGCTTCTTCGGTCTGCACATTCAGCTGCACGATGCGCTGCGGATCGCGTTCCTGGATCTTCAGGGCCGCCTCACGCGGGATCACTTCGTAGCCGCCGGCATGGTGCACGATCGCCAGCGAGCCGTTGCTGAGCTTGTTGCGCATCAGCGCGTTGACCGACAGGCGCTTGACCTTCTTGTCGTCAACGAAGTTGTAGTAGTCCTCGGTGGTCAGCTTCGGCAGGCGCGAGACTTCGATCAATTGCTTGACCTGCGCGGCACGGGCCTTGGCCTCGGCTTTCTCTTGCTGCTGACGGTTCAGCTCCTGGTCACGCTTGACCTTCTCGGCCAGTGCTTCCTGCGCCAGACGCTGCTGGGTGTCATCCTGTTCAATCTGACCTTTATGGACCAGACGCTGCTGCTTCTGCTTCTCTTTGCCGACCTGTTTGGCCTGCTTTTGGTTGACCAGCCCTGCCTTTAGCAACTGGTCGCGAAGGGAAATGCTCATGGTGCTTATTTCTCACTTAGGCCACTGCTCAACCGCAGCTGGGCAAATTCTTTTCCTGACGTTTGGCTTCGCCCCACAAGGCGTCCAACTCTTCGAGGGTGCAATCTTCTATGGGACGGTGGGTGTCGCGCAATGCCTGTTCGATAAAACGGAAGCGTCTTTCGAATTTGCTGTTGGCACCGCGCAAGGCGGTTTCCGGATCGACCTTTAAATGACGCGCCAGATTGACCACGGAAAACAGCAGGTCACCGACTTCATCGGCAATCGCTGCCGAGTCGTTGTCGGCCATGGCTTCGAGCACTTCATCGAGCTCTTCGCGGACTTTATCCAGCACCGGCAACGCATCCGGCCAGTCGAAACCGACCTGCCCTGCGCGCTTTTGCAACTTGGCCGAACGGGATAACGCCGGCAACGCGGCGGGCACGTCGTCGAGCAAGGACAGTTGTTGCGGCGCCGCGGATTTCTCGGCGCGCTCTTCAGCCTTGATTTCTTCCCAGCGCTGCTTGACCTGCTCTTCACTCAGACGCGGAACATCCAGCGGCGCGTACAGATCGCCGGTGGGGAACACGTGGGGATGACGACGGATCAACTTGCGGGTGATGCTGTCGATGACGCCGGCAAATTCGAAGCGCCCTTCTTCCCGGGCCAGTTGACTGTAATAAACCACCTGGAATAGCAAATCGCCCAACTCACCCTGCAGGTGATCGAAGTCACCGCGCTCGATGGCGTCGGCGACTTCGTAGGCTTCCTCAAGGGTGTGCGGGACGATGGTCGCGTAGGTTTGCTTGATGTCCCACGGGCAGCCGAACTGCGGGTCGCGCAGACGGCTCATCAGGTGCAGCAAATCTTCAAGTGAATACATCTTTTATTAATCTCTACGCCCTGTAGGAGCGAGGCTTGCCCGCGAAAGCTGCATGTCTGACACACCGTTTTCGCGGGCAAGCCTCGCTCCTACAGGTATCACCATCAATGTCCGTGAAGATTTCTCACGGCGTGCGGTTACGCCGGGTTTCGATGATGTTCGGCAACTGGGATATCCGCCCCAGCAACCGCCCAAGCGCATCCAGCCCCGGAATCTCGATGGTCAGGGACATCAACGCGGTGTTGTCCTCTTTGTTCGAGCGGGTGTTGACCGCCAGCACGTTGATCCGCTCGTTGAGCAGCACTTGCGAGACGTCACGCAGCAAACCGGAACGGTCGTAGGCACGGATGATGATGTCCACCGGATAGGTGAGCACCGGCACCGGGCCCCAGCTGACCTGGATGATCCGCTCAGGCTCGCGCCCGGCCAGTTGCAGCACCGAGGCGCAGTCCTGACGGTGAATGCTCACGCCACGGCCCTGGGTGATGTAACCGACGATGGCATCGCCCGGCAACGGTTGGCAGCAGCCCGCCATTTGCGTCATCAGGTTGCCGACGCCCTGGATCTGAATGTCACCGCGCTTGCCCGGTTTGTAGCCGGTGGCCTTGCGCGGAATCAGTTCCAGCTGCTCGTTGCCGCGTTCCGGTTCGACCAGTTGCTGCGCCAGGTTCACCAGTTGCGCCAGGCGCAAATCGCCTGCGCCCAACGCGGCGAACATGTCCTCGGCGGTTTTCATGTTGGCCTTGTCGGCCAGCTTGTCGAAATCCACCGCCGGCAAGCCAAGGCGACTGAGTTCGCGTTCGAGCAGGGTTTTACCGGCCGCGACGTTCTGATCGCGCGCCTGCAATTTGAACCAGTGAACGATCTTCGCCCGCGCCCGCGAGGTGGTGATGTAACCCAGGTTCGGGTTCAGCCAGTCGCGGCTCGGGGTGCCGTGCTTGCTGGTGATGATCTCGACTTGCTCACCGGTTTGCAGGCTGTAGTTGAGCGGTACGATGCGCCCATTGATCTTCGCGCCACGGCAGTTGTGACCGATCTCGGTGTGCACGCGGTAGGCGAAGTCCAGCGGCGTCGCGCCTTTCGGCAAGTCGATGGCGTGACCGTCGGGGGTGAAGATGTACACCCGGTCCGGCTCGATATCGACCCGCAGCTGTTCCGCCAGGCCGCCGATGTCGCCCAACTCTTCGTGCCACTCGAGCACCTGACGCAGCCAGGAGATTTTCTCTTCGTAGTGGTTGGAGCCGGACTTGACGTCGGTGCCCTTGTAGCGCCAGTGCGCGCAAACGCCCAACTCGGCCTCTTCGTGCATGGAATGGGTGCGGATCTGCACTTCCAGCACCTTGCCCTCAGGCCCGATCACCGCCGTGTGCAACGAGCGGTAGCCGTTCTCTTTCGGGTTGGCGATGTAGTCGTCGAACTCTTTCGGGATGTGCCGCCACAAGGTGTGGACGATGCCGAGCGCGGTGTAGCAATCGCGCATTTCCGGCACCAGCACGCGAACGGCGCGAACGTCGTAGATCTGGCTGAACTCCAGACCCTTGCGTTGCATTTTGCGCCAGATCGAATAGATGTGTTTGGCCCGGCCGCTGATGTCGGCATCGACGCCGGTGGCCTGCAATTCGACTTTCAGCTGGTTCATCACATCCGCGATGAAACGCTCGCGATCCAGGCGCCGCTCGTGCAGCAACTTGGCGATCTGCTTGTACTGATCGGGCTCGAGGTAGCGAAAGGACAAGTCCTCCAGTTCCCACTTGATGTGACCGATGCCGAGACGGTGGGCGAGCGGCGCGTAGATGTCGAAGACTTCCCGGGCGACGCGGTTGCGCTTCTCGTCGTCGGCGGTTTTCACCGCACGGATCGCGCAGGTGCGTTCGGCCAGTTTGATCAGCGCGACACGCACGTCGTCGACCATGGCCACGAGCATCTTGCGCAGGTTTTCCACTTGGCCCTGAGTGCCCATCACCATGGATTTACGCGGGCTCAGGCTGTCGCTGATCGCCGCCATGCGTTGCACGCCGTCGATGAGTTTGGCCACCACGGGACCAAAGCGCTGGCTGACCGCCGGCAACTGGATCTGGCCTTCGCGCACGCCTCGGTACAGGACCGCGGCGACCAGCGAATCCTGATCGAGCTTGAGATCGGCGAGGATCTCGGCAATTTCAAGGCCGGTGCGGAAACTGGAGTTTCCCTCGGACCACAAATTCTTCGCCGCATTGGCTTGTTGTTCTGCCTCGCGAGCGTACTCGCAGGCTTCTTTCAAGGCTTCGCGATCCAGTGCCAGATCGACACTGACCGCATGATCGAGCCAAGCCTCGAGATTGATACTGCCGTCGGTGTTGATCGGCTGGTGTGCTCTCACCTGTACCATCTTGCTTACCTTCCCTACGACGCAGATTCAATGCGTCAAATCGCTGACCTTCGCTGCCCATGAGCCCACGTCGGGCTGGTACGCGGCTGCACGGGCGGGCCAGTCGGACCAGACGAGCCTTCCTAACTCGCTTCAAATAACGCCATGGCTTCGACATGTGCCGTCTGAGGAAACATATCGAGAATCCCGGCACGTTTTAACCGGTAGCCCTGCTTGATCAATTCCACTGTGTCGCGCGCCAGCGTTGCCGGATTGCATGACACATACACCAACCGCTCGGCACCCATCGACTTGAGCTTGCGCACCACCTCGAAAGCACCGTCACGGGGTGGGTCCAAGAGTACCGCACAAAAGCCTTCGCGCGCCCATTCGGCATCGGTCAAAGGCTGGGATAAATCGGCCTGAAAAAACTTCGCATTATGAAGATTGTTGCTAGCGGCGTTCGCGGCTGCCCGCTCGACCATCGCCTGCACACCTTCGACTGCCACCACTTCGCGAACCGCCTTGGCCAGCGGCAAGGCAAAGTTACCCAACCCACAGAATAGATCGAGAACACGCTCATCCGCTGTCGGCTTCAACCAGTCCAGCGCCTGGGCAACCATCGCTTCGTTGACCGCCGCATTGACCTGAATGAAGTCTCCCGGCCGGTACGCCAGGTTCAAATCCCACTGTTCAAGGCGATAGCCCAAAGACTGATCGGCTTGAACCGGTTGTGGCTCGCCCTCTCCATGCAGCCACAATTGAGCTTCATGAAACGAGCAGAAATCCTTGAGGATCGTCAGATCGGATTCAGACAACGGCGCCATGTGCCGCAGCAAAACCGCCAACGACGAACCACTGAACAATTCCACATGCCCCAACGCCTGAGGCTTGCTCAAGCGGCGGAGCATTTCCGGCAAGCGGGTCATGATCGGTTGCAAGGGCTGTACCAGCACCGGGCATTCGTTGATTGCAACGATGTCCTGACTGCCAGCGGCGCGGAAACCGACTTCGAGCTTTTTCGCTTTCATGTCCCAGCGCACCGCTACACGGGCGCGACGGCGGTAAGCGAATTCCGGACCGCTTAACGGCGCGGCCCATTCTTCGGGCTCGACACCGGCGACCTTCGACAACTGCTCGGCGAGCATGCGCTGTTTCAGGGCAAGTTGTTCGGTGTGCGGCAGATGTTGCACGCTGCAACCGCCACAGCGACCGGCATGCGGACACGGTGCCGGGCGACGCAGTTCGCTGGCCTGGAACACACGCTCGGTGCGCGCCTCGACTACTTTGCCGTGGGCGCCCAACACGCGCGCCTCGACCTCTTCACCGGCCAATGCGCCGATGACGAACCAGGTGCGACCTTCGAAAAACGCGATACCGCGACCGTCATTCGCCAGGCGCTCTATAGTCAGGCGCTGCTTTTTGCCGGTCGGAATTTGCGGGGCCTTGCTGCCGCCGGTGGGCTGGAAGCGCAGGCCTCTCTCGTGCTTGGCCATCAGTTGGGCGCGTCGAAAATGCCGGTCGACAAGTAACGGTCGCCACGGTCGCAGATGATCGCGACGATCACCGCGTTTTCAACTTCTTTGGACAGGCGCAGCATCGCTGCCACGGCACCGCCCGAGGACACGCCGCAGAAGATGCCTTCTTCGCGAGCCAGACGACGGGTCACGTCCTCGGCTTCGCTTTGCGCCATGTCGACGATGCGGTCCACGCGATCGGCCTGGTAGATCTTCGGCAGGTATTCCTGCGGCCAGCGACGGATGCCCGGGATCGCCGAGCCTTCCATCGGTTGCAGACCGATGATCTGCACGTTGTCGTTCTGCTCTTTCAAGTAGCGCGACACGCCCATGATGGTGCCCGTGGTGCCCATCGAACTGACGAAATGGGTGATGGTGCCCTCGGTCTGACGCCAGATTTCCGGGCCGGTGGTGGTGTAGTGCGCTTGCGGGTTGTCACCGTTGGCGAACTGGTCCAGCACCTTGCCACGGCCTTCGGCTTCCATTCGCTGAGCGAGGTCGCGTGCGCCTTCCATGCCTTCTTCCTGGGTCACCAGGATCAGCTCGGCGCCATACGCCGTCATCGCGGCTTTACGTTCGGCGCTGGAGTTGTCCGGCATGATCAGGATCATCTTGTAACCCTTGATCGCGGCGGCCATGGCCAGGGCGATCCCGGTGTTGCCCGAGGTCGCTTCGATCAGCGTATCGCCGACGTGGATCTGCCCGCGCAACTCGGCGCGGGTAATCATCGACAGCGCCGGCCGGTCCTTGACCGAACCCGCCGGGTTGTTCCCTTCGAGCTTGAGCAAAAGGGTATTGCTGGTGGCGCCGGGCAGGCGCTGCAAACGGACCAGCGGAGTGTTGCCGACGCAATCGGCGATGGTTGGGTACTGCAAGGTCATGGCGTATTCGCAATCCAGACTGCGGGGGCGCCTATCATACCGGCAAACGTTGGAAGGCCATATCACGCAAAGTGCGGTGCTTATGGCTTATGGGAATAAGGGACTGATTCAGCCTTCTTTCGCCTGCGCAGCATTCAAGGCATAGAACTCATGCAGCTTGGCCTGCAGCAATTGTTTGTCCGGTAGCTGAACCTGATACTCGGCAATCAGCGCTGGCGACAGACTGCGATTAAGGGCGTACTCGACCACTTCATCTTCCTTGCTGGCACAAAGCAATACCCCAATGGCAGGGTTTTCGTGGGGCTTGCGCTCACCACGATCCAGCGCTTCCAGATAGAAATTCAGCTTGCCCAGGTACTCCGGTTCGAAACGACCGACCTTTAGTTCAATGGCCACCAGACAGTTGAGCCCACGGTGGAAGAACAACAGGTCCAGGGCGAAATCCCGGCCGCCAACTTGCAGCGGGTATTCGGAACCGACAAAGCAGAAATCGCGGCCAAGCTCGATCAGAAACTCCTTGAGGCGTGCCAGTAAACCCTTATGCAGATCGGTTTCGGCGTGGGTGCCGGGCAGGTCGAGAAACTCGATCATGTAAGCGTCGCGGAATATCTCAAGTGCCGAGGGGTGAGTTTGTTTCAGCGCGGCGGAGGCTTTTGCCGGTTGGGTGATACTGCGTTCGAACAGTGCAGCCTTTAACTGGCGTTCCAGCTCGCGCTTCGACCACTTTTCCTGAACGGCCATACGCACGTAGAACTCCCGCTCTTCCTCGCGTTTACACTGGCTGAAAATGATCAGGTTGTGCGACCAGGACAATTGTCGCACCAGTGGTGCGACTTTCTCTTCTCTATGGTAGGTCTCATAGAACTGACACATGCGAAACAAGTTGGACCGGGTAAAGCCACGCAATCCTGGCTGCGTCCGGGCCAGATGCTCGGCCAATTGGCTGACCACCGCATCTCCCCATTCAGCCAGTTCCAGCTTGCGACTGATGTAAGCACCAACCTGCCAGTACAACTCGATCAGCTGGGTATTCACCGTCTGTATCGCCTGTTGCCTGGCACCGTGAATCAGTGCAAGCACTTCATTGAAACGGTCGTCGGTTGTGTTGCCGGGAACGTGGATTGCAGTCATGCCTGATTCCTTGAACATGAGTTAAAGCGTGAGCTTAAACCGCCAAGGAAGCTTGAAATGACCGGTGATACCCTTTGGGAAATGTCGTACAGAATCTCGGGAACGCTCCGGCAAAATCAGAGCGTTGGTGAATGGGAGGGCCTCTTCGCGAGCAGGCTCGCTCCCACAGGGAATCAGGGGGTGATCACACCATTTGCGGTCGGCACATATCCACTGTGGGAGCGAGCCTGCTCGCGATGGCGTCATCAGCCACCAACCGCATGTTCAGCCGCAACCCTGTCCCAGTGTTCTCAGCCCAAAGCCGTCCGCCCTGGCGCTGCACCGCATTCCTCGCAATGCTCAACCCCAACCCGAACCCGCCATTCCCCGGTCGCGAACCATCGAGTCGAGTGAACGGCGAGAAGATCCGCTCAAGATCCTCTTCAGCCACCCCGCCTCCTTCATCCTCCAGCCACAGATGCCAGTAACCGCCTTCACGTCGTCCATCCAGACGCACGATGCCGCCCTTCGGTGAATGGCGAATGGCATTGCGCAGGATGTTTTCCAGGGCCTGGGCCAGCGTGTTGAGATTGCCGCGCACCCAACAGGATGAATCCACCGCGCACTGCAATTGGTCGGTGGGGCAGCAGCTTTCATAGCAGGCGTTGTCCGTGAGCATTTCCCACAGTGCCTGAATCTGGATCGCCTCGTCGGGCAAGGGCGTGCGCTCGGTGTCGAGCCAGGCCAGTTGCAGCGTGTCTTCGACCAACCGTTGCATGCCATCGACTTCGCGGCCAATGCGTTCGCGCAGTTGCACCAGACTTTGCTCGCCCTCGCTCGCCACGCGCAAACGACTCAAGGGTGTACGCAATTCGTGGGACAGGTCGCGCAGCAGCTGTTGTTGCAGGGCCACCGTGCTTTGCAGGCGCTCGGACATGTGATCGAACGCACGGCCCAGTTCACCCAGTTCATCGCAGCGATTGGTCGTGCGGCTCGACAGGCGCACGCCCAACTGGTCGGCGCGCCACGCATTGGCCTGCTCGCGCAGTTGATTGAGGGGCACGACCAGCAATCGATACAGCCCGACGCACAACAGCAAGGTGAACAGTCCGGGAATCACGCCGTTGGTGATGACGCGCCAGAACACCCGGTAGCGCCCCGGCTTGAACCGCTGGGGCAGTTCGATCACCACGCTGCCGACGGATGAGTCGCCGGGAAACGGTACGCGCAGCCACGGCAGGCGTTTTTTGTGAATGGGCCAGTCCAGGCCACGCAGAAAAGTCAGGCGCTGGATTTCCTGGTCCGTCAGCGATTGGCTGCTCAACGACTGCAAATCGCCGCCAATCACACCCACCCAGCCCTTTTCACGCTGTCGCATATCCTGCAGCCAGGCATCGACACCTGCGCTCTGCCCCTGCTCCCATGCCTGTTCGGCTTCGGCGGCATAGCGCGTCAGAGTGCCTCGGGCTTCGTCAGAGAGAAACTGGTTGCGCTGTTCCATGTAGCGGCCCCAGGACCAGCTCAGCCAGATCATCAGCAGACAGAACGCCACCAGCAGACAGGCGAGTTTCCAGAACAGCGAATGCCTGCCCGGCAGGTCAGACCACTTCATGGTCAGCACTCAGGACATAGCCCTTGCCCCACACCGTGCGCACTTCCCGCTCGGTGTAGCCAATGGCCTTGAGCTTGCGACGGATCTGGCTGATGTGCATGTCGAGGCTGCGGTCGTGAGCCGCGTAACCCCGTTGCAACACGTGCTGATAAAGGAAGGCTTTGCTCAGCACCTCATCGCCGTTGCGGTGGAGAGTGTCCAGCAACCGGTACTCGCTGCGGGTCAGGCCGGCGGCGTGTTCGCCATAGAACACCTCGAAGCATTCATCGTCGAAACGCAGACTGTCCGCCACCAAGGCAACCGGCGCCACGGCCGGGCGACGATCCAGTGCAACGCGCCGCAGGATCGCTTCGATGCGCACGCGCAACTCGGCCATGCTGAAGGGCTTGGGCAAATAATCATCGGCACCGAGGCGGAAACCGCTGATGCGATCGGCTTCGGCGCCCAGTGCCGACATCAGCACCACCGGGGTGGAATGGCTCTGGCGCAATTGGGTCAGCACGTTCAATCCGTTCATGCCCGGCAGCAGAATGTCCATCAGCACCACATCGAAGGCTTGCTCACGGGCAATCGCCAGGCCTTCCTGGCCGTTTTGGCACCAGGTCACCTGGAAACCGCTACGACCCAGTTGCTCGTGCACATAAGCACCGAGCACCAGGTCGTCTTCGATGGAGAGGATTCGGGGATAGCCAACAGAGATGGGAGTCATGAGTATCTGCAAATAATTCTCAGTTGATGATTATTCAAGATTGCCTCGCCGGGGGCAACCCAAGGTTTGCCAGCCACGCAAAAGCGCTGGACTGCCCGACGAATGACGTCATCAATTTTACGAGGATTGCCTGCAAGCAAATCGCTACACTGCGCAAGTGGCGTGTACCGGATGTATGCGCAGGTTCTTAAATGGCTGGATGCAGGAGAGAGGCGTGCTCAAGAAACTGGGAATAAAAGGCCGCGTGCTGTTGCTGACCTTGCTTCCGACCAGCCTGATGGCCTTGGTGCTGGGCGGCTATTTCACCTGGATGCAGCAATCCGACCTGCAAACCCAACTCATGCAGCGTGGCGAAATGATCGCCGAACAGCTCGCGCCCCTTGTCGCGCCGGCCATGAGCCACAAGGACACCGAACTGCTGGAGCGCATCGCCACCCAAGCGCTGGAAACGCCCGATGTGCGCGCGGTGACGCTCCTCGCCCCGGACCGCTCGTCGCTGGCGCATGCTGGCCCGACCATGCTCAATCCGGCGCCGCTGGGCAATGGTTCGCAAATGCTGCGCCGCAGCGGCAACGATGCGACGCGTTACCTGCTGCCGGTGTTCGGCAAGCACCGCAACCTGGCCGGTGACCTGATACCCGAGGAATCTGACCGCCTGCTGGGTTGGGTCGAACTCGAACTGTCCCACAACGGCATGTTGCTGCGCGGTTATCGCAGCCTGTTCGCCAGCCTGCTGTTGATCGGCGCGGGCCTCGCCGGTGCGGCGCTGCTGGCATTGCGCATGGGCCGCACGATCAATCGGCCGCTGAGCCAGATCAAACAAGCGGTGGCGCAACTCAAGGACGGTCACCTGGAAACCCGCCTGCCACCGCTCGGCAGTCAGGAGCTCGATGAACTGGCGTCCGGCATCAACCGCATGGCCGGCACCCTGCAGAACGCCCAGGAAGAATTGCAACACAGCATCGATCAGGCCACCGAAGACGTGCGCCAGAACCTGGAAACCATCGAAATCCAGAACATCGAGCTGGACCTGGCGCGCAAGGAAGCCCTGGAGGCGAGCCGGATCAAATCCGAATTCCTCGCCAACATGAGCCATGAAATCCGCACGCCGCTCAACGGCATTCTCGGTTTCACCCACTTGCTGCAAAAAAGCGAACTGACCCCACGTCAGCTCGACTACCTGGGCACCATCGAAAAATCCGCCGACAGCCTGCTGGGGATCATCAACGAGATCCTCGACTTCTCGAAAATCGAGGCCGGCAAACTGGTGCTCGACCACATTCCGTTCAACCTGCGCGATTTGCTCCAGGACACCCTGACCATCCTCGCCCCGGCCGCCCATGCCAAACAATTGGAACTGGTGAGCCTGGTCTATCGCGACACGCCGCTGTCGCTGGTCGGCGATCCGTTGCGCCTGAAGCAGATCCTCACCAACCTGGTGAGCAACGCGATCAAGTTCACCCGCGAAGGCACCATCGTTGCCCGCGCCATGCTCGAAGACGAGCATGAAGACAGCGTGCAACTGCGCATCAGCATTCAGGACACCGGCATCGGCCTGTCGAACGAGGACGTGCGCGCGCTGTTCCAGGCCTTCAGCCAGGCCGACAACTCGCTGTCCCGGCAACCCGGCGGCACCGGCCTGGGGCTGGTGATTTCCAAGCGTCTGATCGAACAGATGGGCGGCGAGATCGGCGTCGACAGCACGCCGGGCGAAGGCTCGGAATTCTGGATCAGCCTGAGCCTGCCGAAAACCCGCGACGACGCCGAAGACCTGCCCGCTCCGCCGTTGCTCGGACGCCGTGTCGCCGTGCTGGAGAACCACGAACTGGCCCGTCAGGCGTTGCAGCATCAGCTGGAAGACTGTGGCCTGGAAGTCACCCCGTTCAACACTCTGGAAAGCCTGACCAATGGCGTGACCGGCGCACACCAGACCGATCTGGCGATCGACCTCGCCGTGCTCGGCATCACCAGCAACGACATGCCGCCGGAGCGCCTCAACCAGCATATCTGGGACCTTGAGCACCTCGGCTGCAAAGTGCTGGTGCTGTGCCCGACCACCGAACAGACACTGTTCCACCTCTCGGTGCCGAACCCACACAGCCAGCTCCAGGCCAAACCGGCCTGCACGCGCAAGTTGCGCCGGGCTTTGTCCGATCTGGTCAATCCGCGCCAGCAACGTAGCGATCCCGGCGAGCCGGTGTCCAGCCGCGCGCCGAAGGTGCTCTGCGTCGATGACAACCCGGCCAATCTGTTGCTGGTGCAAACCCTGCTCGAAGACCTTGGCGCCAAGGTGCTTGCAGTGGAAAGCGGCTATGCCGCCGTCAAAGCGGTGCAGACCGAGACCTTCGATCTGGTGTTGATGGACGTGCAGATGCCTGGCATGGATGGTCGTCAGAGCACCGAAACCATTCGCCAGTGGGAAAGCGAACGGCATTGCACGCCGCTGCCGATCGTAGCCCTCACCGCCCACGCGATGGCCAACGAAAAACGCGCGCTGCTGCAAAGTGGCATGGATGATTACCTGACCAAACCGATCAGCGAGCGGCAATTGGCTCAGGTGGTGTTGAAGTGGACCGGCCTGGCGCTGCGCAATCAGGGGCCCGAGCGTTCCAGCGACAGTCACGGCGGCAGCCACGAGTTGCAAGTGCTGGATCACGAAGAAGGGTTGCGGCTGGCGGCGGGCAAGGCGGATCTGGCGGCGGACATGCTGGCGATGTTGCTGGCATCGCTGGAAGCCGACCGCGAAGCCATCCGCTTCGCCCGGGAAACCAACGATCACAACGCGTTGATCGAACGCGTACACCGCCTGCACGGCGCCACCCGTTATTGCGGCGTGCCGCAGCTGCGCGCTGCCTGCCAGCGCAGCGAAACCCTGCTAAAGCAACAGGACCCGAAGGCTCCGGGCGCATTGGAAGACCTCGACCGAGCCATCAATCGCCTGGCGGCGCATGCCCGTATCAATGCTTGATACAACGCAATGGCGTTGATCACGATCAGCGCTAGTCTCACCGCAATCATTGTAGGAGCCGGCTTGCCGGCGATGGCGGCCTCAAGAGCGACGTAGAATTTGATGACCCCATCGCTGGCAAGCCAGCTCCTACAGGGATCCGGGCGGGCCTGAAGTTTTCGGCGACAGGCATACAGCGTGTTTTTTCCAGGAGGACGCCATGCGTACGATTCTTTTCAGCAGCCAGACCTACGACCGCGACAGTTTTCTCGGCGCCGACCTCCCTGCCGGCATCGAGCTGCACTTTCAATCGGCGCGACTCAGCCTCGACACGGCAGCGCTGGCGGAACATCACGAAGTGGTCTGTGCCTTTATCAATGACGACCTCAGCGCCCCGGTGCTCGAACGCCTTGCAGCGGGCGGCACACGCCTGATTGCCCTGCGTTCGGCCGGCTACAACCATGTCGACCTGGCGGTGGCGAAGCGCCTGGGGTTGTCGATCGTGAGGGTTCCGGCCTACTCGCCCCACGCGGTGGCCGAACACGCGGTGGCGCTGATCCTGGCGCTCAACCGTCGTTTGCACCGTGCCTACAACCGCACCCGCGAAGGGGATTTCAGCCTCCACGGGCTGACGGGGTTCGACCTGGTGGGCAAAACGGTCGGCGTGGTCGGCACCGGGCAAATCGGCGCGACCTTCGCGAAAATCATGAACGGTTTCGGCTGCCGGCTACTGGCCTATGATCCTTACCCCAATCCACAGGTCGAAGCCCTCGGCGCACGTTATTTGAGTTTGCCCGAGCTGCTGGCCGAGTCGCAGATCATCAGCCTGCACTGCCCGCTCAATGAGCAGAGCAAACACCTGATCAACCGCGAGTCACTGGCGCACATGCAAGCCGGCGCCATGCTGATCAATACCGGTCGCGGTGGTCTGGTGGACACGCCGGCGCTGATCGACGCGCTGAAGGACGGCCAACTCGGTTATCTGGGGCTAGATGTGTATGAAGAAGAGGCGCAGCTGTTCTTCGAGGACCGTTCCGACCTGCCGCTGCAGGACGATGTGCTGGCGCGCCTGCTGACCTTCCCGAACGTGATCGTCACCGCGCATCAGGCCTTCCTGACCCGTGAAGCCCTGGGTGCAATTGCCGCGACGACGTTGCAGAACATTGCAGCCTGGGCGGCAGGCACGCCGCAAAATCAGGTCGAGGGCTGAGCGGATCAGATCTTGGACAACAGGATCATCAAGGCCAGCCAGCCAAAACCGAGCAAGCGTTGGCCTGTTGAATGCCCGGGACGCAGCAGGAACCAGACAAAAAACGGTGGCAGAAAGAAAATCATCAGTTTCAGCCAAAGCTCCACCGGACGCGAACCGTTGAGCGTCGGTGCGGGAACCGCGGCCTCGACGTCGGCTTTGCGTTTACGCCCGAACGCGGCCGGCGAAACCTTGGCCACGCTCTCGTCTTGCGGTAAACGTCCGAAAGACAGTGGCGCCTTCGACGTTGCCCCTTGCGCCGTTGTCGGCGCACCGCAATGAACACAAGCAGGCGCCGTTGAACTGATGCGTTGCTTGCACTCAAAACATTCGATTAACGCCATGTCCGTTCCTTAGAAATGCAAAAGCGGCAGTTTGCCATGAGTCGGCAGGTCATTTGAACCTGATCGAAGGTCATCTGCTTGCGCAATGCTGCGTGCAGGCCCGTGCTAGCATACCGCGCATATTTGGAGGACCCATGGTCGAACACGATTTCCGCTATAGCCTGATGAACCCGCAACACACCCTCACCGAATGCCGCGCCCTCGTGCCGGGGCGTTATCAAGTCACCGGCAACGGCGGCTCGATTCGCAACAATGACGTGCTGGTCGTGACCCTAAAAGGTGCCAAGGACTTGTCCATGCGCCTGACCGTCGAAACGGTTCGCCATTTGATCAACCCGCCCGGTCAATGGGTCGCGGTGGCCAGTGGTCCGGTGTTCGGTGAACTGGCGATCCACACCTGGAAAGTCAACTGCGACAGCTGCGCCAAAGAGCTGAGCTTCGAGTTCGCGGTCGACGCCAAACTGGGTAACAAGGCTGAAAAGCCTGCCGCCACCGCGCGGATCGCCGAGTTGGGCTGGACCGCCGTCGGTGAGAAGCACCTGTGCCCGAAATGCCAGGAGCCTGCGTGATGAAACGCCTTGCTCTGACCGCAATGGTCGGCGCCAGCCTGCTGGGCTGTGCCGCCGAGCCGGTAAAATTGCAGCAGAACCGCAGCTACATTCTGGAATGGATCGGCGAACGCCCGCTGATGGATTACAGCCACCTGACCGTCACCCTCGGCGAAGATGGCCGGGCCTATGGCAATGGCGGCTGCAACCACTGGTTCGCAGCGTATACGCTCGAAGACGACAAGCTGAGTTTCGGCAAGGTCGGCAGCACGCGCAAACTGTGCGCGCCGGCGTTGATGGAACAGGAAAAGCGTTTCCTCCAGGCCCTGGAAAACGTGCAGCGCTGGGATGTTTCGCCAATCGACCAGATGCGCTTCTGGCCGGCCGAAGGCAAGCCGCTGCGTTGGTGGCTTGAAGAAGGCTGAACCCTTGCCGGCGATGATGGCGGGTCAATCACCATTAATTCCGCCTGATACACGTTCCCCTGTAGGAGCCGGCTTGCCGGCGATGGCGGTGGATCCATCAACATTGATGGTGTCTGACACCCCGCTATCGCCGGCAAGCCGGCTCCTACAAAGTATTGCGTTCAGTTTTTAGCCTGTAGCGCCTCAAGCTTTGCCATCAGCCCCGCCGCTGTCTGCTCACCCATCAACTGTTCCCGCACCTTGCCCTTGTTATCGATGATGTACGTCACCGGCAACGCCTCGCTGCGCGGCAGTTCAAACAGCTCCGCCGGATCCGAAGCCAATACGGTGAACCTGATCCCCAGTTTCTCGCTGGCGCTTTTCAGCTCTTCGCCCTGCACATTGTCGAAGTTGACCCCGAACACACCGATCTTCTTGTCCTTCAACTGCTCGGCCAGCCCGTTCAATTCCGGGATCTCGGTCCGGCATGGGCCGCACCATTCGGCCCAGTAATTAAGCACCAGCCATTGTTTGTCCAGACGTTCGGCGGCGACTTTTTGGCCGTTCTGATCGATGCCATAGTCATTGCCGCAGCCCCCCAACATCAGCGCACCGATGATCGCCAATGCCGCTGCCAATCGCCTTGTCATGTCGTGATCCTTGTTCAAAATTGAATGCGCCTGCGACCCATCGCCTCCCAAGGTTCTGGATTACGCGCTGCACAGTTAGAATAGCCGTCACCTTACGCAAGATGCGACCCGCACATGACCGATCTGACGCTTTATCACAACCCGCGCTGCTCGAAATCCCGCGGTGCGCTCGAACTGCTCGAAGCCCGTGGCCTGACGCCGACCGTGGTGCGCTACCTCGAGACCCCGCTGGACGCCGCGCAATTGCAGAGCCTGCTGAAAAAGCTCGGCCTCGGCGCCCGGCAATTGCTGCGCACCGGTGAGGACGAGTACAAGACCCTCAACCTCGCCGACGCGAGCCTGAGCGAGGCGCAATTAATTGCTGCCATCGCTGCGCACCCGAAACTGATGGAGCGACCGATTCTCGAAGTCGGCGACAAAGCCGTCATCGGCCGTCCGCCGGAGAACGTGCTGGAGTTGCTGCCGTGAGCGCGCCGTACATTCTGGTTCTGTATTACAGCCGCAGCGGTTCGACCAATGAAATGGCGCGGCAGATCGCCCGTGGTGTCGAGCAGTCCGGGATGGAAGCGCGCCTGCGCACCGTGCCGGCGATTTCCACCGAGTGCGAAGCAGTGTCGCCGGACATTCCGGACGAAGGCGCGCTGTACGCCAGCCTCGACGACCTGAAGAACTGCGCAGGCCTGGCCCTCGGCAGCCCGACGCGTTTCGGCAACATGGCCGCACCGCTCAAATACTTCCTCGACGGCACCAGCAACCTGTGGCTGACCGGCGCCCTCGTCGGCAAACCGGCCGGGGTTTTCACCTCCACCGCGAGCCTGCACGGCGGTCAGGAAACCACGCTGCTGTCGATGATGTTGCCGCTGCTGCACCACGGCATGCTGATCACCGGCCTGCCGTACAGCGAGTCCGCGTTGCTGGAAACCCGTGGCGGCGGCACGCCTTATGGCGCCAGTCATCACGCCGGCGCCGACGGCAAAAGCGGCTTGAATGAACATGAAGTGGCGCTGTGCCGGGCCTTGGGTCTGCGCCTGGCGAAGACCGCACAAAAGTTGGTGAGCTGAGATGGCGAAAAAGCCGAAGATCCTGCCTTCCATTGAATGGCTCGAACCACGGGTTCGGGCGATGCGCGTCATCAGTCTGCTGTGCTACTTCGGCCTGGTGGGATTGCTCTGCGCTTATTACCTGGTGGTCGCCGACCTGCATGGCGCGCGGCCGTGGGTGATTCTGCTGATCGAACTGGTGCCGCTGCTGTTGCTGGCGCCGGGGATGATCGTCGGCAGCGCGCGCGGGCATTCGTGGATGTGTTTTGTGGTGAACCTGTATTTCATCAAGGGCGCACTGGCGGCGTATGACCCGAATCGGCAGCTGTTCGGTTTGCTGGAAATGGGCGCGAGCCTGGCGGTGTTCTGCTCGGCGCTGTTGTATGTGCGGTGGCGGTTTCAGTTGAATCGCAAACTGGCTGGCGAGGGCGAAATCTCCGTCGCCTGACAGATTGCAATCGCTAGCAGGCTAGCTCCCACAGGGGATTTGTGTACGCCACAGATCCAATGTGGGAGCCAGCCTGCTGGCGATTGGCCGGGCGACTCGGTGTCAATGATTGACGGTGTACGCCAGCATCATCGAGATCTGGCTCATCGGCCGCCCGCCGCTTTCTTCATGCCACTGGTTGAACACGCCCTGCACCGTGGCCAGGTCCCGCAGGCTGGTTGGCATTTTGTCGACGATCTTCTGCGCATTCAGCGCCGCCACCACGTCATAACTCGGCACGAAGGTGTCCTTGCCGACCATCCGCAAAAATCTCGGTGCCGACAAGCCACCCAATTGATGACCGTGTTTTTTCAGGTAGGTCCACAAGCCGACGATATCGGTCACCGGCCAATCGGCGATCAACTCGCCAAAGCTGCCTTTCTCATGGGCCACGTCCAGCACGAACTGCGCATTGCGCGGCACGCTCTTGAGCTTGCCCAGGTGGCGGATGATCCGCGCGTCCTGCATCAGGCGTTCAAGGTGTTCGGCGCTCATCAGCACGACTTTTTCCGGGTCGAACTTGAAGAACACTTCTTCGAAGGCCGGCCACTTGGCGTCCACCAGGCTGTGCTTGAGCCCGGCGCGGAACACACGCAGCGCCATGGTCGAGAGGTAGCGATCGTCGCTGATATCGCGCAATTGCGCGGCAGTCTTAGGAACGGGCAGATGGGCTTCCAGTTCGGCTGCGGAACCGAAGCGGTTCAGACAGTATTCGTGCAGCCACTTGTAATCGCGCATGCCCTCTCCTGAGGAGTCAGTGAGTAGACCAATGTGGGAGCCAGCCTGCTGGCGATAGTGGTGGGTCAGTCAACGTCTGACCCATCGCTATCGCCAGCAGGCTGGCTCCCACAGTGATTGTGTTTAGAGATTTACTACGTTAACGAACCGCGACATGGCGGTTTCGTCGATCCGCAGGTTGGTGAAGTCGAACAGGTTGCGGTCCGCCAATTGCGACGGGATCACGTTTTGCAAGCTGCGGAAAATGCTTTCGGTGCGGCCCGGCGTCTTGCGCTCCCACTCCTGCAGCATTTCCTTGACCACCTGACGCTGCAGGTTTTCCTGGGAACCGCAGAGGTTGCACGGGATGATCGGGAATTGCTTGAGGTCCGAGTAGGCCTGGATGTCTTTTTCGTTGCAGTAGGCCAACGGGCGGATCACCACGTTGCGGCCGTCGTCGGCGCGCAGCTTCGGCGGCATGGCCTTGAGCGAGCCGTTGAAGAACATATTGAGGAAGAACGTTTCGACGATGTCGTCGCGGTGGTGACCGAGGGCCATTTTGGTCGCGCCGATTTCGTCGGCAAAGGTGTAGAGCGTGCCGCGACGCAGGCGCGAGCACAGCGAGCAGGTGGTCTTGCCTTCCGGAATCAGCTCCTTGACCACCGAATACGTGTCTTTCTCGACGATGTGGTATTCGATGCCCAGGGTTTTGAGGTACGCCGGCAGCACGTCCTCTGGGAAACCCGGCTGTTTCTGGTCCATGTTCACGGCCACGATCTCGAACTTGATCGGCGCGACCTTCTGCAAATGCATCAGCACGTCGAGCATGGTGTAGCTGTCCTTGCCGCCGGACAGGCAGACCATGACCTTGTCGCCGTCTTCAATCATGTTGAAATCGGCGACAGCCTCACCGGCCTGACGGCGAAGGCGCTTTTGCAGTTTGTTCTGGTTGACCGTGAGAGTGCCCATGACGCGAGATCCGTGAGGTGTGACGAAAGGCCGGCATTTTACGCAAAAACCCGCCTCCGGCGAAGAGCCCCCTATCTCCTGTAGGAGCGAGCCTGCTCGCGATGGCGGTGTGTCAGTCCAAACAGTCATGCCTGATACACCGCCATCGCCGGCAAGCCGGTCTCGCTCCCACAGGGGATTGTTTGTGACAGTCCTAGTGGCGATTAACAGAGGGATTTACAGCGCGATTTGCTCTAACGCCCTACAACCTGCGGGGTTAAGACCTTTCTATACTGCGTCATAAGGTCGCACACATATCCAGACCTTTACTTACTTGGCCACTTTGGCCTGTAGGCGCTCCACTGGGGGGCGACGGTAAAAACAAGAGGAGTGACTGGCATGATCCATCACGTAGTGGGGCTCTTCACCCACCCCGACCAGGAATGGAAAGAAATCCGTGGCGACCAAGAGGAAAGCATCAGCCACATGTACCTGACCCACACGCTGATTCTGGCGGCGATCCCCGCCGTGTCGGCGTTTATCGGCACCACGCAGGTCGGCTGGGTAATTGGCAGCCGGGCACCGGTGATGCTGACGCAGGAAAGCGCGCTATGGATGACGATCATGTCGTACGTGGCGATGCTCGGCGGCGTTGCCGTAATGGGCGCGTTCATCCACTGGATGGCCCGCACCTATGACGCCAACCCGAGTCTGGCACGTTGCGTTGCGTTTGCGACCTACACCGCGACCCCGCTGTTCATAGGCGGCCTTGCGGCACTGTACCCACACATGTGGCTGGGGATGATCGTCGGGACGGCGGCCATCTGCTACACGGTGTACCTGCTGTATGTGGGGCTTCCAACTTTCATGAACATTCCATCTGACGAGGGATTTCTATTTTCAAGTTCGGTGCTCGCCGTCGGTTTAGTCGTACTGGTGGCGATCATGGCGTTCACTGTCATTGTCTGGGGACTCGGCGTGGGGCCGGTCTACACGAACTAGTTACGCTCTCCACCCAAAATCAAGATCTGCCAATACAGGCCGCCGCAAGGCGGCCTTTCAATGTGGGGGGGTAACGACCATTCGGCGCCCTGGCGATTCGCAAGGCCCGAGCGTTGCGGCATACTCGACGTCTCTGGAGATCCATCAAGCATGCCCGAGCAACTCAATACCCGCGTCGAAGACTGTTACCAACAAGCCGAATCCTTTTTCAAACGAACCTTCAAACGCCCCGTGGTGAGCCTCAAGCTGCGCGGGCAAAAAGCCGGTGTCGCGCATCTGCACGAGAACCTGCTGCGCTTCAATCCGCAGCTGTACCGCGAAAACACGGAAGACTTCCTCAAGCAGACCGTGGCCCATGAAGTCGCCCACCTGATCGCTCATCAGCTGTTTGGCGATCGCATCCAGCCCCACGGCGAAGAGTGGCAACTGATCATGCGTGGCGTGTACGAACTGCCGCCCAATCGCTGCCATACCTACGACGTCAAGCGCCGCAGCGTGAGGCGCTATATCTACAAATGCCCGTGCGCCGACAGTGATTTCCCGTTTTCGGCGCAGCGCCACAGCCTGGTGCGGCAGGGGCGGCGGTATTTGTGTCGGCGGTGCCGGAGCACGTTGGTGTTCAGTGGGGAGATGCGGGTCGAGTAAGTCGGATTTGTGGTGTTTTGGCGGGCCCCTTCGCGGGCAAGCCTCGCTCCTACAGGTGATCTCGATGCGTCTGTAGGAGCGAGGCTTGCCCGCGAAGAGGCCGGGTCAGACGCTAGAGAATCACCTTGGCACGCCGCAATTCGGCAATCCGCTCGGCACCAAACCCCAACTCCCCCAACACCTGATCCGTATGCTCACCCAGCGCCGCACCGATATGCCGATGCTCGGGCAACCCATCTGAGAACTTCAACGGACACGCCATCTGCGCCTGGCTCGTGCCATCCCCTCGCGGCACGTCGGTCACCAACTCCCGTGCCTGCAACTGCGGATGCCGAATCGCCTCACCCAAGGTCAGCACCGGCTCGACGCACGCATCGAGCTCGGCAAACAGTGCGCACAATTCGGCAAAGTCGTGTTTCTCGAATTCAGTCTGCAGCGCGTCCTTTAGCTTCTTTTGCTGGGCAGGCTGAGGTGACAGGCCCAACGCCGCCAACTCCTCCAGCCCCAGTGCCGTGCACAGTTGCTTCATGAACGGCGGCTCCAGGCTGCCCACCGATAACCAGCGCCCATCCCGCGAACGGTAATAGTCGTAGAAGCTGCCACCGTTGAGCATCTGGTCTTCCCGGCCCGGCTCCTCGCCACAGGCCAGGTACCCGGCCCCGGCCATGGCGTTCAGGCTGAACGCGCAGTCGGTCATGCTCACATCCAGATGCTGCCCCAACCCGCTTTGTTGCCGGGCGATCACCGCCGCCAGCAGGCCGATGACGCCGTGCAGCGAACCGCCGGCGACATCCGCCACTTGCACGCCCAAGGGCAGCGGGCCGTTGTCGGCGCGGCCGGTGTAGCTCGCCAGCCCCGCCAGCGCCAGGTAATTGATGTCGTGGCCGGCGCGATCCTTGTAGGGGCCGGTTTGCCCGTATCCAGTGATCGACACGTAGATCAGCTTCGGGTTGATGGCCTTCAACGCTTCATACCCCAGGCCCAATCGCTCCATGACACCGGGGCGGAATTGCTCCAGGACGATGTCGTAGTCCTGCACCAGTTGCTTGATCACCGCCAGCGCCTCGGGCTGCTTGAGGTCCAGCGCCAGGCTGCGCTTGTTGCGATTGAGGTATGCGTGGCTGGCCGACACGCCTTGGTCATGGGGCGGCAGCACGCGCAACAGGTCCATGCGGGTCGGCGATTCGATGCGCAAGACCTCGGCGCCCATGTCAGCCAATAACAGCGAGGCGAACGGCCCCGGCAACAATGTCGAGAAATCCAGAACCTTGAGTGATGCCAATGGGCCGGGCATGAGCGATCTCCGTAATCGATGCCACCAGCCTAGGCAGCCAATCGCGTTGCAGCAATCACCTGATGTGTCAGCAACTGTGACCGTTACGCTCAAATTCCAGGCATGAAAAAACCCGCCGAAGCGGGTTTTTTCATGACAACGCGTGTTATTTGACGTTGCTTGGGGTTGGGCCTTCGGCCACACCCAGGTCGTCTACTTCACGTTCATCGGAGATACCGCGACCACCGGAAGCCAGCTCGACTTGCAGCTTGTCTTCGTCCAGCTCTTTCACCCACTTGGCCACGACCAGGGTCGCAACAGCATTACCAACGAGGTTGGTCAGCGCACGGGCTTCGGACATGAAGCGGTCGATACCGAGGATCAGCGCCAGGCCGGCAACCGGCAGGTGGCCGACGGCGGACAGGGTGGCGGCCAGCACGATGAAGCCGCTGCCGGTTACGCCCGCAGCACCTTTGGAGGACAGCAACAGCACCAGCAACAGGGTGATCTGGTGGGTGATGTCCATTTGGGTGTCGGTCGCCTGAGCGATAAACACAGCCGCCATGGTCAGGTAGATCGAAGTACCGTCGAGGTTGAAGGAGTAACCAGTCGGGATCACCAGACCCACTACCGATTTATCCGCACCCAGGCGTTCCATTTTGATCAGCATGCGTGGCAGAGCCGATTCCGACGAGGAAGTGCCCAGTACGATCAGCAGTTCTTCACGGATGTAGCGGATCAGCTTGAGTACGCTGAAACCATGCGCGCGGCAGATGGCGCCCAATACCAGAACCACAAACAGGATGCAGGTGATGTAGAAGCAGATCATCAGTTGACCGAGCTGTACCAGCGAGCCAACACCGTAAGCACCAATGGTGAAGGCCATGGCACCGAAGGCACCGACCGGCGCGAGCTTCATGATCATGTTGATGATGTTGAACATCACGTGAGCGAAGCGATCGATAAAGTCCAGGACCGGCTTGCCGTATGCACCCAGGCGATGCAGGGCGAAACCGAAGATCACCGAGAACATCAGAACTTGCAGGATATCGCCGTTGGCGAAAGCGCCGACGATGGTGTTCGGGATCACATTGAGGATAAAGGCGACGATGCTCTGGTCTTTACCGGCCGAGATGAAGCCAGCGATTTTGCTGGTGTCCAGCGTCGTTACGTCGATGTGCATGCCGGCGCCCGGTTGCACGACGTTGACCACGACCAGACCGATCAGCAAGGCAATAGTGGAAACGATTTCGAAGTACAGCAGCGCATAACCGCCGGTCTTGCCGACCGATTTCATGTTCTGCATGCCGGCGATACCGCTGACGACCGTACAGAAGATGATTGGCGCGATGACCATTTTGATCAGTTTGATGAACCCGTCACCCAGCGGCTTGAGGGCCACACCGGTCTGCGGGTAGAAGTGACCAAGCAGGATGCCGATGGCGATGGCAACGATCACCTGGAAATACAGGGATTTGTACAGTGGCTGACGAGTCGTCATTGCAAAGTTCCTCAAGAGTGCGCGCTAACAACATCCATCTGTTGCCCACGACACCTGAATTGCGAACCCTCCTGCACTGGAGGGATTTGTTTTTTCGAGCTGCACGACGGCAGGCATCTGCTCGTTGTATCGCAAGCGGCGTGCCACTTTTGCAAAACCCGCTGCGAGCCTTTTGACATCAGGGGTTACAGGTTCAACGTGCCGTGGGTGCGCTATAAAACAGTGGCGGATTTCCGCCCATCCGCCAAACCTCGTCCTGCAATTTGGCGGATATCCGCCTTGTCCATTGCCTGACCCGACGACTACCATCCGTCGTTCAATAGACGGACCTGCCTTCTATGCGCGAACGTACCATCGCCAGCCATTTCGCCCGTGCCGCCCTCGGTGGCGCGCGTCGGCTGGGTCATGACTGTTCAAACCTGTTGCAACAACTCGGCATCAGCCCCGAGCTGCTGGAAGAACCGCGTGCGCGCATTGCGCCTGAGCAATTCACCCGTTTGATCCAGGGATTGTGGCTGGCACTCGACGACGAGTACCTGGGCTTCGGGCCGGTCCCGAGTAAAACCGGCAGTTTCGCGATGATGTGCCACGCGGTGATTCACTGCCGTAATCTCGATAAGGCACTGCATCGCGGCTTGTTGTTTTATGGCCTGTTCCCCGGCGGCCCGCGTCTGACCCTGACCCGCGAAAACGAAATGATCCGCCTGAGCCTGGACGATTCACAGTTTCAGGACCCGGACCATTTCCTCACCGAGAGCCAGTTGATGGTCTGGCATCGCCTCGGCAGTTGGCTGATCGGCCAGCGCATCCGCCTGGAACAAGCGACGTTCAGCTACCCGAAGCCCGAGCACGGCGCGGAATACGAGTTGCTGTTCCCCTGTCCGATGGAGTTTTCAGCGGCGCAGAGCAGCCTGCTGTTCCACAGTCGCTACCTGAACATGCCGTTGCTGCAGGACGAGCGGACCCTCAAGCATTTCCTCGAACACTCCCCCGCCGACCTGTTGTCGCGCCCGGATGACGGCGACAGCCTGAGCAGCCAGTTGCGCCGCTTGCTCAGCCGCGACAGTGCGCGCTGGCCGGACCTGGAAGCGGTGGCCGCGCACCTGCACATCAGCCCGCAGACGCTACGCCGGCATTTGCGCGAAGAGGGTTCGAGTTTTCAGGAGTTGAAGGATCAGTTACGCCGGGACATTGCGATTTATCACCTGGGGCGCGCGGACCTGTCGTTGCAACAGATTGCCGAGCAGCTGGGGTTTTCCGAGCCTTCGGCGTTTCATCGGGCGTTCAAGAAATGGACCGGGCTTACACCCGGAGCCTACCGCGCCCAGGAGAATTGAACACATAACCTGTAGGAGCCGGCTTGCTGGCGATGGCGGTGGGACAGTCGACATATTTATCGTCTGACCGGACGCCATCGCCAGCAAGCCGGCTCCTACAGGGGATCGCGGTGTTTTGGCAATCACACCACCGGAAAATGAATCCGGAACGCCGCGCCGCCCATCGGCGAATCGCCCAGCGTCAGTTTCGCGTTGTAACTCTCGATAATGTCCTTGACCACCGCCAACCCGATCCCCTGCCCCGGGTGCTGACGGTCCAGTCGTTCGCCGCGCTGCAGAATCCGCGCACGCTGATCCGGTGGCACACCCGGCCCGTCGTCCTCGACGCACAATTCGACCCCGCTCAAGGTCTCGCGCACGCTGATGCGCACTTCGCCCAGGCACAGGCGATAGGCGTTTTCCAGCAGGTTGCCCATCATTTCCAGCAAGGCGCCCTGCTCGATGGGCACGTAGCATTGCTCCGGCAGATCGAAGGCCACCCGCACGCGTTTGTCGCGGTAGACCTTGTCCAGCGTGTCGCAGAGGCTTTGCAGCACCGGCCGCAGACGCACCTGATGGCGCACCAGGCCACTTTTGCGCAGGCTGGCGCGCTGCAACTGATAGCTGATCTGCTGGCTCATGCGCTCGATCTGGGTTTGCAGCACCCAGGCCTGATCGCGATCCGCCGGGCGTTGCGCCATGTCTTCGCTGACGCCTTGCAGTACGGTCAACGGGGTTTTCAGGCTGTGCGCCAGGTCGCCGAGAGAATCGCGATAGCGGCTGCGCTGTTCGCGCTCGCTGTGCAGCAAGCGGTTGAGCGAGCCGGTCAGGCGCAGCAATTCACGCGGGTGCTGTTCGCTGAGGCTTTCGCGGGTGCCGCTTTCGATTTCGTCGAGCTCCTGACTGAGTCGGCGCAACGCCTGCAAGCCCCAGGTCAGACCGATCCACAGCAACGCCAGCAGCACCAACAAAGCGGCGCCGAAACCCAGATAGAGATTTTCCCGCAGGCCTTCGAGGGTGTCTTCGTACTCGCGCACCGGTTGCAGCGCGACGATGCTGAACGCCGCGCTTTTGCCGCCAAGCAGTTTGACTTCGACGTCATAGACGAAGAATTCCTGGCCGTTGGCTTCGCTGATCCTCGCGAACTCGTTACCGCGCCCGTCGTAACGCGGTTTGTAGTTGATGTCCTCTTCCTGAGTGCCCTTCGAGCGCCAGACCAGGTGACCTTCACGGTCATAGATGTAGCCGAGCAAACGGCTGTCGGTGAGGTTGAAACGCTCGTCCGGCAACTGCGCCGGCATCTGCAAGTGGTTGCCTTCGACCCGGGCGGCGGAAATCAGCGTGGTGACGTCCGACGCCAGGCGCTGCTCGATGGAATCCTGCAACGCCAGGCTGAACGCGCCCTGCATCGCCGGCAGCAACGCCAGCATGAACAACACCGCCAGGATCGTGGCGGCGAGCATCAAACGGACACGAAGCGAACGAATCAAGTGCAGCGCTCATTGAACAGGTAGCCGAGGCCCCGCACGGTGTCGATCGGCTTGAAGCCGGCCGGGCCTTCGAGTTTGCGGCGCAAGCGGCCGACCAGCACTTCGATCACGTTCGGATCGCGCTCGTCGTCATCCGGGTAGAGCTGCTCCATCAAGCGGTCCTTGGCCACCACTTGCTGATGATGGCGCATCAGGTATTCGAGGATCCGGTACTCGTAGGCAGTCAGCGCCAGCGGTTGTTCATCGAGGGACGCCTGCTTGCGATTGAGGTCGAGCAGCAGCGGCCCGGCGACGATGGTCGACTGGGTGAAACCGCTGGAGCGACGCAGCAAGGCATTCAGGCGCGCATCCAGCTCTTCGAACTGGAACGGCTTGACCACGTAATCGTCGGCGCCGGCAGCGAGGCCTTCGACCTTATCCTGCCAGTTGCCGCGCGCGGTGAGGATCAGGATCGGGAAGGTCTTGCCCCGCGAGCGCAGCTGACGGATCAGGTCGAGCCCGCCCATGCCGGGCAGGCCGAGGTCGATCACCGCCAGGTCATGGTTGAATTGCTCGGTCTGGTACAGCGCCTCCTCGGCGTTCGCCACGGACTCGACCACGTGGCCACTGTCCGTCAGGCGGGTTTGCAGGTGATGGCGCAACAGCGCTTCATCTTCGACGACCAGCAATTTCATAACGCTCTCCCGGGCAATTCAACCTCTCCAGAGGTGCAACGGCGTATTTCAAGACAGATCATAGCGGCCCATGAGGTTCTCCTGACGGAGTTTAATGCCATTGTGAAAGACCGACACGTTCGCGTAAGCAGCGCAGTAATCGGCCTGAGGGTTCGGGCGGCCCAACTGCGCGCCCCAGGCACTGTCATGACTGACCACGCCGTTGGTGCCGATGCTGTGCAGGGTGAGGGACTTTTTGGGTCGCTCGCCGGTCTTCCCAAGAGCAAGGCTGGCGACATTATCGTCGGAAGCGAACGCCGCGGTGCTCGCGCTCAAAACGGTGAATGCCAGCAGCAGGTTTTTAAAGCCAGTCATAGGAAAATGTCCTCATGCGCAGATGCTTTGGGTACGGCGCTACATTACGCACCGGCCCCTGAACTCCCCCTGAACGCACTCTGAACCCGAGCTGAACCAGATCGACTAGGCTGTGTTGACGACTTTTTTGCAGGAGATCCGACCATGCGTATATTCCTTGCCCTGTTCTTGCTGGCCGTGAGCGGGCTCAGCCAGGCGGCCATCAAGACCCAGGAAATCCCCTATCAAAGCCCCGACGGCACCAAGCTGATCGGGTATTACGCTTACGACGACGCGGTTAAAGGCCCCCGCCCTGGCGTTGTGGTGGTTCACGAGTGGTGGGGGCTCAATGACTACGCCAAGCGCCGCGCCCGTGACCTCGCCGGTCTGGGCTACAGCGCCTTGGCCATCGACATGTATGGCGACGGCAAAAACACCGAACATCCCAAGGACGCCATGGCGTTCATGCAAGCGGCGATCAAGGACAGCGCCGCCGCCAGTGCGCGGTTTCAGGCCGGGCTGGATCTGTTGAAGAAACAGCCGCAAACCGATCCGGATAAAATCGCCGCGATTGGCTACTGCTTCGGCGGCAGCGTGGTGCTGAACGCGGCACGTCAGGGCTTGCCGCTGGCGGGCGTGGTGAGTTTCCACGGGGCGCTGGCGACCAAAGCACCTGCAACGCCGGGCAGCGTGAAAGCGAAAATCCTTGTGGAGCATGGCGCGCTGGACAGCATGGTGACGGCGGAAAACGTCGCGGCGTTCAAGGCGGAGATGGACAAGGCCGGGGCCGATTATCAATTCGTCAACCTTGAGGGCGCCAAGCATGGGTTCAGCAATCCGGATGCGGATCGCTTGAGCCATGGCGATCATGGCGGGCCGGATATTGGTTACAACAAGGCGGCGGATGAAAAATCGTGGGCGGATATGCAGGCATTCTTCAAGAAGATATTTGGTTGAGCAGGTAGACCGAGGCGCGGCCATCGCGAGCAGGCTCGCTCCCACATTTGAAATGCATTCCAATGTGGGAGCGAGCCTGCTCGCGATGGCCACGCCTCGGTTCTGAACCTTTGCACTACCCAGCTTCAAGGCAACCCGGCAAAATGCCCGACATGAATCCCGTCCCCGCCCTGCCCGCCTGCTGCACCCCACTCGATGCCCATTGGCCGCTGCCGTTCGTATTGCCCGATACGGTGCTGCTGAGCACGCACTTCAACACCTCGCAACTGGCCGCCGATGACTTTCAGCGCAGCGCCATCGAGCCGCCCGCGACCATCCAACGTTCGGTGGCCAAGCGTCAGGCCGAGTTTCTTGCCGGCCGGGTTTGCGCTCGCGCCGCGTTGCAGCGATTGGAAGGGCTGAATTTTACCCCGGCCATTGGCGAAGACCGGGCGCCGGTCTGGCCCGCGCACATCTGCGGCTCGATCACCCACAGCACCGGCCGCGCTGCGGCGATTGTCGCGCAGAAAACCCACTGGCGCGGCTTGGGAATGGACCTGGAAAACCTGCTCAACCCTGAACGGGCCGAGCGCCTGGCCGGGGAAATTCTCACCCCGCCGGAGTTACAACGCATGGCGGCAGGCCATCGCGATCAACTGGCGCTGCTGGTGACGCTGACGTTTTCGGTGAAGGAGAGTCTGTTCAAGGCGCTGTATCCGATTGTTCAGCAGCGCTTCTACTTCGAGCATGCCGAGGTGTTGGAGTGGTCCGAGGCGGGTGAGGTGCGGTTGCGATTGTTGACGGATCTTTCCAGTGAATGGCGCCATGGCACCGAGCTGGATGCGCAGTTCGGGGTGAAGGATGGGCAGTTGTTGAGTTTGGTGAGTATCAAGGCCTGAAGATTTACGGCGTCGGTTCGGGCCTCATCGCGAGCAGGCTCGCTCCCACACTGGATCTATGCCACACCGAAAATCCCCTGTGGGAGCGAGCCTGCTCGCGATGGCGGCAGACCATTCACCGCCAATCTCAACGCTTCTCCTGATTGCGCGGCCAACTCAAACTGAAACACGCCCCACCCAGGCTCTTGCTCTTGCTGATCAACGCTCGCCCGTCATGCCAATGGATGATCCGCCGCACGATCGACAGCCCCAATCCATGCCCGCCCGAAGCACGGGTTCGGCTGTCATCGAGACGCAGGAACGGCGTAAATATTTTCTCCCACGCGGATTCCGGCACACCCGGCCCGTCATCCTCGATGTCCACCCGACAACGCTGCTGCCCGACCTGATAGCTGACGGTCACCCGCGATGAGGCATGGCGCATGGCGTTGCTCACCAGGTTCTGGATCGCCCGGTGCAGGTAACGGGGTTCGGCCTCGACCCAGGCATCATCGCAATCGGCGGCCGAGAGGCACAGACCGCGCTGCACCGTGACGTCGGCGCGCAAGGGCGCCAATTCTTCGATCACTTGATTGACCAACGCATCCAGGTCGATCCGCTGGAAATTCAGCGCGGGCGAACCCTGTTCCAGCCGCGCATAAGTGAGCATCTCGTCCACCAGCCGATCAAGGTCTTCAATATCGTGATCCATGCCCTCACGGTACTTCTCCAACGCCTGCGGCGTGGTGGCCGAGCCGATCATCTCCAGGCCGAAACGCAGCCGCGCCACGGGCGTGCGCAATTCGTGGGACACCGCGCGTACCAGTTCACGCTGGATCGCCAGCAACTGCTGCAAGTGCTCGGCCATGCCGTTGAACGCCGAGGCCAGGCGCCCCACCGAGTCGGCGCCGCGCGCCGGCACGCGGGTTTCCAGGCTGCCTTTGGCGATGCGCGTGGCGGCCGCTTCGAGCCCGCGCAAACGACGCTCCAGTTGCCGCACCAAGAGATAGACGATCAACCCGATCAGGCTCAAGCCCAGCGCCGCGATCAGCACCAGCCACTCCGGCGGGTAAGGATTCATCTGATACAACGGACCGATTTCCAGCACCCACGGCGTGCCGACCATGCCGGCAAACACCCGGATCGAATCGCCGCCCTTGCCCAGCGCCATTACCGTATCGCCTTCGGCCACCCGACGGCTCTGGTCTTCGTCCATGTCCGCTTCGCCGACCGTGACCAGCCGCAAGTCGAAACCAAACCCCTTGTCTTCTTTCAACTGCGCCAGTCGCTTGGGCTGCTCGGCCACCGGCACGCGCACCAGCTCATCGGCGAGCAGGTAAATAGTCGCGCGGGCCAGTTGCTCGCTGATCTGCTGCACCTCCCCCGTGAGCACCAACTGCTCCTTGTCGCTGATCAGTCGATAGACCTTCGCCGCATGCGGACCGGTCTGCTCCACCAGCGCCTGACCGCGCAGCACGCGGGTGCGCTGAGTCAGGTCGAGGTCGGTCTGGGCGAAGGTCTTCAGCGCCAACGGAATCCCGAGCAGGCGTTCCCACACCAGCAAGGCGCGGTGACGCTGGGTTTCGTTCATCGGTTGCAGGTTGTCGGCCATCAACGAGAACGTGCCATGGGCCAGGCGTTCGCGGTACTGCTCGCTGCGCACCTGGTTGAGCATGTGCAGGGCCAGCACGCCGAGCACCGCCACCAGAATCAGCGCCGCGCACATGCCGCCATAGATGCGCAGGAAGATCGAGTTCACAGCGACGGATCTACGCAGGCTTCCGGCACGAACAGGTAGCCTTTGCTGCGGATGGTTTTGATCAGGCGCGGATGATCCGGGTCATCGCCGATCTTCGGCCGGATGCGCGAGATGCGCACGTCGATGGAGCGGTCCTGGCCGTCATAGCCGATGCCGCGCAGTGCGGTGAAAATCTCTTCACGAGAGAGGATGCGCCCGGCATTGGCCACCAACAGCCACAACAGGTCGAACTCGGCGCTGGTCAGCTCGATGCCGTTGTCGTGCAGCCAGGCTTCACGCAAGGCGTTGTCCACCACCAGCGGGCCGAATTGCAGGCGCCGCTGTTTTTCCGGGACGGGTTCAGGCGCTTCACTGCGCCGCAACAGGGCCTGGATGCGGGCCAGCAGCAGGCGTGGGCGAACCGGTTTGCAGACGTAGTCGTCGGCGCCCAGGTCGAGGCCGAGGATCTGATCGGTGTCGTCGGTACGCGCGGTGAGCATCAGGATCGGCCCGTCGTACTTGTCACGGACCTTGCGGCAAATGCTCAGGCCGTCTTCGCCCGGCAGCATCAGGTCGAGGATCACCAGGTCCGGTTTCTCCTTGATGATGCGCGCGGCCGCCAGGGCGCCGTTGCCTTCGATCGACACACGCAGGCCATTGGCCTCCAGGTATTCGCGGGTCAGTTCGGCCAGACGCTGGTCGTCTTCCACTATCAATACCTGCCAGGCTTCTTGCTCCACGGTGACCTCTGCTTGCCAACAACACTAATAAGGAAGGATCCGCCCGTCTTTTTGTAATGATTGGGGAGGATAAGAATGCGTAACCATCGGCCGATTGTATAAACGTCGCCCGCCGAGAACACAAGCCGGCAAATGCGTTCGGACAACCCGGTTTTTTGTGATAGGGTTCGCGCCCTTAAAAATCCGAATGACTGTTTTCAATCGCTGAAAATCAGCGAAAAACAGTCCGCTCCAGCTAGGTCGCGGCCTACACGCTCGTTCCACCTTTCACACACAATTTACGCACAGGTTTATCCACAGGTAGTACGTTGCAACACCCTCCGAAACGCATTATCTTGTACCCCGGCGCGAAAAAAACCCTACATGTAGGGTTTTACGCCAAAAACCAAACACAAACCGGACACCGATTTCAAGCGCTTTTATTGCCTCTTTCCGGTTGAACCAAACGTATTTTCGAAAGACCAAACCGCGCGTGCGGATGGCTACTGTTTTTGAGCCGGAAACGGCGTTAACGGTACGGGTGTTGCAGTCGATTACTGTCACCCAAAAGGATCCTGGTGTCAGGCTCAAGGCCTGGGACCAAAGACTTCGGCATGGAAGCGGCGCCCCAACAGCCCCCTTCCTGATCTGTCCCGAAGTTGGTATGCCCGGCCCAGCCGGTTGTAGTGCTTCAGGACGGAACGGTGGGCACCGTGATGGTGCCCAAACAAACATAGAGAATGTGGAGACAACCCCCCATGCAAACCGACACAACTCGCGAGAACCCGCAGGGCACTTTGCCGCAGGCCGCTGATTCGACTTCGGATCTGTCCGCCACCGCGCCTGGCCAACTGCGCGTGATCAAGCGTAACGGCACTGTCGTTCCTTACACCGATGACAAGATCACCGTCGCGATCACCAAAGCGTTTCTCGCAGTTGAAGGCGGCACCGCTGCCGCTTCGTCGCGAATCCATGACACCGTGGCCCGCCTGACCGAACAGGTCACCGCGACCTTCAAGCGTCGCATGCCGTCGGGCGGCACCATCCACATCGAAGAAATCCAGGACCAGGTCGAACTGGCCCTGATGCGTGCCGGTGAGCAGAAAGTGGCTCGCGACTACGTGATCTACCGCGACGGTCGTTCGAAACAACGCGCTGCCCACGCTCCGGCAGAAGAAGCGGTCAACGCTCACCCGTCGATCCGCATCACCCGCGCCGACGGCACTTTTGCACCGCTGGACATGGGTCGCCTGAACACCATCGTCACCGAAGCGTGCGAAGGCCTGGAAGAAGTCGACGGCGACCTGATCCAGCGCGAAACCCTGAAAAACCTGTACGACGGCGTGGCCCTGACCGACGTCAACACCGCTCTGGTGATGACCGCTCGTACCCTGGTCGAGCGTGAGCCGAACTACTCGTTCGTGACCGCCCGCCTGCTGATGGACACCCTGCGTGCCGAAGGCCTGAGCTTCCTGAACGTTGCCGAAAGCGCGACCCACCACGAAATGGTCGACCTGTACGCCAAGGCATTGCCTGCGTACATCGCCAAGGGTATCGAATTCGAATTGCTGAACCCGGTCCTGGCCACCTTCGACCTGGAAAAACTCGGCAAGGCGATCAACCACGAGCGCGATCAGCAGTTCACCTACCTGGGCCTGCAAACCCTGTACGACCGTTACTTCATCCACAAGGACGGTATCCGCTTCGAACTGCCACAAATCTTCTTCATGCGCGTGGCCATGGGCCTGGCGATCGAAGAGAAGCAGAAAGAAGACCGTGCGATCGAGTTCTACAACCTGTTGTCGTCCTTCGACTACATGTCGTCGACTCCGACCCTGTTCAACGCCGGCACCCTGCGTCCACAGCTGTCCAGCTGCTATCTGACCACCGTGCCGGATGACCTGTCGGGCATCTACCACGCGATCCACGACAACGCCATGTTGTCGAAATTCGCCGGCGGCCTGGGCAACGACTGGACCCCGGTTCGTGCACTCGGTTCGTACATCAAGGGCACCAACGGCAAATCCCAGGGCGTGGTTCCGTTCCTGAAAGTCGTCAACGACACCGCCGTTGCCGTTAACCAGGGTGGCAAGCGCAAAGGCGCTGTATGTGCCTACCTGGAAACCTGGCACATGGACATCGAGGAGTTCATCGAACTCCGCAAGAACACCGGTGATGATCGTCGTCGTACCCACGACATGAACACCGCCAACTGGATCCCTGACCTGTTCATGAAGCGCGTCTTCGATGACGGCAAGTGGACCCTGTTCTCGCCGTCCGAAGTACCGGACCTGCACGACCTGACCGGCAAGGCTTTCGAAGAGCGTTACGAGTACTACGAAGCCCTGACCGAGTACCCGGGCAAGGTCAAGCTGTTCAAGACCATCCAGGCCAAAGACCTGTGGCGCAAAATGCTGTCCATGCTGTTTGAAACCGGCCACCCATGGCTGACCTTCAAAGACCCGTGCAACCTGCGCAGCCCGCAGCAGCACGTTGGCGTGGTCCACAGCTCGAACCTGTGCACCGAGATCACCTTGAATACCAACAAGGACGAGATCGCCGTTTGCAACCTGGGCTCGATCAACCTGCCGAACCACATCGTCAACGGCAAGCTGGACACCGCCAAGCTGGAACGCACCGTGAACACCGCTGTTCGCATGCTCGATAACGTTATCGACATCAACTACTACTCGGTGCCACAAGCGAAGAACTCCAACTTCAAGCACCGTCCGGTCGGTCTGGGCATCATGGGCTTCCAGGACGCTTTGTACCTGCAGCACATTCCTTACGGTTCCGACGCTGCCGTCGAGTTCGCCGACAAGTCGATGGAAGCGGTCAGCTACTACGCGATCCAGGCGTCCTGCGACCTGGCCGACGAGCGCGGCGCGTACGAGACGTTCCAGGGTTCGCTGTGGTCCAAAGGCATCCTGCCGCTGGATTCGCAACAGATCCTGATCGAGCAGCGCGGCCAGAAGTACATCGACGTTGACCTGAACGAATCCCTGGACTGGGCACCGGTTCGCGCCCGTGTACAGAAAGGCATTCGTAACTCCAACATCATGGCCATCGCACCGACCGCGACCATCGCCAACATCACTGGCGTCTCGCAGTCGATCGAGCCGACCTACCAGAACCTCTACGTGAAATCGAACCTGTCGGGCGAATTCACCGTGATCAACCCGTACCTGGTTCGCGACCTGAAGGCTCGCGGCCTGTGGGACTCGGTCATGATCAACGACCTGAAGTACTACGACGGTTCGGTGCAGCAGATCGAGCGCATCCCGCAAGAACTCAAAGAGCTCTACGCGACTGCCTTCGAAGTGGACACCAAGTGGATCGTCGACGCGGCAAGCCGTCGTCAGAAGTGGATCGACCAGGCTCAGTCGCTGAACCTGTACATCGCTGGCGCCTCGGGCAAGAAGCTGGACGTGACCTACCGCATGGCCTGGTACCGTGGCCTGAAAACCACTTACTACCTCCGTGCCCTGGCCGCGACCAGCACCGAGAAGTCGACCATCAACACCGGCAAGCTGAACGCTGTTTCCAGCGGCGGCAACCACGGTGAAGATTCGGTCCTGGCAGCTCCTGCCGGTCCTGCTCCAGTGCCGAAGGCTTGCGCCATCGACGAGCCGGATTGCGAAGCTTGCCAATAAGCCGAGCCGGTAGGCGCTGAAAGGCGCTTACCCGACAACCCCCGATCGGTCCTCTGGATTGGTCGGGGGTTTTCTTTTGCCCATGGAAATGTGGTGACTGGTATGACGCCTTCGCGGGCAAGCCTCGCTCCTACAAGGTTTTGTGAACGACAAAGAGCTTTGTAGGAGCGAGGCTTGCCCGCGAAGAGGCCCTCCCTGACAACACAAAATCCCGGGCATAAAAAAACCCCTCTTACGAGGGGCTTTTTATGCAGCGCTATCCAGCATCAGGTCATCTGAATGATGGTCTGCATGATGGTGCTTTGAGTCGAGATGGTCTTGGCGTTCGCCTGGTAGTTGCTCTGCGCCTTGATCAGGTCGACCAGTTCGCTGGTCAGGTTGACGTTGGACTCTTCCAGGGAGTTGGAGTGGATCTCGCCCAAGGTGCCGGTGTTCGGCGCATCGTAGCCCGGGATACCCGACGCGTAGGTTTCTTTCCAGCTGGTGCCGCCTACTGGCTGCAGACCTTGCTCGTTGGTGAAGCTGGCGAGCGAGATCTGGCCGATGGCCTTGGTCTGGCTGTTGCTGAAGTTGGCCAGCATGATACCGCTACCATCGATGGTCAGGTTGGTGATCTGGCCGGTGGCGTAGCCGTTCTGCGTAGGAATCGAACGTGCGGTGTCAGCATTGTATTGCGAGGTTTTGGCCATGGAGACCGTAACGACGCCGGAAGTAGCGCCGTTCGCTGTCCACACGCCATTTTTCACGTCACCGGGAATCCAGCCGGTGACCCTCAGGTCAGGGCTGACGATCGGCGTCGGAACGGCCGGAGTGGTAACCGAAACCAGATTGCCCGAGGTATCGAACACCATGGTCGAAGCGACCGGCAGGTTCAACGGAACCGCGGTAGGACTAGGGTCGGTGCCATTCGGGTTGCGACCATCAATCAGGGTGTAGGTTTTCCAGGTGTTCGCCCCGGTCTTGACCATGTATTGGTCCATGACGTGCTTGTTACCCTGAGTGTCATAAATCGGGGTACTGAACTGTTTGGTGAAGGTGGCTTCTTTGGTCGAATCAAACGGGGTGGCAACCTGATCGATAACCGGTGCGGTGGAGTTCAGGTTGATCGTCGACGACACCGTGGAGGTGTTTTTTGGCGCCAGGTTCGAAGTATCGATACGCAGGTCGGTCAACACGCCGTTGATGATCTTGCCGTTGGCGTCCACGCCGTAACCTTGCAGACGCGAAGTGCCGTCGGTGTTGGTGACGTAACCGTCCTTGTCGACCTTGAACGTACCGGCACGGGTGTAGGACAGCGAGCCGTTGTCGTTCAGCACGAAGAAGCCGGAACCGTTGATGCCCATGTCCAGCACGTTGCCGGTGTTGTTGACGTCGCCCTGGGTGAACTGCTGGGAAACGTTGGCCAGGCGCACGCCGTTACCAATGGTTTTGCTGCCGGAACCCAGCTTGGTCGCCGAGTAAACGTCCGAGAATTCCGCACGGGACGATTTGAAACCGGTGGTCGCGACGTTGGCGATGTTGTTGCCGGTCACGTCCAGTTGTTTGTTGGCTGCATAGAGACCGCTAAGGCCGATATTGAAAGACATATTCCACTCCTTTGTGCCGTGTTAGTCGGCTCTACATACCAATTGTTTGTACTTTGGACAGGGCGATGCTGCCCCCACCGGCGAGATTGAGCATCAACTCACCGCCGGTCTGGCTGATGGTCACGCTGCTGACGGTCGCCGGCAGGTACGTCACCAGCGAAGTCGCCTTGCCGTCGTAAGTCGCGGTAGCGCCGAAGGTGTACGTACCCGCCTTGGCCACTTCGCCCGCATCGTTCTTGCCGTCCCAGATGAAACTGGCGCTGCCGGCTTTTTGGCTGCCCAGGTCGATGGTGCGGATGACCTTGCCATCGGCGTCGGTAATCTTCACTTTCACCGGGTCCACCGAGGCCGGAACCGCGACGGTCCCGTTGAAGCTCTTGGAGGTATCGACCACGGCCTTCTCGCTCGGCGCGATGACCGAACGCCCGACCAGCGACGAAGCCTGCAGGGCCTGGGACGAGTTGTAATTGCTGGCCAGGCCACTCACGGTGGTGTTGAGCGTGGTGATGCCTTCCAGGCTGCTGAACTGCGCCAGCTGGGCAACGAACTCGCCGTTGTCCTGCGGCTCCAGCGGGTTCTGGTTCTTCAGCTGTGTCACCAGCAACTGCAGGAACGCGTCCTTGCCCAGGGCCTTTTTGCCGGTTGCGCTGTTCGTGGCGGACGCCAGGCCATCGGCGCTGGTGTTGGTCTTGATCGAGGAGTTGGCCAGGATGTCTTTGAGGCTAATGCCGCTAGTGGTATCGGTAACACTCATCTGAGTCGCCCCTTATCACTGACCGAGGGTCAGGACCTTCTGCATCATGGTTTTGGCGGTGTTCATCATTTCGGCGTTGGTCTGGAACGAACGGCTCGCGGAAATCATGTCGGCCATTTCTTCAACCACGTTGACGTTCGGGTAGTAGACGTAGCCCTTGGCGTCGGCCGCCGGGTGGTTCGGCTCATAGCGCGCTTCCAGATTGCTCTGGTCTTCGACCACGCCCAGCACTTGCACGCCCTGACCGGCCGCGTCCTGGTTCTGGAACAACGAATCACTGCCGCCGCTCTGCCCGCCCTGGAACATGGTGGCGAACACTGGATGACGTGCGCGATAGGTCTGGTCGATGCTCGACGAGACGGTCTCGGCGTTGGCGATGTTCGAGGCCACGGTGTTCAAGCGCGTGGTTTGCGCGCTCATGCCGCTACCGGCAATGTTGAAAACACTGGATAGAGACATGACTTACTCTCCGCGAATGGCTGACATCAGCCCTTTGAATTTGCTGTTGAGCAGGGTGAAGCTGGCCTGGAAGTTGATCGCGTTTTCCGCGTAGTTCGACTGTTCCAGCTGGGCGTCCACGGTGTTCTGGTCAATCGACGGTTGCATCGGCGTGCGATACAGCAGCGACTCGTCGCCATTGCCCATGCCTTCGGCTTCGATATGACGGTTGTTGGTCATGTTCAAGGCGAATGTGCCGCTCTTGGTTTTCTCGTTCTGCTCGGCGAGCACTTTCGAGAAGTCCAGATCCCGAGCCTTGTAGTTCGGGGTGTCGGCGTTGGCGATGTTGTTGGCCAGGACTTCGGCACGCTGGGCGCGGAAGCCCAGGGCTTGTTCGTGGATACCGAGCGCTTTATCGAAGCTGATGCTCATGTCGGGAAACCTTCGGGTGACCTGATTTTTCGTACGATGGATATAGCAAGCGGCGTGCCAATTCAAAAAAGCCCGTAAACCGGGGCTTTGCGGGCTTGGGCAAGGCGGCAATGCCAGAAAAGCGGCAACGGGTTTCCGCCGTCTGCCGCTTTTCTGCCGCTTTCGGTTTTGGGCTTGGGTTGTGTGCATATCCGTTTTTGCGGTAACGGCGGCTATTGGTTTCGCCCTTACGGCGAGTCACTTTGGAAAAGCCCCAAAGTAACCA
>NZ_JACNDU010000031.1:0-60924 GCF_017351735.1 Pseudomonas sp. FW300-N2A2 | reverse complement strand
ACTGTAGGAGCCAGGCTTGCCGGCGAAGGCGTACTTGAGAGCGTCTTCGCCGGCAAGCCTGGCTCCTACAAAGAATGAGTTGTGTCAGACAGTTGTGGGTGTCGCAGCCGTATGCCAGATCAACACGCGGGTCACGCGGTTGTCTTCGGTCTCCAGAATCTCCAGCCGATAACGCCCGATCTTCAGGCACACCGCGCTGTCCGGAATTGTCTCCAGCGCTTCGGTTACCAGCCCGTTAAGGGTTTTCGGGCCATCGCTGGGCAAATGCCAGCCGAGGCTTTTGTTCAGGTCGCGAATCGATGCCGCACCGTCGATCACCAGGCGTCCATCGGCCTGCGGATGGATGTGCGGGTTGTCCAGGCTGTGCTGGCTTTCGAATTCGCCGACGATTTCTTCGAGAATGTCTTCCAGCGTGACGATGCCGAGGACTTCGCCATACTCGTCGACCACCATGCCTAGGCGCCGCTGCTGTTTGTGGAAGTTAAGCAGTTGCAGCTGTAGCGGTGTGCTTTCCGGTACGAAATACGGGTCGTGACACGCGGCCAGCAGTGCTTCGCGAGTGAGTTGGCCGTCGGGCAGCAGATGGCGGATCTGCCGGGTGTTGAGCACCGCCTCGACCTGGTTGATGTCACTGTGGAACACCGGCAGGCGCGTGCGCCGGTTGGCCCGAAGCTGTTCGAGGATTTCTTCGATGGAGTCGTCGAGGTTGATCCCGTCGACATCGCTGCGCGGTACCAGAATGTCGTTGACCGTGATGTTGTCCAGCGCGTGGATGCCGGACACCGCGTGCGGACGGCAAACCGGTTGTTGGTCGTCGTGACGATCCTTCGGCGTCTCGTCCTCGCTCTGCTGCACCACTTTGGCCTTGCGGGCAAACGGCCGCATCAGCAACTGGCTGATGCCATTGAGCAGCCAGGCGGCCGGGTAGATGATTTTCAGCGGCGCGCGGAGCAGGGTGTTGCCCAGCGCGAGAACCGCGTCGGGATAGCGGGCGGCCAGAGTGCGCGGGAGGTAGTCGGCAAACACCAGCAGAATCGCGCCGGCCCCCAGGCACGCGGCCCATGGACCGTTTTCAGCCCAGGTGAAAATCGCCAGCAAGGTGCTGATGACCACTACCAGCGCGCGGCACAGGGTGTTGCAGAGAATCAGGCTGTTGAGCGGAAAACTCAGCTTTGCCACCGGTTTGTCGCTTGCACGCGAGGCGGTGCGCTGGGCCAGCAAGTGCTGGTGTGCCGCTTCAATGGCGGTGAACAGCCCCGACCATAAAATCAGCAGGGCCACTACGGCGAGCATCGGCCCTATGGGCAAGTCGTCCATTTATGCCGCCCGTCAGATGTGCAGGATGTATTCACGGACCAGCTTGCTGCCGAAATACGCGAGCATCAACAGGCAGAAACCGGCGAGGGTCCAGCGAATGGCCTTGTGTCCGCGCCAGCCGAGGCGGTTGCGGCCCCACAGCAGCACGCTGAAGACGATCCAGGCCAGGCACGCCAGCAAGGTTTTGTGCACCAGGTGCTGGGCGAACAGATTGTCGACGAACAGCCAGCCAGAGATCAGCGACAACGACAGCAAGGTCCAGCCGGCCCACAGGAAACTGAACAGCAGGCTTTCCATGGTTTGCAGCGGCGGGAAGTTCTTGATCAGTCCGGACGGGTGCTTGTGCTTGAGCTGATGGTCCTGAACCAGCAGCAGCAAGGCCTGGAACACCGCGATGGTGAACATGCCGTAGGCCAGGATCGACAACAGGATATGCGCGAGGATGCCCGGCTCTTCGTCGATGATCTGCACCGTGCCGGCCGGGGCGAACTGTGCCAGCAGCACGGTAGCGGCGCCCAGCGGGAACAGTAATATCAGCAGGTTTTCCACCGGGATCCGCGAGCAGGCCAGCAGCGTCAGGGCAATGACCGCCGCGGCGATCAGGCTGGCGGCGCTGAAAAAGTCCAGGCCCAGGCCAATCGGTGTCAACAGATGGGTGAACAGGCTGGCGCTGTGAGCCAGCACGGCGAGCACGCCGAGCGTGACCAGCAGGCGTTTGTTCGCCTTGGCGCCGGTGGCCAGGCGAGAGCCCTGATAAATGGTCGCAGCGGCATATAAGCAGGCGGCGGCGAGGGTGGTAAGCAAACTGGGTGACAAGGGGAGCATAAATCCTGTTAGGCAAGCCCGAAAGGCGCTGAGTTTGGCATAGAACCCACACACCACGAAAGTGCGAGGTGTCCGCCAGTCGCAGTCTTCGCTATAATCCGCGACCTGCCCACGCCGCAGGCTCGCCGAGCACATGTTGATTCCGGTCTGGGCCGCCATTATCCCGGTCTACACAGGGCCTGAAAGGATCGCGCAATGTTTGAAAACTTAACCGACCGTCTCTCGCAGACGCTGCGCCATGTCACCGGCAAGGCCAAACTGACCGAGGACAACATCAAAGACACCCTGCGCGAAGTGCGCATGGCGTTGCTCGAAGCCGACGTCGCCTTGCCGGTGGTGAAGGATTTCGTCAATTCGGTCAAGGAACGCGCCGTCGGCACCGAGGTGTCGCGTAGCCTGACGCCGGGCCAGGCCTTCGTGAAGATCGTCCAGGCCGAACTCGAAAGCCTGATGGGTGCGGCCAACGAAGACCTGAACCTGAGCGCCGTTCCGCCCGCCGTCGTATTGATGGCCGGTTTGCAGGGTGCCGGTAAAACCACCACCGCCGGTAAACTTGCGCGCTTCCTTAAAGAGCGCAAGAAGAAGTCGGTAATGGTCGTGTCCGCGGACGTTTACCGTCCTGCGGCGATCAAGCAGCTGGAAACCCTGGCCAACGACATCGGCGTGACGTTCTTCCCGTCCGACCTGAGCCAGAAGCCGGTCGACATCGCGCAAGCGGCTATAAAAGAAGCAAAGCTTAAGTTTATTGATGTGGTCATCGTCGATACCGCCGGTCGACTGCACATCGACGAAGAGATGATGGGCGAGATCAAGGCGTTGCACGCCGCGATCAACCCGGTCGAAACGCTGTTCGTGGTCGACGCCATGACCGGCCAGGATGCCGCCAACACGGCCAAGGCCTTCGGCGATGCACTGCCGCTGACCGGTGTGATCCTGACCAAGGTCGACGGCGACGCCCGTGGCGGTGCCGCACTGTCCGTTCGTGCCATCACCGGCAAGCCGATCAAGTTCATCGGTATGGGCGAGAAGACCGAAGCCCTTGAGCCGTTCCACCCGGAACGTATCGCTTCGCGGATCCTCGGCATGGGCGACGTGCTCAGCCTGATCGAACAGGCCGAAGCGACGCTCGACAAGGACAAGGCCGACAAGCTGGCCAAGAAGCTGAAGAAGGGCAAGGGCTTCGACCTCGAAGACTTCCGCGATCAGCTGCAACAAATGAAGAACATGGGCGGCCTCGGTGGCCTCATGGACAAACTGCCGAACATCGGCGGTGTGAACCTGGCGCAAATGGGCAATGCCCAGGGCGCGGCAGAGAAACAATTCAAGCAGATGGAAGCCATCATCAATTCCATGACCCCGGCCGAGCGCCGCGACCCTGAGCTGATCAGCGGTTCGCGCAAACGCCGGATCGCCATGGGTTCCGGCACTCAGGTGCAGGACATCGGTCGCTTGATCAAGCAGCACAAGCAGATGCAGAAGATGATGAAGAAATTCTCCGCGAAAGGCGGAATGGCCAAAATGATGCGCGGCATGGGCGGTATGTTGCCCGGCGGCGGCATGCCGAAAATGTAAAGAATTCGCGCAGGGGCTTGCTCTTGCGCAGCCCACACGGAAGTGGGATCTCCAGCAAACCCGCACTTGGCGGGAGCTGACTGGCCGTTTTCAACGACGGCTCTATAGCAAATCTGGATGGCGTCCGATAGGCCGCCGGAAAAAGACATTTGCAAAAAGCCGGATATTCCTTAGAATATGCGGCCTTTCGGGCACCTATGCCCGCTGTGCCTTTAGATTTGCAGCACCGACTACAGGAACGATGTTCACATGCTAACAATCCGTCTTGCCCTTGGCGGCTCCAAAAAGCGCCCGTTTTACCACTTGACCGTAACCGACAGCCGCAACCCGCGCGACGGTTCGCACAAGGAACAGGTTGGTTTCTTCAACCCTGTTGCTCGTGGTCAAGAAGTCCGTCTGTCCGTGAACCAAGAGCGCGTAGCCTACTGGCTGAGCGTTGGTGCACAACCTTCTGAGCGTGTTGCTCAGTTGTTGAAGGACGCGGCTAAGGCTGCGGCCTGAGCAATATGAACGCGACGCCAGCCATTGCTGATGATTTGATCGTTATCGGCAAGATTTATTCTGTTCATGGCGTTCGCGGCGAAGTGAAGGTGTATTCCTTTACTGATCCGACTGAAAACCTGTTGCAGTACAAAACCTGGACGCTCAAGCGCGAAGGCAATGTGAAACAGGTCGAGCTGGTCAGCGGACGCGGGAGCGACAAGTTCCTGGTCGCAAAGCTCAAGGGTCTTGATGATCGTGAAGAAGCGCGTCTTCTGGCCGGTTATGAGATCTGCGTGCCGCGCAACCTGTTCCCTGAATTGACCGACGGCGAGTACTACTGGTACCAGCTGGAAGGTCTGAAGGTTATTGATCACCTTGGGCAATTGCTCGGGAAAATCGATCATCTTCTGGAAACCGGCGCCAATGATGTAATGGTGGTCAAGCCTTGCGCTGGCAGCCTGGATGATCGCGAACGCCTGTTGCCCTATACGGAGCAATGCGTGTTGGCTGTCGACCTTGCCGCAGGCGAGATGAAGGTGGATTGGGACGCGGACTTCTAAGCGTGGCTAACTTGCGCGTAGAAGTGATCAGTTTGTTTCCCGAGATGTTCTCCGCCATCAGCGAGTACGGCATCACCAGTCGGGCGGTGAAACAGGGGCTCTTGCAGCTCACCTGTTGGAATCCGCGAGACTACACGACGGATCGACATCACACTGTGGACGATCGCCCATTTGGCGGTGGCCCGGGCATGGTGATGAAGATCAAGCCCCTGGAAGATGCTCTGGTTCAGGCCAAGGCAGCAGCCGGGGAGGCGGCGAAGGTGATTTACCTGTCCCCCCAAGGCCGTCAACTGACTCAGTCGGCGGTACGCGAGTTGGCGAATCTGGATGCATTGATCCTGATTGCCGGCCGCTATGAAGGCATTGACGAGCGTTTTATTGATGCTCATGTCGATGAAGAGTGGTCGATTGGCGACTATGTACTGTCTGGCGGCGAGCTGCCGGCGATGGTCCTGATCGATGCGGTTACACGACTGCTGCCTGGAGCTTTAGGGCATGCGGACTCCGCCGAGGAAGATTCCTTTACGGATGGTTTGCTGGATTGCCCGCACTACACCCGACCGGAGGTGTATGCGGATCAGCGTGTTCCCGACGTATTGCTAAGTGGCAATCACGCGCACATCCGGCGTTGGCGTTTACAGCAGTCCCTTGGTAGGACCTTTGAACGACGCGCCGATCTTCTGGAAAGCCGCTCGCTTTCTGGAGAAGAGAAGAAGCTGCTCGAGGAATACATCCGCGAGCGGGACGATAGTTAACAACGTATCGATGGTAAGTCCGTTGATTTACCTTAGGAGCACAGCATGACTAACAAAATCATCCTTGCACTCGAAGCAGAGCAGATGACCAAAGAGATCCCTACCTTTGCCCCGGGCGACACCATTGTCGTTCAGGTGAAAGTGAAGGAAGGCGACCGTTCGCGTCTGCAAGCGTTCGAAGGTGTTGTTATCGCCAAGCGTAACCGCGGCGTAAACAGTGCTTTCACCGTTCGTAAAATCTCCAACGGTGTTGGCGTAGAGCGTACTTTCCAGACCTACAGCCCGCAAATCGACAGCATGGCCGTTAAACGTCGCGGTGACGTACGTAAAGCCAAGCTGTACTACCTGCGTGACCTGTCCGGTAAAGCAGCTCGCATCAAGGAAAAACTGGCTTAAGTCCAGCTTCCGATGCAGAAAAAAGCAGCCTACGGGCTGCTTTTTTGTTTCTTGCTCTACAGTGCTGTTTTTTGAGCGTCATAAAATCTTTCATTATCAATCAGATAGAAGCCTTAGCATCTTTTGTATTAGAAGGGGCTTGGTCAGAGGTAACGTTTTGAGCGTAAAGTCCCTCTCAAAGGCCTGAAAAGAAAATGGATTGGATGGCCTCAACAGATTATGCATCCATACTTTTCAGGTTTCGAAAGTCTATGCCCACAATTTCTTCATTTTCCACCACAAAATCTATCCCTAAATCTTCAAATACGTTTGCAATGGCTTTGAGATTATTTACATGTGGTCTGCGAGCCCCTCGTTCGAAATCCGCAATCGTCGGGGTAGCGATATCAGCTGCGAATGCAAGATCACGCTGCGTTAGCCTGGCTAGGGCTCTTGCTGCCTTACAGATTTCAGGTGTCATACTTAAAATATGATTTCTTATCAAAACATTGACCTTTGAGCTCTCAGGTTGTACATTTTATCCATATCACTTTACGCAGCCTAGGTAATCATGTCAGAACCGACGCCGATAAAAATTCGTAGACTCACGTGCATAGAAACTTTTTCTGGCGCAGGAGGAATGTCGTTGGGCTTAAGAAAAGCTGGATTTGATGTCCGGTTTGCCTTCGATTTGAATCCCGCAGCCGTTGAAACTTATAACAAGAATATAGCTCCTCATTGCCACGTACTTGATGCGAAAAATGTCAAGGGTGACTTTTTGCTTAAGCAAGCAGGTATAACTGATAGGTTAGATTTGTTAAGTGGTGGCCCACCTTGTCAAGGTTTTTCTAAGCAGCGGCGCGGTGCGCACTTATTATCAGATGAGAGAAACAGGCTTGTACTGGAGTATGCTCGCTTAGTGAAAGAGACCAATGCACGTTCTTTTCTGTTTGAGAATGTTGAGATTTTTGGTCAGAAGCGCGGTGAGGATCTGATCCAGGAGATTCGTGAGGAGCTCTCCTCTTATACGATATTTACATTCTTTGTATGTTCCTCTAATTTTGGTTTAGCGCAGAAGCGCGGGCGCTTTATTATGATTGGAATATCTAATGATGAGGAGGTGGATGTTCCTGTTCTGGAGTTTGCCAGAGCTAAAAGTACTGTAAAAGATATCATTGGCATGCTTCCTCCTCCTCCAGATGATTATTCTGAGCATCCTCTTTTCCCAAATCATATCAAATGTAAGATTTCTAAATTAAACGAAGAGCGGTTTTCGCATGTTCCACCTGGTGGAGGGTGGAAAGACATACCTATGTACTTAAGGCTTCCATGCCATCAAGTTACAGATGTAAAAAAAGGCGGCTGGCCTGACGTTTACGGTCGTCTGGAGTGGCATGGGCATTGCCCTACTATCACGGCAGGGTTTGATAGCTTTACCCGTGGACGATATGGACATCCTGAAGAGCATCGTGCAATCACCTTGCGAGAGGGTGCCATGCTTCAAGGATTTCCAGATAACTTTAGATTCTATGGTACGCGCCAAGATATCAGGCTCCAAATAGGCAACGCTGTACCCCCTCCGGTAGCGAGTTCTGCCGGAAACGCGATTACTAGAATTTTGTTGAGCCACAAACTGTCCGCGACGGCTTCTCAGTTTCCAATTGAAGCTCAACAAAAATTCAATCAGCAAGTGTTATTTTGACTCATGAAAAAAATGGTACGCATCGACAAAGAAATCTCCTACAGTCTTGACTGGTAGTAATTTCTGCATGTCGGGAGCATCGTACCTTTGTGGTATGTCGCAGTAGTATAGCCCCCTAACAGGGGCTAGATGCTGTTGATAGAGCTTTACTGTTCCTGGTACACACACTTGATTTACTTTCGTGTTCTTTTTGTCTTGCTGCGTCTCACTAATGCAAACAATGAATGATGAGAATTTTCCAATTCCGAAAGCCGAGTCTAAAATTCGTTGGTGTGCGAATGGCTGGACTATACGCTCGCGAGTGGTGATTTTGAACGGAATGACTAAGCTTTTTCCTGAGGATACATTTTTGATAACTAAATCGGTTGAAAGGCTTGAGACGCTGTCCTTTAGTTCTGGCTCTTCGCTGTCGCCTTCGATATCTTCATTTGTCGCTTCAGTAATTGCATCGTTCCCTAGCTCCTCTCCGTCCAGAAACTCTGTCAAGGGGATATGTTTTGAAAAGTAGTATTCTGCAAAAACTTCTTTTAAAATTCCTGCCATAAATATTTCGAAAAAAGTGCCTGGTGTTTTTCGGCTTCCACGCTGCCAAAGATCATAGCAGCATGCTATTGCCATGACGCCTGTATATACTACGTTGTTTGCTCGCTTCTTCTCTTCGTGGGTCCACTGGTCGGGTGTGCGTTGGAAACTCTGCATTAGAATATTAAATTCTTCTAAAAAAACGCGTCTGTTATAATGGAACATTTCTGGCTGAACCGGGCGAGATATGTTTTCGCTGTTTGTAAATGCATAATAAGCAATATTTGGCACGCCTTTGAAGTCGCCATAATATTCATAGCTTGCAAGCGCTTCAAGTTTTTCTAAGGCGGTACATATAAGGTTGATACTATCTAAAAGGTGAGGTTTTTTTGTGTTGTAAAGTTTTGAGATCGCTGTCAGCGAGGTTTTTATGTCTTTCACTTTTATACCTATATGTTTTTGTTAGCCAGGGTGCTTGTCCGTACAAGTTGTGTTAGGAGCCGGAAAAAATTGTACGCAGGTGCCCTGCTGTCACTGAAGTCGTGTACCTCGTAAAAAGCATCTACTGCACTTTGCTTCGGAGAGGTAATGAAGCATCCTGTGCGGCGTCCACTGGACTGGTATGGTGGCGCTTTGCCTTTGAAAACGCCAGCTTGAACGGTCGCCTTTATTTTCCTTTCACCATAATGCAGACCGGGGTCGGATTCAGCGCAATCAAATATTATCGCCTGTAGCGCGTGGTAGTACCGCGATCCTGTGGGCTATTGAAAGCTTTCTGTCAACCTTAAATATTAATTGACTGCCCTAACTTCTATGCCCGCCATCGATCATCCACTGATAGACCAATTCCTCGACGCCTTATGGCTGGAGAAGGGCCTTTCGGACAACACCCGCGACGCCTATCGCAGTGACCTGGCCTTGTTCAATGGCTGGCTGCAGGAGAAGGGGCTGGAGTTGATCAACGCCGGTCGCGAGTTGATCCTCGATCACCTGGCCTGGCGCCTGGAACAGAACTACAAACCCCGTTCCACTGCGCGATTTCTCTCGGGGGTGCGTGGCTTTTATCGCTATCTGTTGCGGGAAAAGTTGATCGCGGTCGATCCGACGTTACGCGTCGATATGCCTCAACTCGGTAGGCCATTGCCAAAATCCTTGTCGGAAGCCGATGTGGAAGCACTGCTGAAAGCGCCGGACCTGAGTGAAGCGATTGGCCAGCGTGACCGCGCCATGCTCGAAGTGCTGTACGCCTGCGGTTTGCGGGTGACGGAACTGATCAGCCTGACGCTGGAGCAGGTCAACCTGCGCCAGGGCGTGCTGCGGGTGATGGGCAAGGGCAGCAAGGAGCGGCTGGTGCCGATGGGCGAGGAGGCGATTGTCTGGGTCGAGCGTTACATGCGCGACGCCCGTGGCGAGCTGCTCGGTGGGCGTCCCAGCGATGTGCTGTTCCCCAGTCAGCGCGGCGAGCAGATGACGCGCCAGACCTTCTGGCACCGGATCAAGCATCAGGCCAAGGTCGCCGGGATCGGCAAATCGCTGTCGCCGCACACTTTGCGCCATGCCTTCGCCACGCACCTGCTCAACCACGGCGCGGATTTGCGAGTGGTGCAGATGCTGCTCGGCCATAGCGATCTGTCGACCACTCAGATCTACACCCACGTCGCCCGGGCACGCCTGCAGGACCTGCACGCCAAACACCACCCGCGCGGATGATCACAATCCTTGCTGCGCGATCCCTGTAGGAGCGAAGCTTGCTCGCGAAGAACGTCAACGATAACGCGTGCTGTCTGGATGAACGTGTTGTCCTGACCTCCTTCGCGAGCAAGCTTCGCTCCTACAGGGATCGCGGTGTTGTCTTGTCACCCCACATTCGGCCACACAGCCCTTATGTGGTAGGCTTTGCCGGTTTGCACGATGGGCGGTTATGACCCGGTGTTTCGGCACGGGCGTTCTGGTCGTCCCATTTGTCCGCCTTCAGGAGTTCTCATGCGTCTGACCCAGATTTTCGCCGCCGCAGCCATTGCGTTGGTCAGCACCCTTGCCGTCGCCGATGACGCGGCCGACAAAGCCATTCGTAAGAGCCTGGAAACCCTCCAGCTCGAAGTGCCGGTAGAAAGCATTTCCGCCAGTCCGCTGCCGGGCCTGTATGAAGTCAAACTGCAGGGCAGCCGCGTGCTGTATGCCAGTGCCGACGGCCAATACGTGGTTCAGGGCTACATGTTTCAGCTCAAGGACGGCAAGCCGGTCAACCTGACCGAAAAAGCCGAACGCCTGGGCATTTCCAAGCTGGTCAACGCCATTCCTGTTGCGGAAACCGTGGTCTACCCGGCCATCGGCGAAACCAAATCGCACATCACCGTGTTTACCGACACCACCTGCCCGTACTGCCACAAACTGCATGCCGAAGTGCCTGAGCTGAACAAGCGCGGCATCGAAGTGCGCTACGTCGCGTTCCCGCGCCAGGGCCTGGGCTCGCCGGGTGACGAACAGCTGCAAGCGGTCTGGTGCTCGAAAGACAAGAAAGCGGCCATGGACAAAATGGTCGACGGCAAGGAAATCAAGGCCGCCAAGTGCGATAACCCGGTTTCCAAACAGTTCGCCCTCGGTCAGTCGATTGGCGTGAACGGCACACCGGCCATCGTTTTGGCCGACGGTCAGGTCATTCCGGGCTACCAGCCTGCGCCACAAGTCGCCAAACTGGCGCTGGGCGCGAAGTAAATTCGCATCGTCACGGCCAGCCTTTGACGATCATGGTCCGGCGGCAACATTTGCCGGGCCATTAATAGAGAGCCGCGAGCATGCGGCTGTTTTCACGGCCGGCCTTGAGTCGGCCGTTTTATGGGGAGTTCACAGTGAAACCGGTCAAAGTAGGCATCTGTGGGTTAGGGACCGTCGGTGGCGGTACCTTCAACGTACTTCAGCGCAACGCCGAGGAAATTGCTCGTCGTGCCGGGCGTGGAATCGAAGTGGCACAAATTGCCATTCGCACGCCAAAGCCTCAGTTCCAAACGACCGGTATTGCGATTACCAACGATGTCTTCGAAGTGGCCACGAACCCTGAGATCGACATCGTTATAGAGCTGATGGGCGGCTACACCGTTGCCCGCGAGCTGGTACTCAAGGCCATCGAGAATGGCAAGCATGTGGTCACCGCGAACAAGGCGCTTATCGCCGTTCACGGCAATGAAATTTTCGCCAAGGCTCGCGAGAAGGGCGTGATCGTTGCGTTCGAAGCGGCCGTGGCCGGTGGCATTCCGGTGATCAAGGCGATCCGTGAAGGCCTGTCCGCCAACCGGATCAACTGGGTCGCCGGCATCATCAACGGCACCGGCAACTTCATCCTCACCGAGATGCGCGAGAAGGGTCGCACCTTCGAAGACGTTCTCGCCGAGGCGCAGGCCCTGGGTTACGCCGAAGCCGATCCGACCTTCGACGTTGAAGGCATCGACGCGGCCCACAAGCTGACGATCCTGGCCTCCATCGCGTTCGGCATTCCGCTGCAATTCGACAAGGCCTACACCGAAGGCATCACCAAGCTGACCACGGCTGACGTGAACTACGCCGAAGCGCTGGGCTATCGCATCAAGCACCTGGGCGTCGCTCGCAGCACGGCGGCTGGCATCGAGTTGCGCGTGCACCCGACGCTGATCCCGGCCGATCGCCTGATCGCCAACGTCAACGGCGTGATGAACGCGGTGATGGTCAACGGTGACGCTGCCGGTTCGACCCTGTTCTACGGCGCTGGCGCTGGCATGGAGCCGACCGCTTCGTCGGTGATCGCCGACCTGGTGGATGTGGTTCGCGCCATGACCTCGGACCCGGAAAACCGCGTGCCGCACCTGGCTTTCCAGCCGGATTCGCTGTCGGCGCATCCGATCCTGCCGATCGAAGCCTGCGAAAGCGCCTACTACCTGCGCATTCAGGCCAAGGACCATCCGGGCGTGCTGGCTCAGGTTGCGAGCATCCTGTCGGAGCGCGGCATCAACATCGAATCGATCATGCAGAAAGAAGTCGAAGAGCATGACGGCCTGGTGCCGATGATCCTGCTGACCCACCGTGTGCTGGAACAGCACATGAACGACGCGATTGCCGCCCTCGAAGCCCTCACGGGCGTGGTCGGTCCGGTCGTACGGATCCGCGTCGAGCACCTGAACTAAGCCGTTATCGTTCACCGGGCCTGCGTGCGGGCCCGGGTTTGCGAACACTGTCCATTGGAGTCAGTCATGCGTTATATCAGCACCCGCGGCCAGGCACCGGCCCTGAATTTCGAAGACGTCCTGCTGGCCGGTCTGGCCACTGACGGCGGTCTGTACGTCCCGGAAAACCTGCCACGTTTCACCCAGGAAGAAATCGCTTCCTGGGCCGGCCTGCCGTATCACGAGCTGGCTTTCCGGGTGATGCGCCCGTTCGTCACCGGCAGCATTCCTGATGCCGATTTCAAAAAGATTCTTGAAGAAACCTATGGCGTGTTCTCGCACAACGCCGTGGCACCGTTGCGTCAACTGAACGGCAATGAGTGGGTGCTGGAGCTGTTCCACGGCCCGACCCTGGCGTTCAAGGACTTCGCCCTGCAACTGCTCGGTCGCCTGCTTGATTACGTGCTGGAAAAACGCGGTGAGCGCGTGGTGATCGTCGGCGCTACTTCTGGCGATACCGGTTCGGCCGCCATCGAAGGCTGCAAGCACTGCGAAAACGTCGACATCTTCATCCTGCACCCGCACAACCGCGTGTCTGAAGTGCAGCGTCGGCAGATGACCACCATCTTCGGCGAGAACATCCACAACATCGCCATCGAAGGCAACTTCGATGACTGCCAGGAAATGGTCAAGGCGAGCTTCGCCGACCAAAGTTTCCTCAAGGGCACGCGTCTGGTGGCGGTGAACTCGATCAACTGGGCGCGGATCATGGCCCAGATCGTCTACTACTTCCACGCAGCCCTGCAACTGGGCGGCCCGGCGCGTTCGGTGTCGTTCTCGGTGCCGACCGGTAACTTCGGCGACATCTTCGCCGGTTACCTGGCGCGCAACATGGGCCTGCCGATCAATCAGTTGATCGTCGCCACCAACCGCAACGACATCCTGCACCGCTTCATGAGCGGCAATCAGTACGTCAAGGAAACCCTGCACGCCACGTTGTCGCCGTCGATGGACATCATGGTGTCGTCGAACTTCGAGCGTCTGCTGTTCGACCTGCACGGTCGCAACGGCGCTGCGATTGCCGGGTTGATGGATTCGTTCAAGCAGGGCGGCGGTTTCAGCGTTGAACAGGAGCGTTGGACCGAAGCGCGCAAGCTGTTTGATTCGCTGGCTGTGGATGATGCGCAAACTTGCGAAACGATTGCTGAGGTTTACGAGCAGACGGGTGAGTTGCTGGATCCGCACACGGCTATCGGTGTAAAGGCTGCGCGTGAATGCCGTCGTAGTCTGGATATTCCTATGGTTATTCTCGGGACTGCCCATCCGGTTAAATTCCCGGATGCGGTTGAGAAGGCGGGTGTGGGTAAAGCGCTGGAGTTGCCTGTTCACCTTGCCGATCTGTTTGAGCGGGATGAGCGTTGCACGGTGTTGCCGAATGATCTTAAGGCTGTACAGGCTTTTGTCAGTCAGCATGGGAATCGTGGGAAGCCGTTGTAATCGGTTGGGGGGCATATCCGTTGCTGCGGTAACGGCCACTATTGGTTTCGCTCTTACAGCGAGTCACTTTCGAAAAGCGCGAAAGTAACCAAAGCGCTTTTGCCCCTTTCGTTCGGTGGCTCGCTAATGCTCGCCATGCCCTCGCTCCGGTCCTGCTCCGTGGGCCCGCCGCCATCGGCCATCCATGGCCGGGGGCGGCTACCGCGGCATCCCTGCCGCGGTGCCCACTGCGCAGAACCTCCACTCGGCCTCTCGAGGGGGCGACTACCGCCACAGCCGCCGAGGCGGCCTGAAAGCCGACCTGGCTCTTTGGTCGACCGCATTATCTTTCTCTGCTGCACTCACTCATTCCGGACATGTACACCGCTCCCCTGTAGGAGCCGGCTTGCTGGCGATGGCGTCCGTCCAGTCAATAAATGTGCTGACTGACCCACCGCTATCGCCAGCAAGCCGGCTCCTACAGGGATTGGGTTCACACAGTTCGAAATTGTAGGAGCCAGCTTGCTGGCGATGGACGTCAACGATAACGCGGGCTGTCTGAATGAACGCGTCGTCCAAACGCTTTTCGCCGGCAAGCCGGCTCCTACAGGAAATCGCGTACGCTTTTGCTTCTCACCACTCATCAGGCCGAGCGTTAGCTCGCCTTCAGCTTTTGATCTTGAGGTACACGCCCCCTCGAGAGGCCGAGTGGAGGTTCTGCGTAGTGGGCAACCCGGCATGGATGCCGGGTTAGCCGCCCCCGGCCAAGGATGGCCGATGGCGGCGGGCCCACGGAGCAGGACCGGAGCGAGGGTATGCCGAGCATTAGCGAGCCACCGAACGAAAGGGGCAAGAGCCCTTGGTTACTTGGGGCTTTTCCAAGTGACTCGCCGTAAGGGCGAAACCAATAGCCGCCCTCACCGAAGAACCGGATATTCACCCAATCCCAATCCCAATCCACCACCAAAACCCAAGCCATACACAAACCTGTCATCTACCCCATGCATGCTCTACCCACCAGAGACGCCGACGCGCCTGCACCTGGAATCCAGAACTTTCTTCTCGGGCCAATGGTCACTTAATGTGAACACGCCCCAGGCACTTTGTTTTCGGACTATTGAGTGGTGATCGAGATGGAAAGTATCAATCTATTGCTCGGTGAGGCTCTGAGCCCGTACCAGGTAACGTTGACCCCCTCGGGCGCTCACGGCGAATGCCTGGTGACACTGAAGAGCACAACCGGCGCCATCGTGGTCGAGCGGGAGTTCAATCAGGCCCAACTGACCGACAAACGTCTGCTCACGGATGTGGTCGACGGCTTGCATCGCGATCTGATGATTGCCGAAGGACGCCTGGAACCCTGCGTTATCGCGGCATTGCGCAATGCTGCACAGGACAAGGTCGTGGCCAGCCGTAATTGAATTGTCTTTTGTGGGAACCTTCCCGGGCCAAGGTCAGTCAGAGCATGTAACAGCAGGATCAAGCATTGTGCTCCGGTGCTTGTAGTCGTGCTGCCACTGGTCTCTTTGTAGACCACGTTTAACCCCGAGATGTCTCCCCACTTCTCGGGGTTTCTTTTTGCCCGCGATTTGTCATTCCAGCGCCTGTTGCTCGAAATACTTCCTGGATTCTTCCAGATAGGCATCGCGACTTTCCGGGTCGAGCCACGCGGCGTACGCCTCGCTCAAGCGATCGTGGGGCATTTTGCGCAGCAATTGATTGATCTCGACAATCGCCTGCCGGCCTTTGGGCGTGTCGGTGCAGCCGATGTAACCGGACAAGAATTTCTCGGCGCCGCGAATTGGGTAGAACTGCAATTCATCCTCGGCGATCCCTTGCTGTTGGGCCTGATAGCGGATTTCCGGGCGGTATCCCAACAGCAGCCGCAAGCGCCCCAGGCGTTGCATCTGCAACAGGCTGCCCAAGGCGTCGTTGCCGTAGTGCGGGGTCAGCGAGTCAGGTGGTGCCTGTTTGAGCAGCGCGTCGAGGTAATCACCGTAGTTACGCTCGGCGATAATGCCCAATTTCTCGCCGCCGCTCGCCAGGAAGGCCGCCAGGTCCAGTTCACCGTCCTGGATGAAGGGGGCAAGCGTCTCACGGTCGACGCGCCTTACGGCCACGCCGTTACTCATGGCCCGAAACACCGGAATCGAAAACGCGATCCAGCGTTCGCGTTCCTTGCTCCGATTCAGCGCCGCATCGCAGGTAAGGGACGGCTCGTGGAGCATTTGCAAGGCGCGAGCACGGTTGACTCGCATCAAGGTGTGTTCGTATTGCGGCATGCCGGCGATCAACAGCGGCAACAGTTGATCGATGACGCCCAGGCCCTTTTTCGGTCCTTCGAAAATCGTCAGCGGTGGCAGATCCCGCAACAGCCAGATCATGGTTTCCTTGGGCTGCGCCATCGCCGACGAGGTCGGACCGATGAGCAAGGCTGTCGCCGCGAGCGCACACATCACCCTCCTGCCGTGTGACAGGCAGTCTGTGATGAGCAGCGAAAGCAGGCGTTTCAGCTTAGATGGCCCCGTCTTCACGCAGCTTTGCGATCTGTTCCTTGTCGTAGCCAAGATCGTTGAGTACCTGCGCATTGTGTTCGCCCAACTGCGGCCCGACCCATTGCGAACTGCCGGGTGTCTCTGAGAGTTTCGGCACAATTCCCGGCATCTTGAAATCTTTGCCGTCCGGCAGCTTTGCCTTCAGGAACATTTCCCGAGCCAAGTACTGCGGATCACTGAACATGTCTTCGGCGCTGAAGATCCGGCTGGCGGGGACATCAGCCTGATTCAACTGCTCGATGACGGTGTCCAGCGGCAGCGCATTGACCCAGCGATCAATCACCCCATAAATCTCGTCGCGACGGCTGTCACGCCCGTCATTGCTGGCCAGCGTCGGGTCGTTGGCCAGGTCTTCACGGCCGATGATCAGCATGAATCGTTTGAAAATCGCATCGCCATTGGCGCCGATCTGCACATGTTTGCCGTCAGCGCTGGTGTGGATCGAGGAGGGCGTGATGCCGGGCATGATGTTGCCGGTGCGTTCGCGAATGAAGCCGAACACGTCGAACTCCGGGACCATGCTTTCCATCATGGCGAAGATCGCTTCGTACAGCGCCACATCCACCACTTGGCCCAGGCCGCCATTGACCTCGCGATGACGCAAAGCCATCAGCGCGCCAATCACGCCCCAGAGCGCCGCAATCGAGTCGCCGATGGATATCCCGGTGCGTACCGGCGGTCGGTCCTCAAACCCGGTGATGTAGCGCAGGCCGCCCATGGATTCACCGACCGCACCAAAACCTGGTTGATCCTTCATCGGCCCGGTCTGGCCGAAACCCGAAAGGCGCACCATCACCAGTTTTGGATTCAGTGCGTGCAAGACGTCCCAACCCAGACCGAGTTTTTCCAGCACGCCGGGGCGAAAATTCTCGATCAGGATGTCCGCTTCACTGAGCAGCTTTTTCAGGATTGCCAGGCCGTCCGGGTGTTTCAGGTTCAAGGTCAGGGACTTCTTGTTGCGTGCCTGAACGAACCACCACAGCGACGTGCCTTCATACAACTTGCGCCATTTGCGCAACGGATCACCACCGTCGGGGGATTCGATCTTGATGACGTCGGCACCGAATTCGCCGCAAATGCGCGAGGCAAACGGCCCGGCGATCAACGTGCCCAATTCGATGACTTTCAGACCTGAGAGGGGTTTGGCAGTGAACGGCATGCTGGATCCTGTAGGACAAAGGCTTGGCTGATAGAGCGTTTTAGCACAGCCCGCCGTCAGTCGCTCAAGGTTGATGGCCGCGAAGCCTGCCGCATCGGTTAGACTTGCCGCCTTTCCACGTATCAAGAAGCCCGTTCATGGCCCAGCCGTCCACGACCTACAAGTTTGAACTGAACCTTACCGACCTCGACCGCAGCGTTTACGAGACGGTGAAGCAGACCATCGCCCGTCACCCTTCGGAAACCGAAGAGCGCATGACCGTGCGGCTGCTGGCCTACGCCTTCTGGTACAACGAGCAGCTGTCGTTTGGCCGTGGTCTGTCAGACGTGGATGAACCCGCCCTGTGGGAAAAAAGCCTGGATGATCGCGTCCTGCACTGGATCGAAGTCGGTCAGCCCGACGCCGACCGCCTGACGTGGTGCTCGCGTCGCACCGAACGCACCAGCCTGCTGGCCTATGGCAGCTTGCGCGTCTGGGAAACCAAAGTGATCCCGGCGATCAAGAACCTGAAAAACGTGCACATCGCTGCTGTGCCGCAGGAAGTCCTGGAAACCTTGGCCAAAGACATGCCGCGCGTTATCAAGTGGGACGTGATGATCAGCGAAGGGACGATTTTCGTCACCGACGACCGTGGTCAGCACGAAGTCCAGTTGCAGTGGCTGAGCGGCGAACGCGGCTGATTTTTCGCCACGTCATCCGGTTTTATCCTACGTATTCAAGAGAAGTACCTGTCACCCCATGCGCATCGAACCTCGCCTGTTGCCCGACACCCTGCCATTCCTAGGTGACCTGCCGCCGCTGCTGACCCGTCTGTACGCGGCGCGGGGCGTGGTTTCAGAGGCTGAACTGGACAAGAGCCTGGCGCGGCTGATTCCGTTCCAGCAGCTCAAGGGCATCGATGCCGCGGTGGATTTGCTGGTGACCGCGCTGGAGCAGCGTCAGCGGATTCTGATCGTCGGCGACTTCGACGCCGACGGCGCGACGGCGAGTACCGTGGGCATGTTGGGCTTGCGCCTGCTGGGCGCGGCTCACGTTGATTATCTGGTGCCGAACCGATTTGAGTATGGCTACGGCCTTACGCCTGAAATCGTTGAGGTGGCGCTGACCCGCACGCCGCAGCTGCTGATCACCGTGGACAACGGCATCTCCAGCGTTGAAGGCGTGGCGGCGGCGAAAAAGGCTGGCCTCAACGTGCTGGTCACCGACCACCACTTGCCGGGCGATGAATTGCCGCTGGCCGATGCCATCGTCAATCCCAACCAGCCAGGCTGTGGGTTTCCGAGCAAGGCACTGGCCGGCGTCGGGGTCATCTTCTACGTGCTGATGGCCCTGCGCGCGCGTCTGCGCAGCCTCGGCTGGTACGAGAGCAGGCCGCAGCCGAACATCGGCGAGTTGCTGGACCTGGTGGCCCTCGGCAGCGTCGCCGACGTGGTGCCGCTGGACGCCAACAACCGGATTCTCGTCCACCAAGGCCTGGAGCGAATCCGCGCCGGACGTGCGCGGCCGGGGATCAAGGCGATCCTCGAAGTGGCGAAGCGTGATCATGCGCGCATCACGTCTACGGATCTGGGGTTCATTGTCGGCCCGCGCCTGAACGCGGCGGGGCGCCTGGATGACATGAGCCTGGGCATCGAATGCCTGCTCACCGAAGACGCCGGGCTCGCCCGGGAAATGGCTATCCAGCTGGACGGCATGAACCAGGACCGCAAATCCATCGAGCAGGGCATGCAGCGCGAGGCGCTGGCCCAGCTCAAGGATTTGCCGGTGGAATCGATGCCGTTCGGCCTGTGCCTGTTCGATCCCGAGTGGCACCAGGGCGTCATCGGCATCCTCGCCTCGCGTATGAAAGAGCGCTATTTCCGTCCGACCATCGCCTTTGCCGATGCAGGCGATGGCATGCTCAAGGGCTCGGGGCGTTCGGTGCAGGGCTTCCATATTCGCGACGCCTTGAGCGTAGTGGCGGCTCAGCACCCAAATTTGATCAGCAAGTACGGCGGCCACGCCATGGCGGCCGGGTTGACCTTGCCAGAAGCGAATTTTCCGCTGTTCGCCGAAGCCTTTGACGCTGAAGTGCGTAGGCAATTGCGCGAAGAAGACCTGACCGGGCGACTGCTGTCGGACGGGACTTTAGCGGTCGAAGAATTTCACCTCGAACTGGCCCGTGCTTTGCGGCATGCCGGTCCTTGGGGGCAACACTTCCCGGAGCCGTTGTTCCATGGTGTGTTCCAGTTGGTCGAACAACGGGTTGTTGGCGAACGGCACCTCAAAGTGGTGCTGAGAAGTGAATGCGGTTCGGTGAAGCTGGACGGCATCGCGTTTGGAATCGACCGCGATATCTGGCCGAACCCGACCATCAAATGGGTGGAGCTGGCCTACAAACTCGACCTTAACGAGTTTCGCGGGAATGAGACGGTCCAGTTGATGATTGCCCACATAGAACCGCGTTGACGCTATCGCTGTAGGAGCGAGGCTTGCCCGCGAAGGCGATGTCCCTCACGACGAATCTCTCGGAACCCTCCCTCAACCGTCAATGTCGACTAGGCTCTAAGCACTGCTTGATTTTCCTTGTGACGTCTTGTCGAATTTTTTGCCCGCGGGGGCGGGTGCTGCACCTTTTTCCTGTCACTCGTCGACTTTCAAACAGAACCCTGGAGCCTGCCCACTGATTCGAGAGGTGCCCCATGAGTCTGCTGCTTGAACCCTATACCCTTCGCCAATTGACCCTGCTCAACCGCATCGCGGTGTCACCGATGTGCCAGTATTCGAGTGTCGATGGCCTGGCCAATGACTGGCACCTGGTCCATCTCGGTAGCCGTGCTGTCGGTGGGGCCGGTCTGGTTTTTACTGAAGCCACGGCAGTGACGGCCGATGGACGCATCACCGCCGAAGACCTCGGCTTGTGGAATGACGAACAGATCGAACCCCTGCAACGCATCACGCGTTTCATCGCCGCCCAAGGCGCTGTCGCCGGAATTCAACTGGCCCACGCCGGGCGCAAGGCCAGCACCCATCGGCCGTGGATCGGCAAGCACGGTAGCGTCAAACCTGAAGATGGCGGCTGGACGCCGGTCGGTCCTTCGCCCATTGCGTTCGACCCACAGCACACACCACCGAAGCAGCTGAATGAGAGTGAAATTGCCGAGGTCATCCAGGCGTTCGTTGATTCAGCGAAACGGGCGCTGATCGCCGGTTTCAAAGTCGTCGAAGTTCACGCGGCCCATGGTTACCTGTTGCATCAGTTTCTATCGCCCTTGAGCAATCAGCGACGCGATCAATACGGTAGTTCGTTCGAGAATCGAATTCGGCTGGTACTGCAAGTCACCGAAGCGGTGCGTGCGGTGTGGCCTGAGGAATTGCCGGTGTTCGTACGGGTCTCGGCCACCGATTGGGTGGAAGACGGCTGGAATCCGGATGAAACCGTTGAACTGGCGCGTCGCCTCAAAGATTTGGGCGTGGACCTGATCGATGTGTCGTCGGGCGGCACGGCGGTCAACGCGGAAATTCCTACAGGCCCCGGTTATCAAACCCGCTTCGCCGAACGAGTACGCAAGGAGTCAGGCATCGCCACCGGCACCGTAGGAATGATCACCGAGCCGGCCCAGGCCGAGCACATTCTGCGCACCTGTCAGGCGGACATTATCTTCCTCGCCCGTGAGCTGCTGCGCGACCCGTACTGGCCATTGCATGCGGATGATGATTTGGGTGGACACAAGGCCATTTGGCCGGCGCAGTATCAACGCGCGACGCATCGGGATCAGCCGATTCATGAGTCGGATTTGCGTGACTGAGTGATGCGCTAAAAGCAAAAAGCCCCGATCGATGTGATCGGGGCTTTTGCGTTTTTGTGCAGGGATGTTTGTTGGCTGTCAGGCCATCTTCGCGGGCAAGTCGGATCGCCGCACCGCTCGCTCCTACAAATTTATGTCGAGCCCATCATCCTCGTTCGACATCAACCTGTAGGAGCGAGCGGTGCGGCGATCCGACTTGCTCGCGAAAGGGCCCGCCCAGACACCCCTTCAAACTCAGGTGTACTTACGCTTCTCCGGCGCCGGCGGGAAATACTGATACAACCAGGTCTCGCTCAACGTCCGGTCATTGGTGCGAATAAACAACCGCAGCTCCACCGGGGCCACACTGTCATTGGTCGGGAACCAGTCAAAGGTAATCCGGTAGCCCTTGATGTCATCCAGCACCAGCACGTTGAAATCCTTGACCTGGCCGTTGGAGCACGTCACCACCGGTTCAATGCCCGTACCTTGCGGCAAGCGATCCAGCCCGCCGCCGGTGAAGTCCACCGCAAACCGGCGCGCCCAGACTGGCGGGTAATGCTCGCCCGGCGCCCAACCTTCAGTGAAGCCGCCCATGCCCGAACGGGTCGCGTTGACCCGCGCCAGCGGCGTGCCGACCGGCGGCAAAGCGCTCCAGTACAGCTTGTAGCCGTAGTTCAGGGAATCGCCGGCCGCGACCGGTTTCTTCGGAGTCCAGAACGCGACGATGTTATCCAGGGTTTCGCCGGTTGTAGGAATTTCCAACAGATCGATAGAGCCTTCGCCCCACGCGGTTGTAGGTTCTACCCACAGGCTCGGCCGCTTGCTGTACCAGTCGACGGTGTCCTGATAACTGGCGAACTCGTGGTCGGTCTGCACCAGGCCGAAACCTTTCGGGTCGGTGTCGGCGAAGGCATTGAATTGCAGGGTCGCCGGGTTGTTCAGCGGACGGCAGATCCACTCGCCGTTGCCGCGCCACATCGCCAGGCGATCCGAATCGTGGATCTGCGGGTGGATGGTGTCGCACATGCGCCGCTCGTGGGTGCCGCAGCTGAACATGCTGGTCATCGGTGCGATGCCCAGTTGTTCGATGGCGGTACGCGCATTGATGTGGGCGTCGACGGCCATGACGACCTGACTGGCCTGGCAATCGATATCAAAACGGTAGGCACCGGTGGCACTTGGCGAGTCCAGCAGGGCGTAGACCACGAAACGGGTGCTGTCCTTGTCCGGGGTTTCGAACCAGAACTTGGTGAAGTCGGGGAATTCTTCGCGCTTCTTGGCGTAGGTATCGACCGCCAGACCGCGCGCCGACAGGCCGTATTGGCCAGTGGCGTCTACCGCACGGAAATAGCTGGCGCCGAGGAAAGACAGCACGTCGTGCCGGTCCAGTTCCGGGGCCTTGAACAGCTTGAACCCGGAGAAACCCAGATCGCCCGTGAGCTGCTTGGTATCGACGGTGGTTTTTTCATAGTTGAACAGCGAAGGGCGGAAATGCACCTCCCGCGCCTGACGCGTCTTGGGGTCGACGCTGTACATGCGCACCGGCTGCTTGAAACCCATGCCGACGTGGAAAAACTGCACGTCCAGCTGGCCTTTCAGATCCTTCCACAGCGAATGATTGCCGTCGTAGCGGATCGCGTTGAAATTTTGTGGGGTCATGGTCGCCAGGGTCGGCGGCAGCACCTGCTTGGTGTCCTGATAGCGGTTGCCGGCAAGCTGATTGGCCTGGATTTTCAGGGCTTCGAAATCGAACGCCTGTGCCTCGCCGTCAGCCGTGCCATTACCGGCCCAGGCCCGCGCAGCCAACAGGCCGGAGGCAGACAAACCGGTGTAGGCAGCGATGGCCATGGACGCTTTGAGCAAATTCCTGCGGTGCATAAGTACAACCTGTCGTGAACAATCCCGCGCCGTTCCTGGCACGTGCTGGATCAGAAATGGAGGTTCGGACATGCCTTCGGCCAAACGCAACGGACTTTAAACAGATGCCAAATAGCTTAAACCGTTCGGTGGCAGAGCAAAAATGATTGATGGCGTGGCAGTGGCACCGCTATGAAACAAGACATTTCCGGTAAACGTTTCCCACAGAGATTTCTGATTTATGCGGCATTTCTGCTTTTTTTGACTAATTACTCTAAAAACCGCTTTTCAGCGCCAATTTACTTCCTATTCTATGGGCATGACCGGTTTCTGCCCTCAGGCCGGTGGGATTCAGTTGGCACGAGGTGACCGCTGAAAAAGGGTAGGGCGATGCGGTTTTTGCAGTTTTCTTTTTGACGTAGAGAGGGACATCGTCCATGTCGAAAGTACAAGGCATCACTGAAATGTTGGGGATCTTTCCGTGCCTGGGTATGGGGCGGCGAAGGCGCCGGCTTAATTCCGAGGAGTTGAAACTGGTGGAGCGGTATCGCGAGTTGTCGGAGAACGACCGGATTGCGATGCGGTATCTGGTGGATGCGATGCGCAGTGTTTCGCGGTTTTGAGTAAGAAGTCGAGGGGCGGACTGTGAAGTCTGCCCCTTTTTCATGTGCGCCCGGCATGGGCGCAATCTTGCGGGTGCCGATCAACCGCTGAGGCTTTCTATCAGGCTTTCGAGCGCTTCAGTGATATTTTCATCCTGCGCCAGTTGCGCTGCTGCAGTCGCTCTGACTTGACGTGCCAAGCGGTATTCACTGGGCGTGCAGTTTGCGAACTGCTTGAAGGCACGAGCGAAGTAGGACGGATCCTTGAAGCCGGCCTCATAGCCGATGCTGGTAATAGGCATCTGGCTGTTGTCGAGCAGCTCTTTGGCGAAGTTCATGCGCTTGTTCAAGATGTAATCCGTGAAGCCAAGTCCATTGGCTTCCTTGAACAGGCGACTGAAGCGAAATGTCGTCATGCCGCAGCGCTGCGCCAAGTCCCTTTGATCGATGCTGTCTCGAAAGTGCTGTTCGATGTACAGCATGACATTGCTCAGCGCCTGGTGTTTTTGGTGCCCTGAGGTCAGCCGGATACTGTCCGGCAGGGTTGGGGAGTGGTCGATCAGCATCGTCTTGCGCAGGTCGGTCACATTTCGGCGCAGCTCGCAGAGCTGAACTACAGCAGTCAGGTAACGACTCTTCTCTGTGAGCGAGAGCGGGAGCACCATGTATTCCCAGACGCTGGAACGCATGGCCCAGACGGCCAGTTCCTCTGAGTGCTGCACGGTGAACATGGTGATCGGGATGCCCGGTGTGCTGCGCTTGATCTCCAGCAACAGCCTCAAGCCTGGTGTGTCGGGGCGATCGAAATGCATGCAGATCATGTCCGCCTGTTCCCCGATGGGCAGCGCGGAGTTTTTCGCCAGTTTGCAGTCGCAGATACCCTCGAACTGTGCGATGAGTTCTTTCGTGGATCGATCATGAGTCAGATCGAACCATAGGAGCGATGGCCTTTTGGTCAAATTGGACGTCATGTCTCTACTCGGCAGGTCTGATTGACTCTCTACTCGCTAGTATTGCCAATACGCCATCACTTTGCAGATTGAATCCTTATAAAAACGACGAATTACAGATCTGTTCGATCTATGTGTTTCCTGGAAGGCTGCCCGGTCCCAGTGTTTGCGGGTGTGTTGTCGACGAACCCGGGTTTAACCACTTGTCGCTTCTGAATCAATGCCAATTGCCGTTGCGTTTCAATGCCTTGTTTACCCCTCTCGCGACTTCTGCAAAGGCCAATGAACCGTATCCGGCCGCTGCGCAAAAAAGTCCTAACGATGTGCAAAATCCTCCTAACGCCTATGCCTGCTTACTGACTAGGGTTGCATCAGGCAGCACAGAAAGTTCTGCCTCAGAAACACAACATTTGAGTGAGGTGGCCAAAATGATCATGCAAACAATCAAGGCTTCGGTAGTGAAGTTCGCCAAAGACGAAGACGGTCTGACCATTGTGGAATACGCGGTGGCCGGCGGATTAATCACGGTAGCTGTTGCCGCAATGTTCACTCTTTTGGGCGGTGCCGTGAACACCAGAATCACAGCGCTGTGCGCTGCGGTCAAAGGCGCTGCCTGCTGATGACAGTAACCCACTGTGGTGGGGCGCGGTGATATCCACGGAGCAGCCGGTTTTACAGTTTCTCTGATCGACCGGCAACTCAATGAACTTCGCGCAGACCCCGCCAATGTATTTTCTGAGTCGTATGACCGCTGAAACGAGGTACTAAAAAATGAATCTGCAAACAATCAGAACTTCAATTACCAAGTTCGCCAAAGATGAAGATGGCCTGACCATTGTGGAGTACGCGGTAGCCGGTGGCTTAATTACGGTAGCTGTTGCCGCGATGTTTATTCTTTTGGGTGGCGCCGTGAACACCAGGATCACAGCACTGTGCGCTGCGGTCAAAGGTGCCGCCTGCTGATGACAACCACTCGTTGTGGTGGGGCGCGGTGATATCCATAGAGCAACCAGTTTTACAGTTCCTCTGATAGACCGGGCAACTCAATAGACTTCACGCTGTCCCCGCCAACGTACTTTCTGATCCATATCACGGCTGAAGCGAGGTATACAAAAATGAATCTGCTAACAATCAGAACTTCAATCACCAAGTTCGCCAAAGATGAAGATGGCCTGACAATTGTGGAATACGCCGTGGCCGGTGGATTAGTGACGGTAGCGGTTGCCGCAATGTTTATTCTTTTGGGGGCCGAGGTGAACACCAGGATTACAGCACTTTGCGCAGCGGTCAAAGGTGCTGGCTGCTAACGATAATCCCGGTTAGGGGGGGACGCGCCATGTCCATGGAATTGTTGGTAATGACTGTTTTACTGCTAGGACTATTGGGCGTGGCGGTGGTGAGCGATCTGCGTCGCCACCGCATTCCCAACATGCTGGTCCTGTTGGGCCTTGCCCTGGGACTGGGCGGTCAAATGTATTTAGGTGGCGTCAGCGGGTTGGGTGACAGCCTGTTGGGCATCCTGGTCTGTTTTGCACTGTTTCTGCCGATGTACGCCTTGGGTGGCATGGCCGCCGGCGACGTCAAGTTAATGGCCATGGTCGGCAGCTTTTTACCCTTCCATTTTGCATTGTGGGCTGCCTTGTTCAGCCTGATAGCCGGTGGCGTGTGCGGTTTTTTGATTGTGCTGTATCGCGGCCAGCTGCTTCAGACCCTGGGACGTTATTGGTTGATTCTGAAGGCGCAGGCCTATCTGGCGCCAACTTCAGATGAAGTAGCCAGCAAGCCTTTCCCTTATTCGATTGCAATATTGATAGGCACTTTAATCAGCGTCTACTGGCAACTGGTTGCCGGTGGATTCGGAGGCTAGTCATGCACATCATTGTCGATAGTGATGCCTACCCCAGCGCTCGGGGCGCGGTGCAACGACTGGCTCCCCAGCCGTGCACAATCCGCGAAACTGGTCTGACAGACAGTTTCCTCGGCGAGTTGGTATGCAAGCACTTGTATGACGCTGGCGTGCTGGACATGCCGCGGCTGGTGGAGCGCCTGGCGCTGACCGGCGCCGTACTTGATGAAGTCCTGGCGTTTCTGCGCAAGGACGGTCGTGTCGAAGTGCTTGGCCAGTTGGGGTCGCAATCGACAAGTGGGCAAATGCTGCGTTATGGCCTGACCGAACGCGGTCGCAGCGCCGCCCGCGATGCCTTGTCCCGCAGTGGCTATATCGGTGCGGCACCCTTCCCGGTGGACACCTACCGGTCCCTGATCAAACTGCAAACCATTCACCATGGTCGCATCAACGCCAACGATATGCGCAATGCCTTTGCTGGCGTAGTGCTTACCGACAGCATGCTCGATCAGTTAGGTGTGGCGATGAACTCCGGGCGCGCCATTATGATTTATGGCCCCGCGGGTACTGGCAAGACCTACATCAGCCGTCGGTTGATCCGTCTGTTCACCGAGGCCATCTGGGTACCTCATGCCATCGTCATCAACGAGTCCGTGATCGAGATCTATGACCCGCAAGTGCATCAGCGGTTCGAAGATAACGTTCAACAGAACAATCTGATGCTCAACGAAGGGATCGACCGTCGACTGCTGCGCTGCAAACGCCCGATCGTCGTCACTGGCGGTGAGTTGAGCATGGAGCAACTGGACGTTCGTTATGACCTTAACACCCGTCAATACCAGGCTTCTTTGCAGCTCAAGGCCAGCAATGGCCTGTTCATCATCGATGACATGGGGCGTCAGCGCATGGCACCCGCCGAGCTGTTGAATCGCTGGATCGTCCCGATGGAAGAGAAGTGCGATTTCCTCAACCTGGGCGGCGGTCGGCATTGCGAGCTGCCGTTCGATCTGATTCTGGTGTTTTCCACCAACCTCAATCCCCTGGAGTTGGCCGATGAGGCCTTTCTTCGCCGGATTGGCTACAAGCTGCAATTCGGTTATCTGAAGCCTGAGGAGTACGAAAAGATCTGGCGTCAGGAAAGCGAGCGTCTGGGCGTGCCTTATGACCAGTTGCTGGTGCGTTATGTGCTGCAAAGGCTTTATGCAAGTGAAGGCATGCCCCTGGTGCCTTGCCATCCCCGCGATCTCCTGAGCATGGCGCTCGATCGTCAACGTTACATGGGCGGTTCCGGACCACTGTCACCGCAAGAGTTGGAATGGGCCTGGCACAACTACTTCGTCCAGCTCGACTTTCTTTGATACGGAGATACTGACATGAGCTCTCGTACTCTTTCCCTGATAGGCGTTTCCCTGGTCATGGGCCTTGGTGCTGCATGGATGGCCGACTCCTGGCTGAGCGCCCGGCTCAATGCCAGCCCGGATGATCACCTTCGAAGCGTAGTGGTCGCCACAGTAGAGATTCCATTCGGGCAGATGGTCGAGGCTCAGCAGGTCACGACCGTACGCATGCCCATGGATACGATCCCGGAAGACGCCTTCGACATGAGCGAAAAGGCTGTGGGCAAGATCGCAACGTTCGACATTCTGAAGGGCGACATTGTGCGCGGTGCGCGTCTGAGTGAGCACTTGGGTGGCAGCACCCTGGCTTCGCTGATTGCGACAGACAAGCGTGCCATCTCGGTACGGGTGGACGATGTGGTCGGTGTGGGCGGGTTCCTGTTGCCGGGTAACCGGGTCGATGTACTCGCGACCAAAACCACCAGTGCCGGCAGCAACAGCGCCGTGTCCAGGACCATCCTCGAGAACTTGCGGGTATTGGCGGTGGACCAGACGGCAGGTACCGACAAGACCCAACCGGTGGTGGTGCGTGCAGTGACGCTGGAAATGACGACCGCAGAGGCTGAAACCCTGGTCACGGCGCAAACGGAAGGGAAACTGCAATTGACCTTGCGCAATCCGCTGAACTCCGAGAAAAAAATCGCGGCCGTTGCACCTGTTGCGCCTGTCGCACCGGTCATGACGGTGGCCACCGCCACGGTGCCAAAACGCGTGGTGCAACGCAGCGGCGGCGAAAGTGGTGGGGCTGTCACCGTCATCCGCGGGGTCGAAACCAAAGTAGTCAACATTCGCTGACAGGGCGTAACAGGTCCTGGACACCAGGTCTTGGCGGAGCCGATCCGCATCAGTATTGGCAAATGAGGGCTTGATGATGAATCGTCGTATTCAGCAGCCGTTCACTGCGACGCCAAGGCGCCAGAAAGGATCGGTGAGTGTATTGATGGTGATCGCGTTGGCGGCGATTGGCATGGTGGCCGCACTGGCTTTGGACGGCGGGCACATGATGCTGAACAAAACGCGCTTGCAGAATGCGGTGGACGCCGCGGCCCTGAGTGGTGCCAAAACCCTGAGTCAGGTGGAAGGTGGAGTCAATATTGCCAGTACGACGCGCACTGCCGCACTCAATACGCTGACGCAAAATGCGAATGCCACGGGCAACACAGAATTGGCAACGGCGGTTGGTGGCAACGCAGCCACATTCGCGGTGGTGGAACTGGCAAGCAGTGTCTATGGGCCGTTCACCTATCCCGGGCCAGCGAATGCCAAATACGTTCGGGTATCGGTACCGAGCTATAACCTGACCGGATTTTTCTGGAACTTCGCCCAGGTATTCGGTTCTGGCGGCCTGGGGGCCAAAGCGGTGGCGGCAATCGCCACTGCCGGACCCAGCCCTACCAGTCCTTGTGATCTCGCACCTTTGATGGTCTGTGGCGACCCGACTCAATACAACCCTGGCGCTGGCATGTTCTGGGGCTTCCAGTTTGGTGATTTGCAGGTATTGAAGACGGCTGCCGGCAATTCGTCGCCCATTGGTCCAGGCAACTTTCAATTGCTCGATTTTGGTTCGGGCGGCAGTACGGTCAGGGAGGACCTGGCCGGAGGTGGCAAGGTCTGCCGCACTGTGGGGGACAACGTCCAGACCGCACCTGGCAACAAGGTCGGCCCTACCTCCCAAGGCTTGAACACACGCTTCGGCATCTACAACGGCCCGGTCAGTGCCTCGGACTATCCGCCGGACATGGTGACCGCGTCCAGCAACCCCGCGATCACTTACGACGACTCGGTCACACCGGCACAGGCGAAGTACAAGGGGCAAACCGTCACCTCGAGCAACGGCAATCTCACGGCGGGCGGCGACGCGATATTTGACTACAACGACTGGCGCACGAGCGTTGCCGGGTGTGTGGCAGGGTCTGGCAGTGGTTGTGAGAGCCATGGCGTGTTCGAGCGCCGGATGATGAAAATTGTGGTGGGCAACTGCACTGGCAAACAAGGCGGTTCAACCTCGATCCCTGTCCTTGGTTTTGGCTGCTATTACGTGGTGCAACCAATGGATGGCGGTGGCGGGGACGCTCAGATCTTCGGGCAGTTCGTGAAGGAGTGCGAAGGCGACAACGTGGCCGGCCCTACGCCGTCAACCGATTCCGGCCCACAGATCATCCAGCTCTACAAAACCTATCTCAACGGCAGCGGTACTCCGAGCACTGACTCATAGGAGGCGTCATGAGACTTCACGCGTTTAAACATCCGAAGCGCCAGCAAGGCCTGGCCATGGTGGAATTCACCCTCGTCCTGCCGGTGTTGTTGCTGCTGTTACTGAGCCTCGGTGAGATCGGCCGCATGCTCTATCAGTACAACGTGTTGCTGCAGGCCAGCCGTGATGCCGACCGTTTTGTCGCAAACCACGCCTGGGACTCGACGCTGGGGGCGGTCTCTCTGAGCAATGCGCTGCAGACCCAGACGAAAAACGTTGCGGTGTATGGCGTGCCTGCCAACACCGGCACCGCTGTGTTGTCCGGGTTGACGCCTGACAACGTGGTCGTCGCCGCGGTGGGCACCGACCATGTGCGAGTCACCATCACCTATACGTTCTGCCCGGTGATTGGCAGTGGCAATTGTGCCGGCTCGATTCCGGGTTTTTTTGGCAATCAGATTGCGCTGAACATTCCCCTGGTTGCCACTACCGTGATGAGGGCACTGTGATGAATAGAAAACACATGCGCGGAATCTATACGGTGGAGTTCGCGTTCGTTGGTCTGCTGGTGTTCACGCTGTTGTTCGGCGTGTTGGAAATGGGCCGCCTGTACTTCACGGTCAATGCACTGGATGAGGCCGCGCGCCGTGGTGCGCGCCTGGCAGCCGTCTGCAATATCAGCGATCCGGTGGTGTTGCGGCGGGCAATCTTCAATGCCGCGACCGACGCAGGCACGAGCCAGCTGATCAGCAATCTGGCCACCACTAATCTGACGTTGACCTACCTGGACGCAAATGGCGCCCTGGTGGCCAACCCAGCTGACCTGGTCAGCGCAAACGGCTTTCGTGCCATCCGCTATGTCCAGTTGAGTCTGCAAAACTTCGTTTTCAATCTGTTTATTCCCGGGTTCGGCGTGCCCATTACCTTGCCTGCATTCAGGGCAACGTTGCCACGCGAAAGTCTCGGGCGTCACTCTGATTCCGGGGAGATCACACCATGCTGAATATGAAGGAAACGCCGATTGCCAGTTCGACTGGCAAAACCGGGTTGCGGTTGCTGATCAGCAGCCGTGATGCCAACTCTTTACGCGATCTGCAGAGTGTCTGTCAGCGCATGCCTGGCCTGGAGGTAAGCACTCGCCTGGTGAGCAATGGACATGTTGACCCGCTCTACAGTCTGGACCGTATGCCCGATCTGTTGCTGTTGCGCGTCAGCCACCTGTGGCGCGAGGAATTGTCGGCACTGTTGCAACACCCGGCCCATGAGCGTCCGCCGATGCTGGTGTGCGGACTGCTGAGCGAACAGGAAGCCATGCGCCTGGCGATGCAGGCCGGTGCCCGGGACGTGCTGCCGGAGCCCATCGCCGAGACCGAACTGGTCGCCGCCATGAATCGGCTGGTCACGGAGGTTCGGAGCGGCAGTGGGGCTGACGGGAAATTGATCGCCGTGATGAGCGCAAAGGGCGGTTCCGGCGGAACCCTGGTGGCCTGCAACCTGGCACAACAGCTCAGCATGAAAGGCGGCAGTACCCTGCTGCTGGATATGGACCTGCAATTTGGCAGCGTGACGCATTATCTGGATGTGGCGCAGACGCACAGCCATCTGGAGGTGTTGCATCAGGTCAACGGCATGGACAGCGTTGCGTTACGCGGTTTTTGCAGTCACTTCAGCCCGACCTTGCATGTGCTGGGCGGTCGGGCCGGTGAGCTGTGTTTGCCGCAGGATGCCCAACCCGAGCAACTTGACACCCTGTTGCAGTTGGCCCGCGCCAGCTATGGCTGGGTGGTGGTCGACCTGCCGCGGCAAATCGATCACCTCACCGGTTCTGTGCTGGAGCAGGTGGATCGGGTGTACGTGGTGGTGCAACAGAGCGTCAGCCATCTGCGCGATGCCAGCTCTCTGGTGCGGATTCTTCGCGATGACCTGGGTGTGCGCGGGGATCAATTGCAGATCGTGGTCAACCGTTATGACAAGGCCGCAGCGATCAGCCTTAAAGATATCGGCGAGGCGCTGCGCTGCACCAATCTGTCGAAATTACCCAACGACTTCAATCTGGTCAGCCAGAGTCAGAACACTGGCGTGCCGTTGGGGCTGCATGCGCCGAGGGCAGCGATTACTACTGCACTGCGCGACATGACCGAGGACCTGGTCGGTCAACAAGTGGCCGGCAACAAAGGCTTGTTCAAACGCGCCTTCAACCGTGTTTTCGGGGGATGAACCATGATCAGCGACTTTCGTAACCGCTTGCGCAAACAGTCCGGTAAACCCGCCGCTGCCCAACCGGGCGACGATCTGCTGGATCCGCCAGAGGAAATAATGGCGTGGGAACGTGTGGCACCAGACGTTCTTTACGAAACCAAAAGCCAGGTCACCCCGGTGGAGGCGGAGTGGCGGGAAAAGATCTACCAGCAGTTGCTCAAGGTCATGGACCTGTCCTTGCTGGACTCCCTTGAACAGGCCGAGGCTGCTCGGCAGATTCGCGATATTTGCCAGCGCCTGCTCGATGAGCATTCGGCACCGGTGAGTACCGTCAGCCGTCAGTTGATCATCAAGCAGATCACCGACGAGGTGCTCGGCCTGGGGCCTCTGGAACCGTTGCTGGCCGATCACAGCGTGTCCGACATTCTGGTCAACGGCTCTGCCTCGGTCTATGTCGAGCGCTTCGGCAAACTGCAACGGACCGATGTGCGTTTTCGCGATGATCAGCATTTGTTGAACATCATCGACCGTATCGTCTCAAGCCTGGGTCGGCGTATCGACGAGTCCTCGCCGTTGGTGGATGCCCGGCTCAAGGACGGTTCGCGGGTCAACGCGATTATCCCGCCGCTGGCCATCGATGGCCCGAGCATGTCGATTCGGCGCTTTGCGGTGGACCTGCTCAATACCGACAGTCTGATCCAGGTGGGGACGTTGACCCCGGCCATTGCCCTGCTGCTCAAGGCGATTGTCCGTGGGCGCTTGAACGTGCTGATTTCCGGCGGTACCGGCAGCGGCAAGACCACCATGCTCAATGTGCTGTCCAGTTTCATTCCGCAAAACGAGCGGATTGTCACCATCGAAGATTCGGCCGAACTGCAATTGCAGCAACCCCATGTGGTGCGCCTGGAAACCCGGCCTTCGAACATCGAGGGCCGTGGCGAAGTGAGCCAGCGGGAGTTGGTGCGCAACAGCCTGAGGATGCGTCCGGACCGCATAGTGATCGGCGAAGTGCGCGGCGTCGAGGCGCTGGACATGCTGACTGCGATGAACACCGGCCACGACGGCTCGTTGACCACGATCCACGCCAACACCGCACGCGATGCGTTGGGGCGAGTCGAGAACATGGTGTCGATGACCGGGGCGACCTTTCCGATCAAGGCCATGCGGCAGCAGATCGCTTCGGCCATTGATGTGGTGATCCAATTGGAACGCCAAGAGGATGGCAAGCGCAGACTGGTCAGCGTGCAGGAAATCAACGGCATGGAAGGCGAGATCATCACCATGACCGAAATCTTTTCCTTCGTGCGCCATGGCATGGGCGAAAACGGCGAAGTGCTTGGTGATTACCGGCCCAGCGGCATGATCCCCGCGTTCCGCGATGTGCTGGCCAAGCGCGGCATCGAGTTGCCGCTTACGATGTTCAGGCCTGAATGGATGGAGGCACGGCAGTCATGAACAATATTCCTGGTGAATTCATTCTGATGTTCCTCGGCATGGTGTTTATCGCTGTGTTCCTCCTGTCTCAGGGGGTGGTGGTGCCGGTGTTCGGCGAGGCCGGCAAGATGCGCAAGCGTATCCGCGGCCGTTTGCACGTTCTGGAGAAAGCCAACAACCTGCCCAATATGCAGACGGTGTTGCGACAGAAGTACCTGACGCGCTTGACGCCGCTGGAGGCCATGCTCGAGCAGTTGCCCTTTATGGCGAGCCTGACCCAGATGATCGAGCAGTCCGGTCATGAATATCGTGCTTATCGGGTGTTGTTGCTCGGGCTGTTCCTGGGCGCCTGTGCAGGTTTCTCGATCTGGATGATCTCGTCAGTCTGGTGGATGGCGTTGCTGGCGGGCTTCGGAGCGTTCTGGCTACCACTGCTGAAAATTTCTCGTGACCGTGGCAAACGCTTCGCCGGGTTTGAGGAAGGCCTGCCGGATGCACTGGATGCCATCTGCCGTGCCCTGCGCGCCGGGCACCCGTTCAACGAAACCCTGCGCCTGGTCGGCGAGGAGCATAAGGGGCCGGTCGCTCAGGAGTTTGGCCTGACTTTCGCGGACATCAACTATGGCAACGATGTACGTCGGGCCATGCTCGGCCTGCTGGAAAGGATGCCGAGCATGACGGTGATGATGCTGGTGACCTCAATCCTCATCCATCGCGAGACCGGCGGCAATCTGACCGAGGTGCTGGAGCGTTTGAGTCGCCTGATCCGCGGGCGTTTTCGCTTCCAGCGCAAGGTCAGGACCCTGTCGGCCGAAGGGCGGATGTCAGCCTGGGTGCTGGTGTCGATTCCGTTCGTGCTGGCGATTGCGATCGTTGTCACAAGCCCCACCTACATGCCTGTGCTGCTCAATGATCCCATAGGCCACAAACTGATCATCGGGGCGTTTTTCGCCATGCTGCTCGGGATTTTCTGGATACGCAAAATCATTCGGATTCAGGTTTAAGCGGTTTTCGCTACCGGGAGGTACAGGTCATGGACTTTTTGCTCGGGTTGTTCAGTCGGGTCACGGGAAGCGAGGAGGTGGCGCGCCTGTTGTTCCTCGGCGCGATCGGTTTGAGTACGGTGCTTGCAGTTGTCGCCGTGAGCTTGCTGATTTTGGGGCTTCAGGATCCGGTGCAGCGTCGTCTGGCGCTGATCAAGCGTGGTCATTTAGGCAACACCGCCGGGCAAGAAGCCCCGGGTAATCTGCAACTGTTACTGGAACGGGTCGGCCAGCGCTTTGCCTCGGCCGAATCGGCTCAGACCTCAGTCACCCAGACTTTATTGACGCATGCTGGGTACCGTTCCTCTTCAGCGGTGCAGATGTACTGGGCTGTGCGCTTGATGACGCCGCTGTTATTAGTCGGTATTACGTTGCTGCTATTGCCGATGATTCCCAGGGTTTCCCTGGCCATGGGGTTGCTGGTGGTGGTCTTGGCAGCCGGTATCGGATGGTTGCTGCCAGCGCTGTATGTCGCCAAGCGCAAGCAGTTGCGACAAGGTCGGTTGCGTGCCGCGTTTCCGGATGCGCTGGATCTGATGGTCGTGTGCGTGGAGTCGGGCCTTGCCTTGCCTACGACGATCGAACGGGTGGCTGAGGAGATGTCGGTCAGTCAGGTCGAACTGGCTGAAGAACTGGCCCTGGTCAATGCGCAAATCCGCGCGGGCATTTCCAGTACCGCGGCGCTCAAACAACTGGCTGTGCGCACGGGTCTGGATGACGTACAAGGGCTGGTCAGCCTGTTGGCGCAGAGTATTCGCTTTGGTACCAGCGTGGCCGATACGCTGCGCATCTATGCCGATGAATTCCGTGACCGGCGTACGCAGGCCGCCGAAGAGATGGGGGCGAAAATTGGTACCAAGCTGATATTCCCGCTGATTTTCTGCCTGTGGCCGAGCTTCTTTCTGGTCGCTATCGGCCCGGCCATGATCGGTGTACTCAAAGTATTCGGGTGAGGTCAAACGGGCGGAGGCTATCGAGTGCGATGGCCTTGCCCCCCGAGCCTGATCTGCACTTTCCTTTCATGGACCCACACATTTCCCGCCGCGGGATCATCCAACCAGGGTTGGATAATGTGTAGAGACTACTTTCCTGAACACGACATCAAGCCCGGCTTTGCAGCCAGGCTACTCTGGACTACGCCAGAGGCTGATCACCCATCGACATGCCTCAGTTGCCGCTACTCATATCTCCCCCAGCATCCTGTTCAAAAAACATCGGAATCGGGAAGTTGAAGCTATTCAGCCAGCGCTGCATGGCCAGTTCACGTTCGGCGGCCGAAGCGGTTTGCAGATTAGGGGAGGCAACCACACCTCGAATCTGCAACTGCAACCACTGTTCGGTGCCTTGTTGGTACGGCGAAGAGGGGCCCGGCTCAATAGCCCAGGCAGTGGTGGACAGGCAAGCCATGCACACGATCAACAGCCTTTTGGTCTTCATCTCGATTCCTCGTACGTTCTACTTGTTCGCACTGGAAGAGGCATCGGCTACTTCCGTCTTGCGATTCCCCTCGGTAGCCACCACTTTTTTGGCGGAGGCCTTGAGTTTTTCCGCGCGGGTTTGCGCCTCGGCGACTTGCTTGGGGCTCAAGTCGGCGCGGGTCACCAGGTCAGCAGCCGACTTCCAGTTATCCTGGTAGATCAGCAGCGTCACCATATTGAGTGCCGCCAATGTGTTTGCCTGCTTGAGCTCCATGGCGGTCATGAACTCAAAGCGTGCTTCAGGGATCCGTCGCTGATTGAGGTAGACGACCCCCAGGTCATTTCGCATCCTGTCGTCGGTGGGGGCCATCTTCACCGCACGCTCAAGGTGAGTGGCAGCGGAGGCGTTATCATTTTTGGCGGCGGCCAACTGGCCCAGGCCATGTTCCCCTTCAGCCGTCAGGCAGGTGCCGAGCAAGCTTTCGTACAACGGCTGCGCGTCGCCGCTACGCCCCATCATGCGCAACACCCGAGCCTTGCGCAGGCGAACCTGGACCAGGTCATCGGGCAAACCTTCCAGATTCGCCAGGCTGGCATACAAACGGCCTTCGTCGGCCATGTTGTCGGCCAGGTTCAGGGCCAGTTCCTGCTCCGAACCGGGCTTGGCACAGCTGGGCGGTCGCGAAGTCAGGCCATTACTGGCGCAACCTGCGAGCATTAACGTCGTCGCTATTGCAATGACTGCTTTCATCGTATGTCCTCTGGCTACAACATGTTGAACGCCCGGCCAATGGCAATGAAGCTGGCCCGGCAGGCGTTCAACGTCACCGTTACGAGTGAGGGCGAGGCGAGTCTGGTTCAGGCTCCGGATCATTGCGAGAGACCGCTGAGACTGTCGAAGTCGCCATTTTCCAGGAAAAACATGCGGTAGAAGTTCGGGTCGTAATTGCGCAGCTGTTCGCCAGGCAATGACGGTAGTGTTGCATTGGCAGCCAGTGGCTGGACCAGATGGGGGGTGACGATCATCAGCAGTTCGCGCTCTTCACGGTTGATGGTGTTGTCGCGGAAAAATGCGCCCAGAACCGGGATATCGCCCAGCCCCGGAAACTTGTTCACCTGGGAATTGTTGCGGGAGCTGATCAGGCCGCTGATGACGAAGCTCTCGCCGTCGGCCAGGGAGATGCTGGTATCGGTACGGCGCACGGTCAGGGCCGGGACTATCGTGCCGGCGATGCTCACGGCGTTGGTGAAGTCCAGTTCACTGACTTCCGGCGCCACCTTCAGCGCGATACGATTTTTCCCGACGATGGTCGGCGTCAGAGTCAGGCGGATACCGAATTCCTTGTACTCGATGGACACGTTATCGCTGCCTGAACTGGGCACCGGAATCGGTATTTCACCGCCGGCCAGGAAGCTCGCACTCTGCCCGCTGAGCGCTACCAGGCTTGGCCGCGCCAGGGTGTAGGCGAAACCACTGCCTTCCAGCGCATTGAGCGCCACCAGGGTACTGCCGGTAGCAAAAGAGAGGTTGAAGTTGTTGTTGTTCACCGGCAGCACCGGCGTGACTATGCCGCCGATGGTGGGCAAGGTTCTCGGCGAGCCGAACAGGAAGTTGCCACGGATACCGAAAATCGAAGCGGAGGCTTCCTTGAGCTTGGTCCGGCTGACTTCGACGAAACGGATATCGGTCTGCACCTGGCTCGGCAGCAGCGGGTCGTCGGAGGGCACCGACGGCACGCTGGTCAGTGCCGATGTGGCTTTACCCTTGACGAACACCATGCTTTGGCGCGGCGTTTTCGAACAGGCAGTCCAGACCATCAGGCTGGTGGTCCCCGGTGCAATGCCCGTGAGTATGAACGCGTTGTTGCCGCTGGGTTGCACGTCGGCAATTTTCGGGTCACCCACCGCCAGTTGCGTTACCGGAACGGGGCTGCGCAGTTCATTCTGCAACCCCTGACCGACCTCGAACGTTGTCGACCAACTGTCCAGTTGCGAACAATTGGCAGGTGCGGCCTGAGCCGCATTCACGCTGAGGCCCGTCCAGAACAGGCCATGGATAATTTTCTTGAAAGCGGGCGCGGGACGAAGGCTCATTTAATGCATCCTCACTGGATAGGCCATCTATAGGCAGACAAAGTTGTCTCTGATCACTTCACGGGGATCGGACTATCCCCCCCAATGCGCCACACCACTTATCGATGGCTTTGGCGTTATTCCTTGCGTGCAACACACGAGCGGGCGCAGTTCGCTGACCGGGCTGAACAGCGAGCGACCTTTGCTAAAACGGTTTTTAGTGAGGCGGTTACCTGGACTGCGCGCCAGAGTGACGCTGGCAGTTACGGACGCTGCTGTCCGCCGACCTGCCCCCCCCGAAAAGTAAACGGCCATGTAGGTACAGAGCCGGAATACGCCTGCCATGATCATAGTGAGCTAACTCCTTTTGCCAATCTGATCATTGAAGCTAACTTGGAAACTGGAGCCGTTATGACTTCTTATTGTTTGACGGTAGTTCAATCAAACCAAAGTGCCATGATTTTTAAAAAAAACCATGGGTGCAAAAGCTGTAGAAAGGCAGGTGGGTGAGCGGTGCAGGCAAGGTCGTAGCGCAGTGCGATTGGCTGATACCAAGGGGGGAATGAAGGCAAAAAAAAGGCCCATCAGTCAGGCTGAACGGGCCTTTTTCATGTCTCAACCTGCCTTCAACTGCAAATGCCCATGATCGGAAACGGTCGCTGCGCCTGCACCAGATCCGGCATATCCCGCCACTTGATCCACGCCGAATCTTGCCAGTGCAGCAGCGGCACCGAGAGGCCGCCCCATTGCAATGAACTCAGGCTCGGAATGTTTTCGACGGATGCCGCGTTCGACTCGCGTAGCGCAGGTATGACTTCGTTGCTCAGCCATTGGCGCAGGTTGCGGTTTTCCGGGATGAAATGGTGGACCAGCAATGCGTACATTCCGGACTCGCTGACCATGAGCGATTCGACCGTTTTGCCGTTCTTCAGCAGCCAGACATATCGGCGTTGATCGGGATCGAGTTTATGGGTGAGTCGTTGGTCGAGCGGGCGGCCCATCAAACGTCCCAGGTCATGGACGCAGAACCAGGCTTGGTTGGCTTGGATTATGGCGTGGAGGAAGCGGTTGTGGCGGGGGAAAACAGTGGGGATGAAATGAGGATGAATTTCAGACGGATTTAGCGTGTGCATTTCTTCGACTCCATGTTGAGAAAGGAGCCGCCACTAATCCTTCGACAGATTTGGGTGGCGGACCATGTGGCGTTCGAAGTCGGAACATTCTCGATCAACACGGCAAAAGCCGAGAGGCCCGCGCCACACGGTCCACCATAAAGCGAAACGAAAAGGCAAAACTGTGCCCCAGTTCCTATGGTGGTGCGGATGCGCCATGTTGATGATTGACCGGCTTCGACCCCGGGCCGCTGATTTGGCAGCGACGGGACAAAGCCTATCGGTCAGGCGCTCGCGGCGACAAGTCTACTCTGGCGACGCTTGTCGTAGGAATCAGAGTCTTTTCAGGAAGGCTCGATCTGTAGGAATTTCCTGTTTTTGCGGTCCGGTGCGAGTCACTGCTTTTCATTGCCTATGGTCACTGAGCGCTATGAAATTTTCGGTGCTCAACGTCAAGCTTTGAAATGGAGAACGCCTTGAAAGTAACGCTCAAACATTTAAACGGTCCTTGGGATCAAGGTTGGGTGCTGGCTGTTGGAATGTTTTGGTCGTCGATGATCTGTTTGATAGTGGGGCGTCGATGGACGCAGCCTGTGCTGTCTTGCGTCAATATCAAAAAGTAGGAAAAATTTACGTGGCAGCACTAACTTGGAAGTGAGCTAAATGACAACTGTATTTATTGCGGGCTCTATTAATATCAAGCACCTTGATCCAAAGGTGAAAGAGCGTATCGATAATATTGTTGCTTCGGAATTCGATGTGGTTGTTGGGGATGCTGGTGGCGCCGACACTTCTATTCAAGAGTACTTGTTGAGTTTATCACTTTCTAAAACCACTATTTATTGCAGTGGGGCGACTCCGCGAAACAACCTTGGGAAATGGCCGGCAAGGACGGTGGAGAGCAAGTATGCCAAGGGGTCTAGAGCCTTTTTTACCGCTAAAGATGTTGTCATGGCGGAGGCGGCTGATTACGGCTTGATGATATGGGATGCAAAAAGTACGGGAACCTTGAGTAATGTTATTGAATTATTGTCTCGAAGGAAGAAGTCGCTGGTTTTTGTGAATAAAGAAAAAGCCTTTAAGGTGGTTGGTGATGTGAGCCAGCTTGAGGACTTGGTTGCGGTTATGTCGGATCAAGATAAACAAAAAGCCGACGCAAAAATTAAGCTTTTTGATCGCATCTCTTTGTTGAAGCATGATCAAACAGAATTAATTGTTTAGCGTTTTTTGCATAACCAATATCTGTTGATGATTCCCCTTCCTCTAAAAATAGAGGAAGGGGAATTTTTTATCTGACTAGACCCCGTTGCCAGCAACCTGAAAGCATCGCAAGTCACCTCGTGGGCCGTCGACACCGGGGTGAATTCAGTTACCTGCGAACCTTCCAGGCATCCCCCGCAGGCGCCGTACCATGGTCATACGGCTTGGCAATCCACATATAAACCAACCCCAAGCCAATCACGATCGCCGTGCTCAGCACCATCGCATAGTTGATGTACCACGCCGCATCCGGTGTGCGCGGCCAGGCCATGTTGATGATGGCGCCGACGCCGTAGACCAGCGCGCCGATGTTCACCGCCCAGCCCCAGGCGCCGAGGGTGAATTTGCCGCTCGGTTTCCAGCCTTTCAGGCGGGCATAAAGGGCTGCAAGCACGATCATCTGGAACGCGAGGTAGATGCCGATTGCTGCGAAGCTGACGATGGTGGCCACGGCGTCTTGCAGGAAGAAGCCCAGAATGATGATCAGCGCCGGCAGGACGCCGGAGACGAACAGCGCAGCAACCGGAACCTGGGTTGTTGGCGAAATCTTTTTCAGCAGTGAGCTGCCGATGACCATTTCATCCCGGGCGTAGGAATACAGCAGACGACTCGCCGCCGCTTGCAGGCTGATGACGCAGGAGATGAAGGAAATCATCACCACGCCCATGACCATTTTCGAACCGACCGGGCCGAAGGCGTTGTTGAGGATGGTGCCGACCGGGTCTTTGTCGGTGCCGTTGATCACCGCTTGCATGTCCGGCACGGCGAGGATCAGCGCCAGGCAAGCAAACATCGCCGCAACGCCGCCGATGTAGATGGTCATGCGCATGGCCACCGGGATTTTCTTGCTCGGGTTCGGGGTTTCTTCGGCCACGTCGCCGCAGGCCTCGAAGCCGTAGTACAGGAACATCCCCGCCAGCGAGGCGGTGAGGAAGGCCGGCAGGTAAGAGCCGTCAACGCTGATGTCGAAGGTGTTGAACAACACGCTGATCGATTGATGACGTTCGAAAACCAGCAGGTACATGCCGACGATCACCGCGCCGACCAGTTCGCAGAGGAAGCCGAACATGGCGATTCGCGCCAGCACTTTGGTGCCGCTGAGGTTGACCAGCGTGGCGAACAGGGTCAGCACCAGGGCGATGACGATGTTGGTGTTGTTGCTCGGTTCGAAGCCCATCATCGCGGCCAGGTAAGGCCCGGCACCAACCGCAACGGCGGCGATGGTCACGCACAGGGCGATGGAGTAGATCCAGCCGACCATCCACGCCCAGCGTTTGCCCACCAAGCGGCGAGCCCATGGGTAAACACCTCCGGAAATCGGGAACTGCGAGACCACTTCACCGAAGATCAGGCACACCAGCAATTGGCCGCAACCGACCAGCAAATACGCCCAGAACATCGGTGGTCCACCGGCGGCCAGGCACAGGCCGAAGAGGGTATAGACCCCTACGACCGGTGAGAGGTAAGTGAAGCCCAGGGCGAAGTTTTCCCACAGGCTCATGCTGCGGTTGAAGTTGGAGGTGTAACCCAGCTTTCGGAGTTGCTCGGCATCGCTGTCGGCAACGGCTGCGGAGAATTCAGGTAGTGCACTCATGGTGTGTTAGCTCCGGAAAATCGGCAGATTTCGGATGTCCGAAACCGTGACAGGGCCGTGATGGCGCTGCCCGGATCGGTGGTTATTGTTTTGGTGTAGAACCTGGTGGTGCGTGGTGCCGGTTTCTACCTTGAAACCGGGGTGACGCCATCGCCAGCAAGCCGGCTCCTACAGGTTTTGTGCCGTGCGCCAATGATGTGAACGGCGCAAAACATTGTAGGAGCCGGCTTGCCGGCGATGCTTTTAGTGCTTGAACATCACATGCCGCACAACGGTGTAATCCTCCAACCCATACATCGACATGTCCTTCCCGTACCCGGACAGTTTCTGACCGCCATGGGGCATTTCGCTGACCAGCATGAAGTGCGTGTTCACCCAGGTGCAGCCGTACTGCAAGCGTGCCGACAGGCGATGCGCGCGGCCGACGTCCGAGGTCCACACCGACGACGCCAGGCCGTAGTCCGAATCGTTGGCCCAACCGAGCACCTGCGCTTCATCGCTGAATTTGGTCACCGACACCACCGGCCCGAATACCTCGCGGCGGACGATTTCATCGTCCTGCTGTGCATCGGCCAGCACCGTTGGTTCGAAGAAGAAACCGTTGCCTTCAACTGCCTTGCCGCCAGTGATCAGGCGAATGTGCGGTTGCGCCACGGCGCGGTCGACGAACCCGGCTACCCGGTCGCGATGCTGCGCGGTGATCAGCGGGCCAAGTTCGGTCGACGGATCATCCTGCACGCCGTACTTGATGCTGCTGACTGCCGCGCCGAGCTTCTCGACGAATTTTTCGTAGATGCCGGCCTGTGCGTAGATGCGGCACGCGGCGGTGCAGTCCTGGCCGGCGTTGTAGAAACCGAAGGTGCGAATGCCTTCCACGGCGGCATCAATGTCGGCGTCGTCGAAGATGATCACCGGGGCCTTGCCGCCCAGTTCCATGTGCATGCGTTTGACGCTGGCGGCGGTGCTGGAAATGATGTTCGAGCCAGTGGCGATGGAGCCGGTCAGCGACACCATGCGCACTTTAGGGTGGGTGACCAGCGGGCTGCCTACGGTAGGACCACGGCCGAATACCAGGTTGAGTACGCCGGCTGGGAAGATTTCCGACGCCAGTTGTGCCAGGCGCAGCGCGGTCAGCGGGGTTTGTTCCGACGGCTTGAGCACCACGGTATTACCGGCGGCGAGGGCCGGGGCGATTTTCCAGGCGACCATCATCAACGGGTAGTTCCACGGCGCGATGGAGGCGATCACGCCCACCGGGTCGCGGCGGATCATCGAGGTGTGCCCGGCCAGGTATTCACCGCCTGCCGAACCGCTCATGCAGCGGCTGGCGCCGGCGAAGAAACGGAACACGTCGGCAATCGCCGGGATCTCGTCGTTCAGCGCAGCGCTGTAGGGTTTGCCGCAGTTGTCGGATTCGAGTTTGGCCAGCTCTTCGCCATGGGCTTCGATGGCGTCGGCGAGTTTGAGCAGTAACAGCGAGCGCTCTTTCGGCGGGGTGTGCGACCAGCTTTCGAACGCGGCATCGGCAGCGCGTACGGCAGCGTCGACCTGGGCTTCGCTGGCTTCGTTGATTTCCACCAGCACACGACCGAGGGCCGGGTTGAACACCGGTTGGGCGGGGCCTTCGCCGTCGAGCAGTTGGCCGTTGATCAAGAGTTTGGTTTGCATGGCGTTGTCCTCTTTGAAGCTATTATTTTTCTGCCGAAACCGGATCCTGTGTAGGAGCGAGGCTTGCCCGCGAAGCTTTTGGCGCTCTCGAGGACGCCTTCGCGGGCAAGCCTCGCTCCTACACAGGATTCGGTTTCTACAGTGGATATTGAGTTGTTCGTTACTTCCCGCCACTTCCCGCCACGCTTTCACCACCACGGGTCAGGTAATAGGCGCCGAGAATCGGCAGCATGGTCACCATCATCACCAGCATTGCGACGACGTTGGTCACCGGCACGTCCCGTGGGCGGCTGAGCTGGTTGAGCAGCCACAGCGGCAGGGTGCGTTCATGGCCGGCGGTGAAGGTGGTGACGATGATTTCGTCGAACGACAGCGCAAACGCGAGCATGCCGCCGGCCAGCAACGCCGAGCCGAGGTTCGGCAGGACGATGTAGCGGAAGGTCTGCCAGCCATCGGCGCCGAGGTCCATCGAGGCTTCGATCAAACTGTGTGAAGTGCGGCGCAACCGGGCGATGACGTTGTTGTAGACGATCACCACACAGAAGGTCGCGTGGCCGACGATGATGGTGAACATCCCCGGCTCGATGCCTAGCGTCTTGAAGGTCGCCAACAGCGCGATCCCGGTGATGATCCCCGGCAACGCGATCGGCAAAATCAGCATCAGCGAGATGCCTTGCTTGCCGAAGAAATCTCGCCGGTACAACGCCGCCGACGCCAGCGTGCCGAGCACCAACGCGATCAACGTCGCGACGGAGGCGATCTGCAGCGACAGCTTGATCGCTTCCAGTACATCCGGCCGCGCGAACGCCACGCCGATCCACTTCAGAGTGAAACCTTTGGGTGGAAAGCTGAACGCCGCGTCTTCGGTGTTGAACGCGTAGAGGAAGATGATCAGGATCGGGAAGTGCAGAAACACCAACCCGCCCCAGGCTGCGATGCGCAGACCCAAAGATGCTTTCTCAGAGTGCATCGAAGGCCCCCAGTCGTTTGACGATGGTCAGGTAAATGGCGATCAACACAATCGGCACCAGCGTGAACGCCGCGGCCATTGGCATGTTGCCGATCGCGCCTTGTTGGGCGTACACCATGCTGCCGACGAAGTACCCCGGCGGGCCCACCAGTTGCGGCACGATGAAGTCGCCCAGGGTCAGCGAAAACGTGAAGATCGACCCGGCGGCGATGCCCGGAATCGACAACGGCAGAATCACTTGCATAAAGGTCTGGCGCGGCTTGGCGCCGAGGTCGGCGGAGGCTTGCAGCAACGACGGCGGCAGACGTTCCAGCGAGGCCTGAATCGGCAGGATCATGAATGGCAGCCAGATGTAGACGAACACCATGAAGCGCCCCAGGTGCGAGGTCGACAAGGTGCTGCCGCCCACGCCCGGAATGCCCAGCACAAACTGCAAGACAGGCTCCAGTCCCAGGTGTTGAACGAACCACTGTGCCACGCCGCCCTTGGCCAGCAGCAACGTCCACGCATACGCCTTGACGATGTAACTGGCCCACATCGGCATCATCACCGCGATGTAGAAAAACGCCTTGGTCTTGCCGGTGGTGTAGCGCGCCATGTAGTAGGCAATCGGGAACGCGACAATGGCGCTGGCAATCGACACCACGACGGCCATGCTCAGGGTGCGCAGAATGATGTCGAAGTTCGACGGCTGGAACAGCGCGGTGAAGTTCGCCAGGGTCAGGTCGGGCGTGACCGCCATGGTGAAGTCGTCGAAGGTGTAGAAACCTTGCCACAACAGCACCAGTAGCGAACCGAGGTAGATCGCGCCGAACCACAACAGCGGCGGCACCAGCAGCAGCGACAGGTAAAAGTTCGGCCGGCGATACAGCAGGTTGGAAAACCTGCGCAGCGGCGAACCGCTGGCCGGGGATTGAGGGAGAGCCACGCTGGTCATCTCACACCCCGCCGGCAACGGTGTCGTGCAGCGGGATCATCGCTTCCCGTGCCCAGCGTGCGCTGATGCGTTGCCCGGTCTGATGTTGCGCGCTGACGTCCAGCCATTGATTGTTGGCCTGGCTGATGTTCAGGGTCTGGCCGTTTTCCAGCTTCAGTTCATAACGGGTGGCGCTGCCCTGGTACTGAACGTCGTGGAGCAAACCACTGACTTCGATTTCGTGGCTGGCCAACGGGCCGTCGGCGAAACGCACGTGTTCCGGGCGAATCGAAAACGGCTGCGGATTGCCGCTGAGCTGCTGCGCCAGATCGCCGCGAATCACGTTGGAGGTGCCGACGAATTCCGCGACAAAGGTGGTCGCCGGTTTCATGTAGAGGTTGCGCGGCGTGTCGACCTGCTCGATGCGACCCTTGTTGAAGACGGCCACACGGTCAGACATCGACAGCGCTTCGGTCTGGTCGTGGGTGACGAAGATGAAGGTGATGCCGAGCTGGCGTTGCAGCTTTTTCAGCTCGCTCTGCATTTGCTCGCGAAGCTTCAAGTCGAGGGCGCCCAGCGGTTCGTCGAGCAGCAGCACCCGAGGGCGATTGACCAATGCGCGGGCCAGGGCCACACGCTGGCGCTGACCGCCCGACAGTTGCACCGGTTTGCGTGCGCCGTAGCCGCCGAGGGCGACCATGTCGAGGGCTTCTTCAGCGCGTTTCTGGCGTTCAGCTTTGCCGACGCCTTTGACTTTCAAACCGTAGGCGACGTTGTCGAGTACGTTCATGTGCGGGAACAGGGCGTAATCCTGAAACACCGTGTTGACGTCACGCTCATACGGCGGCAGCCCGGCGGCTTCATTGCCGTGAATCCGGATCGAGCCTGCGCTCGGTTGTTCGAAACCGGCGATCAGGCGCAAACACGTGGTTTTGCCCGAGCCGGAAGGGCCCAGCATGGAGAAGAACTCGCCGTCCTGGATGTCGATGGAAACCCGGTCTACGGCTTTCACTTCGCCGAACAGACGGGAAACGTTGGTGAACTGGACTGCAAGCGTCATGGTGCGGTGCTCCGAAATATCAAATCTGAAAAGCATCGCTGGCAAGCCAGCTCCTACAGGGGGGGACGCGTACTTCGTAGGAGCCGGCTGGCCGGCGATAAGGTCCGAAGGACCTTCAGGCGTCAGCGACCGCCCATGATCGCGATGTAGTCCTGGGTCCAGCGGCTGTACGGCACGAACTTGCCGCCTTCAGCCTGCGGGGTTTTCCAGAAGGCGATCTTGTCGAACTGGTCGAAACCGTTGGTCTTGCAGCCTTCGGCACCGAGCAATTCGCTCTCTTTGCACCCCGCCGGAACCGACGGCAACGAACCGAACCAGGCGGCCAGGTCACCCTGGACTTTCGGTTGCAGCGAATGGTCCATCCACTTGTAAGCGCAGTTCGGGTGCTTGGCGTCGGCGTGCAGCATGGTGGTGTCGGCCCAGCCCGTTGCGCCTTCTTTCGGAATGACCGAGGCCACTGGCTGCTTGTCCGCCACCAGGCCGTTGACCATGTAGCCCCAGGTGCTGGACGCCACGACGCCTTCGTTCTTGACGTCACTCATCTGCACGGTCGCGTCATGCCAGTAGCGGTGGATCAGAGGCTGCTGCTTGCGAAGCAGGTCCAGCGCGGCCTTGTATTGTTCTTCGTTGAGCTGGTACGGGTCCTTGATCCCCAGTTCCGGCCGTTTCGCCTTGAGATAGAGCGCTGCATCGGCGATGTAGATCGGACCGTCGTAGGCCTGGACCCGGCCCTTGTTGGACTTGCCGTCCGGCAGGTTCTGTTCCTCGAACACCACGCCCCAGCTGTCCGGGGCGGTCTTGAAGACGTTGGTGTTGTACATCAACACGTTCGGGCCCCACTGATACGGGGTGCCGTAGGTTTGTTTGTTGACGACGTACCACTGGCCATCCTTCAGGCGCGGGTCGATGTTCTTCCAGTTCGGAATCAACGCGGTGTTGATCGGCTGCACGCGTTTGCCAACGATCAACCGCAGCGACGCGTCGCCCGATGCGGTCACCAGGTCGTAACCGCCCTTGGACATCAGGCTGACCATCTCATCGGAAGTGGCGGCTGTTTTGACGTTGACCTTGCAGCCGGTTTCCTTCTCGAAACTGGTCACCCAGTCGTAGGCCTTGTCGCTTTCGCCACGTTCGATGTAGCCGGGCCAAGCCACGATATCCAGCTGACCTTCGCCGGCACCGACGGCTTTCAGCGGTTCGGCGGCCTGGATACTGGCGCTGGCCAACAGCGCTGTGGTGATTGCACTGAGCAGTGCGGTCTTGTGCACGAACATGGGAATTCCCTCTTCTTTAAATTATGGTCGGGGCAGTTTTGAACGTGGTTCAGCGTTGTAAACACGATCCTGTAGGAGCCGGCTTGCTGGCGAAGAGGCCTTTAAGCCTTGCGATGTCCTTTCGGACGCCTTCGCCGGCAAGCCGGCTCCTACAAGGAATTCGCGGTGTTCCAGCGTTTCTGCGCTAATGCCTTTACGGCTAATTGTTAGCGTAGTGCGCTTTTATAAATGCTGTCCGTGGCGCGCCATGATGTGCCGCACCACGCTGTAGTCCTGAAGCGAATCGCTGGACAGGTCTTTGCCGTAGCCCGAGCGTTTCAGGCCGCCATGGGGCATTTCGCTGACCAGCATGAAATGGCTGTTGATCCAGGTGCAGCCGTACTGCAAGCGCGCGGCGACCTGCATCGCCTTGTCCAGGTTCTGGGTCCAGATCGAGGAAGCCAGGCCGTATTCCGAATCGTTGGCCCAGTCCACGGCTTGTTCGAGCCCATCGAAGCGGGTCACGGTGACCACCGGCCCGAACACTTCGCGCTGGACGATTTCATCGCTCTGCTTGCAGCCGGCCAGCAGCGTCGGTTGGTAATAGAAGCCGGCACCGGAATGCACGGCCGCGCCGGTCACGCGCTCGATGTGCGGTTGACCCAGGGCGCGTTCGACGAAACTGGCCACGCGGTCGCGCTGGCGGGTGCTGATCAGCGGCCCGATTTCGTTGTCGGCATCGCGTTTACCAGCGAAGCGCAGGCTGCTGACCGCCGCGCCGAGTTCGGCCACCAGGCGATCATGAATGCCGGCCTGGGCATAAATGCGGCAAGCGGCGGTGCAATCCTGGCCGGCGTTGTAGTAACCGTACGTGCGCACGCCTTCGACTACCGCCTGAATGTCGGCATCGTTGCAGACGATCACCGGGGCCTTGCCGCCGAGTTCGAGGTGCGTGCGCTTCAGGGTTTTCGCTGCGGCCTGGAGGATTTTTTGCCCGGTGACGATATCGCCGGTCAGCGACACCATGCGGATTTTCGGGTGGCTGACCAAGTGGCTGCCCACGCCTTCACCGCCGCCGCAAATGATGTTGATCACGCCGCGTGGGAGGATTTCGGCCAGCGCGGGCGCCAGGGCCAGGATCGACAGCGGCGTGTGCTCGGAAGGCTTGAACACCAGCGTGTTACCGGCAGCGAGGGCCGGGGCGATTTTCCACGCGGCCATCATGATCGGGTAGTTCCACGGTGCAATCGAGGCGACCACGCCAATCGGATCGCGGCGCACCATGCTGGTGTAGCCCGGCAGGTACTCGCCGCTGAGCTGGCCGGTCTGGCAGCGCACCGCGCCGGCGAAAAAGCGGAACACGTCGACCGTCGCGCTCAAGTCGTCCTGACGCGCCAGGTGCAACGGTTTGCCGCAGTTCAGGGATTCGAGGCGGGCGAGCAGGTCGGCTTGTTTTTCGATGGCATTGGCGATGTCCAGCAGCAGGTTCGAGCGCTGCTGCGGCGTGGTCCGCGACCAACTGGCGAACGCGCGGTGCGCGGCGAGGATCGCGGCTTCGACTTGCTCGGTGCTGGCTTCGGCAATGTGCGTCAGCACTTCACCGGTGGCCGGGTTGAGGATTGGTTCGACAAAACCCTGACCCGCGACCAGTTCGCCATCGATCAACAACGCGGTGAACAACGGGGTCTGCGCGCCAGCCATTTTTCGGGTTCTCTTTTCTTGTGTGGCCATGCTGCTCCCTGTGACTGGGGCCCGGCCGTCTTATAGATGTTCCAAGACTAGTGCCCGGATCCGAGGTCGACAAATACTAAATACTGAAGGTGGCGTTCGATTAAATAGATGGCTTGCGCCCGCCGTGGGGCTGCTCGCGCGCGACGGTCAGGAACGGGTCGACCAGTGCCGGACGCGCCGTGCCGCGGCGCCAGGCCAGGCCGACGTCGAGGGTCTGGCTCAGGTCGGCAATCGGCCGCGCTTCGATGATGTCGCCCTCCAATGACCAGGGGCGATAGGTCATGTCGGGCTGGATAGACACGCCCAATCCGGCGGCCACCAGGCTTCGTACCGCTTCAGTGGAGGCGGTTTTAAGGGTGATGCGCGGTTGAAGCGATGCTGCCGACCACATGCGCTGGGCGTTGCGGTCCATTTCATCAACGTTCAGTTGAATCAGCGGCTCACGGGCGACGTCGGCCAGATTGATGCTGTCGTGTTCCAGCAGCGGATGCTGGGCCGGCAGCCATAAACGGTGGGGCGAATGGGTGAGTACTTCGGTTTGCAGGGCGTGGCGGTCTTCGAGGTTGGAGAGGATCAGCACACCGACATCGATTTCGCCGCTGACCAGCAAATGCTCGATGTACGGGCGTTCGTCCTCCATCACGCGGATCTCGACGTTGGGGTAGGCGCGTTGAAAGCGGGTGAGCAGGTCCGCGAGGTAATAACCGGCGACGAGACTGGTTACACCGACGATCAACTGCCCGGCGACCTGATCGGTGCTTTGTTGCAGGCTGCGTTTGGCGTTGTCCACCGTTGCCAGAATCAGGTGTGCCTGGCGTAGGAACTGATGGCCCTGGTGGGTCAGCGTCATGCCCTTGGCATGGCGGTTGAACAGCCCGACGCCGATTTCCTGCTCCAGTTGCTGGATGGCCAGGGTCAATGTCGATTGGGAAATGAACGCGGTTTGCGCGGCGGCAGAGATCGAGCCGGTCTCGGCCACGGCGATGAAATGACGAATTTGACGCAAAGTCATCATGAAGAAGTACCCGGTGGGCGGTTTTTATAGATTCGCTTGAGTGTATATCTTTTTAATCGATGGGCTTTTTAGCGTCACAGAAGGTGAGCAACATCTGGAAGCACTCTCGCCGGGAAGGGCCGGGCACTTTCGATCTAGGCTGGTGGCCTTATGTGTCCGGTTAACCCCTTTTGTGGAGGCGGCAAGAATGAATACCCGTGGATTGCTCGATCAATTACTCAAATCCGGCCAGGACCTGTTGCAGAACAAGACCGGTGGCGCGCAGAACAAGGCGTCCAGCGGTGGATTGGGCGGATTGCTCGGTGGTGGCGGTGGTTCGGGTGGCCTTGGCAGTTTGTTGTCAGGCGCGGGTGGCGGTGCATTGGCCGCTGGCGCGATGGGCCTGTTGATGGGTAACAAGAAGGCTCGCAAAGTCGGCGGCAAAGTCGCTGTCTACGGCGGCCTCGCGGCATTGGGCGTGATTGCCTACAAGGCTTACGGCAACTGGCAGGCCCAGCAGGGCACTGCACCGAAGCAAGAACCGCAAACCGTGGACCGCGTGCCGACGGCGCAGGTCGAGCAACACAGCCAGGCGATTCTCAAGGCGCTGGTGGCGGCGGCCAAGGCTGACGGTCATGTCGACGAGCGCGAACGTGCGTTGATCGAAGGCGAGTTCACCAAGCTCGATAACGATCAGGAACTGCAACACTGGCTGCACGCCGAACTGAACAAACCCCTCGATCCAACCGATGTTGCGCGCGCCGCCAGCACCCCGGAAATGGCGGCCGAGATGTACATCGCGAGCGTGATGCTGGTGGACGAGGAGAACTTCATGGAGAAGTCTTACCTGGACGAACTGGCGCGCCAACTCAAGCTTGAGCCGGCGTTGAAGGCCGAGCTGGAAAAACAGGTACGCCAGGCTTCCATGTAGAAACCGGCTTCAAATCCTGTTTCGCTCCCTAGACCGCCATCGCCGGCAAGCCGGCTCCTACAAGGGAACTTCGGTGCGCACAACACTCGTGCCCGACACCGACCACCTGTAGGAGCCGGCTTGCTGGCGATGAGGCCCTAAAATCCTGCCCCGCCCTCAAGGCCGCCATCGCCGGCAAGCCAGCTCCTACAAGGGCGTTTCGGTGCGCACAACATTCGTGCCCAACGCCGACCACCTGTAGGAGCCGGCTTGCCGGCGATGAGGCCCTAAAATCCTGCACCGCCCTCAAGGCCGCCATCGCCGGCAAGCCAGCTCCTACAAGGGAACTGCGGTGCGCACAGCATGCATGCCCGACGCCGACCACCTGTAGGAGCCAGCTTGCTGGCGATGAGGCCCTAAAATCCTGCACCGCCCTCAAGGCCGCCATCGCCGGCAAGCCAGCTCCTACAAGGGAATATCGGTGCGCACAACATTCGTGCCCGACACCGATCACCTGTAGGAGCCGGCTTGCTGGCGATAGCCTTTTCAGCCCCGCCACAACCCTCATTCGCCGAGATGTGAGCCGCCGCGCATCCGTCTTATAAATGAAACACCGCCCTCGGCTATACTGCGCAGCATTTGAAATGGCCCCGAGGACTGACTGTGAAGAACTGGACGTTGCGCCAACGCATTTTGGCGAGCTTTGCGGTAATTATCGCCATCATGTTGCTGATGGTCGTCGTCTCGTATTCCCGGCTGTTGAAGATCGAGGCCAGCGAAGTCAGCGTTCGTGACGACGCGCTCCCCGGGGTGTATTACAGCTCGATGATTCGTGGTGCCTGGGTCGACAGCTATCTCCAGACCCAGGAAATGCTGGGCTTGAAGGAAGGGCAGGGCATCAGTGCCGAGGACGCCGCAGACTTCAAGAATTTTGAAGCACGCGTGCAGGACGCGATGAATAGCTATCGCGCCACCGTCACCACGGATGAAGACAAGCTCGAATTCGCAGCCTTCGAAAAATTCCATGAGAATTACGGCAAGATCCTGGCCGCAGTGCTCGACTTGCATAAGCGCAATCAGGAAGCCGAGGCCATCAAGTTGTTCAATGAACAACTGACCCCGACCTGGACGGCGGGGCGCATGAAGCTCAATGACATCCTGCGCGAAAACAAAGCCGTGGCGGATCAGGACATGGCCTACATTGATGATGCGGTGTTCACCGCGAAAGTCATCATGGGCATTTCCCTGCTGGTGGCGGTATTGGCCGCCGGTCTCTGCGGCCTGCTGCTGATGCGCGCGATCATGGCGCCCATGAACCGCATCGTGCAGATCCTCGAAGTCATGCGTACCGGCGACCTCAGCGGCCGCTTGAACCTGGAGCGCAAGGACGAATTCGGCGCCGTGGAAACGGGCTTCAACGACATGATGGCCGAGCTCACTTCGTTGGTGTCTCAGGCGCAGCGCTCGTCGGTGCAGGTCACCACGTCCGTGACCGAAATCGCCGCCACCTCCAAACAGCAGCAAGCCACTGCTACTGAAACCGCCGCCACCACCACCGAAATCGGTGCCACTTCCCGTGAAATCGCCGCCACCTCGCGTGACCTGGTGCGGACCATGACCGAAGTCTCCACCGCTGCCGATCAGGCCTCGGTGGCTGCCGGTTCCGGGCAGCAGGGCCTGGCGCGAATGGAAGAGACCATGCACTCGGTGATGGGCGCCGCGGATCTGGTCAACGCCAAACTGGCGATCCTCAACGAGAAGGCCGGCAACATCAATCAAGTGGTGGTGACCATCGTCAAGGTCGCGGACCAGACCAACCTGCTGTCGCTGAACGCTGCCATCGAAGCCGAGAAGGCCGGTGAATACGGTCGTGGATTTGCTGTGGTTGCCACCGAAGTGCGGCGCCTGGCGGACCAGACCGCCGTGGCCACGTACGACATCGAACAGATGGTGCGCGAGATCCAGTCGGCGGTGTCGGCCGGGGTCATGGGCATGGACAAGTTCTCTGAAGAAGTGCGTCGCGGCATGTCCGAGGTGCAGCAGGTCGGCGAGCAGTTGTCGCAGATCATCCATCAGGTTCAGGCGCTGGCGCCGCGGGTGTTGATGGTCAACGAAGGCATGCAGGCCCAGGCCACCGGCGCCGAGCAGATCAACCATGCACTGGTGCAGTTGGGCGATGCCAGCAGCCAGACCGTCGAGTCCTTGCGTCAGGCCAGTTTTGCCATCGACGAACTGAGCCAGGTGGCCGTCGGGCTGCGCGGCGGCGTTTCGCGATTCAAAGTCTGATGAGCGAACTCACGGCCAAACGCACCGCCGTGAAGCCGGCGATGCATGCATTGTTTCTGGTGTTTCGCATCGGCAGCGAGCGCTATGCCTTGCAAGCGATCGAAGTGGCGGAAGTGCTGCCGCGCCTGCCGTTGAAGCCGATACCCCGCGCGCCGGACTGGGTCGCCGGGGTGTTCGCCTATCGCGGCGCGGTAGTGCCGGTAATCGACCTCAGTGCGCTGACCTTTGGCGAACCGGCCCAGGCGCGTACCAGCACGCGCCTGGTGCTGGTCAATTACCGTGCGGATGAAACCGCCGAGGCGCAATTGCTCGGGCTGATCCTGGAGCAGGCCACTGACACGCTGCGCTGCAACCCGGCGGACTTTCAACCCTATGGCCTGGATAATCGCCAGGCGCCGTACCTCGGACCGGTGCGTGAAGACGCGCAAGGTTTGCTGCAATGGGTGCGCGTCGCCGATCTGCTGGACGAGCAAGTTCGGGCGCTGCTGTTTCCGTCACCCCCGCTGGACCTGGCGCAGCTTGAGGTGCAGCCATGAGCAGCGATCAGCGGTTTTTCGATTTCCTAAAAGAGCGCATCGGCCTCGACGTCACCTCGGTGGGCCCGGCGATCATCGAACGAGCGGTGCGCCAGCGCAGCACGGCGTCCAACGCGCTGACGGCCGATGAGTATTGGCACACCTTGCAGGGCTCGCAGGATGAGCAGCAAGCGCTGATCGAAGCGGTGATCGTTCCCGAAACCTGGTTTTTCCGTTACCCGGAATCCTTCGCCGCCCTGGCAAAACTGGCGGCCAAGCGCCTGACCGATATCAACAACATGCGCGCGCTGCGAATCCTCAGCCTGCCGTGTTCCACCGGTGAAGAACCCTATTCCATTGCCATGGCCTTGCTCGATGCCGGGTTCAAACCGCATCAATTCAAAGTCGAAGGCATGGACGTCAGCCCGCTGTCGGTGGAGAAAGCCAGGCGCGCGCAGTACGGCAAGAATTCGTTTCGCGGCCAGGACATCGCGTTTCGCGAGCGGCATTTCACTGCCGAGGACGAGTCCTATCGCCTCAGCGAGCGCGTGCTGGAACAGGTGCGTTTACAGGTCGGCAATCTGCTGGATCCGTCGTTGCTGGCCAACGAATCGCCTTATGACTTCGTGTTCTGCCGCAACCTGCTGATCTATTTCGATCAGCCGACGCAACAACAGGTGTTCGAAGTGCTCAAGCGCCTGACCCATGTCGAGGGCGTGCTGTTTATCGGCCCTGCCGAGGGCAGTTTGCTGGGGCGCCTGGGCATGCGTTCGATTGGTATCCCTCAATCTTTTGCGTTCAGTCGCCAAAGCGCGCCAGAGCCCGAGCCTTTTGCGGCCTTCGTGCCGACGCCGTTGCCAGTGCACCAACCGGTGCGCAGCGTCACGCCGGCACCGGTACGCCTGCGGCCCTTCGCAACAGTGACGCCGCTGCCGGTGGCGGCAAAAGCCGCCAGTCCCGACGCCGCTACGTTGCTGGCAAACATCGCCGCACTGGCCAATGAAGGCAAAAGCGCCGAAGCCCGCGCCGCGTGCGAAAGTTATTTGCGCAGCCATGAACCGGTAGCCCAGGTGTTTTACTGGCTGGGACTGCTCAGCGATGTCGCCGGCAGCGCTCTCGAAGCCCAGGGCTTTTATCGCAAGGCGTTGTACCTCGAACCGCAACATCCCGACGCGTTGATGCACCTGGCGGCCTTGCTGCAATCACAGGGCGACACGGCGGGCGCCAAACGATTGCAGGACCGCGCCGCCCGCAGCGAGCGCGCAGACAGTGAGCGCAAACGATGAATGCCGCCGACAGCTTTAGCCTCACCCATGAAGATGCCCAGGCCATCGACGATTGCTGGAACCGTATCGGTATCCACGGCGACAAGTCCTGCCCGCTGCTGATCGAACACATTCATTGCCGCAATTGCGCGGTGTACTCGGCGGCCGCTACGCGTTTGCTCGACCGCTATGCGTTGCAACAGGAAGACCGCGGGCAAGTCTCGGTCGCGCTCGAAAGCGAGGTGAATACCCGCTCGCTGTTGATGTTCCGCCTCGGCGAAGAATGGTTGGGCCTGGCCACCCGCAGCCTGGTGGAAGTGGCGCCGCTGCAAGCGATTCATTCCCTGCCGCACCAGCGCTCCCGGGCCTTGCTTGGCGTGGCGAATGTGCGCGGCGCGCTGGTGGCGTGCCTGTCGTTGGTGGAACTGCTCGGGCTCGACGGCGTGAGCAGCGTGGCGCCTGGTGCGCGCGTGATGCCGCGCATGTTGATCATCGCGGCCCACGGCGGGCCGGTGGTGGTGCCGGTGGACGAAGTCGACGGGATCCATGCCATCGACGAGCGCCTCCTTGAGGCCGCATCGCGTTCCGGTACGCAGGCCAGCGCCAAATACACCCGTGGCGTATTGCAATTCAAAGGTCGCAGCCTGCGTTGGCTGGATGAAGAACAGCTGCTGTCCGCCGTGACCCGGAGCCTCACATGACCCCCGAGCAAATGCGCGACGCCTCTTTGCTGGAACTGTTCAGCCTCGAAGCCGAGGCCCAGACCCTGGTGTTGAGCACGGGGCTGCTGGCGCTTGAACGCGATCCGACCCAGGCCGATTACCTTGAATCGTGCATGCGCGCGGCTCACTCGCTCAAAGGCGCGGCGCGAATTGTCGGCGTCGATGCCGGCGTCAGCGTTGCCCATGTGATGGAAGATTACCTGGTCAGCGCCCAGGAAGGCCGGTTGTATCTGCGGCCAGAGCACATTGATGCCTTGCTGCAGGGCACCGATTTGCTGATGCGCATCGCGACGCCGAACAACGCACCGGCGCCTGCGGATATCGAAGCTTATGTCGTCTTGATGGGACGGCTGCTTGTTCACATGGCGACGGTTGCCCCCATCGCGCCGCCGATGGCAGAACTGCAGCTGGAGCCGCCGACGGCCACGGTTGAGTCGCCCATGCCGGCCGCCACGCAAGCCCCTTCGGCAGCTGCCGCCGAGCCCTCGCCCAAGACCAAACGCACCACCGAAAGTGGCGAGCGCGTATTGCGCGTTACGGCCGAACGCTTGAACAGCCTGCTCGACCTGTCGAGCAAATCCCTGGTGGAAACCCTGCGGCTCAAACCGCACCTGGCCACCATGCAACGCCTCAAGCGCATGCAGAACAACGGCCTGCGGGCGCTGGAAAACCTCAATGTCCATCTCAAGGATCAGACCTTGAGCCTGGAAGCCCGGGAAGCCCTCGACGATGCGCGTCGGTTGCTGGCGGAATCCCAGCAATTGCTGGTGGAAAAAAACGCCGAGCTGGACGAGTTCGCCTGGCAGGCCAGTCAACGTGCGCAAGTCCTGTACGACACCGCGCTGGCCTGTCGCATGCGGCCGTTTGCCGATGTGCTGAGCGGGCAAGTACGCATGGTCCGCGACCTGGGGCGCAGCCTCGGTAAACAGGTGCGTCTGGAGATCGAGGGCGAGAAAACCCAGGTCGATCGCGACGTCCTGGAAAAACTCGAAGCGCCGCTGACGCACCTGCTGCGCAACGCCGTCGACCACGGCATCGAATCCCCGGAGCAACGGCTACTGGCCGGTAAACCGGAAGAAGGTGTGATCCGCCTGCGCGCCTCGCATCAGGCCGGTCTGCTGATGCTGGAACTGAGCGATGACGGCAACGGCGTCGACCTGGAAAAGGTCCGCCGCAGCATCATCGAACGTCAGTTGTCCCCGGCCGACACCGCCGCGCAGTTGAGCGAAGAGGAGTTGCTGACGTTCCTGTTCCTGCCGGGTTTCAGCCTGCGCGACGCGGTCACTGAAGTGTCCGGACGTGGCGTCGGCCTCGACGCGGTTCAGCACATGGTCCGCCAGTTGCGCGGCGCGGTGGTGCTGGAGCAGACGGCGGGCGAGGGCAGCCGCTTCCATCTCGAAGTGCCGCTGACCCTGTCGGTGGTGCGCAGCCTGGTGGTGGAGGTCGGCGAAGAGGCGTATGCGTTTCCGCTGGCCCACATCGAGCGCATGTGCGACCTGGAGCCGGCGGACATCGTGCAGGTCGAAGGCCGTCAGCATTTCTGGTACGAAGGCCGGCATGTCGGGTTGGTTGCGGCCAGCCAATTACTTCAGCGTCCGGCGAGCACCAACAATCAGCAAACCCTCAAGGTCGTGGTCATCCGCGAGCGCGATGCGATCTACGGTGTGGCGGTCGAGCGGTTTGTCGGCGAGCGCACGCTGGTGGTCTTGCCGCTGGACGAGCGTCTGGGCAAAGTGCAGGACATTTCCGCAGGCGCGCTGCTCGACGACGGTTCGGTGGTGCTGATCGTCGACGTCGAAGACATGTTGCGATCGGTGGACAAACTGCTCAATACCGGGCGTCTGGAGCGGATTGCCCGCCACAGCAATCAGGCGGCCGAAGCCGCGCGCAAACGGGTTCTGGTGGTCGACGACTCGCTGACCGTCCGCGAGTTGCAACGCAAACTGTTGCTCAATCGCGGCTACGACGTGGCAGTGGCGGTGGACGGTATGGATGGCTGGAATGCCCTGCGTTCCGAGGATTTCGATCTGCTGATCACCGACATCGATATGCCGCGCATGGACGGTATCGAACTGGTGTCTTTGTTGCGCCGTGACAACCGCCTGCAATCGCTGCCGGTGATGGTGGTGTCCTACAAGGATCGCGAAGAAGACCGTCGTCGTGGACTGGACGCCGGGGCCGACTATTATCTAGCCAAAGCCAGTTTTCACGACGACGCCCTGCTTGATGCAGTGGTTGAGCTCATAGGAGGAGCGCGGGCATGAAAATCGCAATCGTCAACGACATGCCCATGGCGGTGGAGGCCCTGCGTCGCGCCTTGGCGTTTGAGCCGGAGCATCAGGTGGTCTGGGTCGCCAGCAACGGCGCCGAGGCCGTGCAGCGTTGCGTGGAAAACACCCCGGACCTGATCCTGATGGACCTGATCATGCCGGTGATGGATGGCGTCGAGGCGACGCGGCGAATCATGGCCGAGACGCCGTGTGCCATCGTGATCGTCACGGTTGACCGCCAGCAGAACGTGCACCGGGTGTTCGAGGCCATGGGCCACGGCGCTCTGGATGTGGTCGATACGCCGGCAATCGGTGCCGGCAATGCCCAGGAAGCAGCGGCACCGCTGCTGCGCAAAATCCTCAACATCGGTTGGCTGATCGGCGACAAGGGCAATCGTGTGCGACCTGCGCCGGGCCCGTTGCGCCACTCAGGTTCCCGGCAAAAGCTGATCGCCATCGGTTCCTCCGCAGGTGGGCCGGCAGCCCTGGAAATACTGCTTAAGGGGCTGCCGATAAATTTTTCCGCCGCCATTGTGCTGGTGCAACACGTGGACCAGGTGTTCGCCGCCGGTATGGCCGAATGGCTCAGCGGCGCCAGCGGCCTGAACGTGCGCCTGGCCCGGGAAGGCGAGCCACCGCAGGCGGGCACCGTGCTGCTGGCCGGCACCAACCACCATATCCGCTTGCTGAAAAACGGCACGCTGGCGTACACCGCCGAGCCGGTCAACGAGATCTATCGGCCCTCGATCGATGTGTTTTTCGAGAGCGTGGCCAGTTACTGGAATGGCGATGCCGTGGGTGTTTTATTGACCGGCATGGGACGCGATGGCGCGCAGGGGCTTAAACTCATGCGCCAACAGGGTTACCTGACCATCGCTCAGGACCAACAAAGCAGCGCGGTGTATGGCATGCCGAAAGCGGCAGCGGCCATCGACGCCGCTGTAGAAATTCGCCCGCTGGACAAGATAGCGCCACGATTGCTGGAGATTTTTGCCAAATGACTATGCTCAGCAGCAATCCTGGCCCAGGCAGTACTCAGGTGACCGCACATGAATGACTTACAGCTCGACGGCTTCAAAACCGACGAAAACGCCGCCATGGTGTTGTTGGTGGACGATCAGGCCATGATCGGCGAAGCGGTGCGCCGCGGGTTGTCGAATGAAGAAAACATCGACTTCCACTTCTGCGCCGACCCGCATCAGGCGATTGCGCAGGCGATCCGGATCAAGCCGACGGTGATCCTCCAGGACCTGGTCATGCCCGGTCTCGACGGCCTGAGCCTGGTGCGCGAATACCGCAATCACCCGGCCACCAAGGACATTCCGATCATTGTGCTGTCGACCAAGGAAGACCCGCTGATCAAAAGCGCGGCATTCGCGGCCGGGGCCAATGATTACCTGGTCAAACTGCCGGACAACATCGAACTGGTGGCGCGCATCCGCTATCACTCGCGCTCCTACATGACCCTGCTGCAGCGTGACGCGGCGTACCGCGCGTTGCGGGTCAGCCAGCAGCAATTGCTCGACACCAACCTGGTGCTGCAACGCCTGATGAACTCGGACGGCCTGACCGGCCTGTCGAACCGTCGTCACTTCGACGAGTACCTGGAACTGGAATGGCGACGTTCTTTGCGCGACCAGAACCAATTGTCGTTGCTGATGATCGATGTGGACTACTTCAAGTCCTACAACGACAACTTTGGCCACCTCGAAGGCGACGAAGCCCTGCGCAAAGTCGCCACGGCCATCCGCGACGCCAGCGCCCGACCTTCTGACTTGCCGGCCCGTTATGGCGGTGAAGAATTCGCGCTGGTCCTGCCCAATACATCACCGGGCGGTGCGCGACTGGTCGCGGAAAAGCTGCGCCAGACCGTGGCGGCACTGAAAATCCCGCACATCTCACCGAGCGAAGGCTCAAGCCTGACCATCAGCATCGGCCTGTCGACCATGACCCCGCAACCGGGCGCCGATTGCCGTCAATTGATCTCGGCGGCTGACAAGGGGCTGTATCTGGCGAAGAACAATGGGCGCAATCAGGTGGGTATCGAGTAACAGGCGACCTCATTTCCTGTAGGAGCCGGCTTGCCGGCGAAAGCGGTTTAATCTTCAACATTTAGTTGCCGGACACACCGCTATCGCCGGCAAGCCGGCTCCTACAGGGGGCACGTACGCTTTTGATTCC